>JBBQTP010000096.1:0-15805 GCA_038213205.1 Caulobacterales bacterium
GCGGGGACCCTGGCCCTGCTGGCCGCCGCCGGCCACGCCCTGCGCATCGTCACCGTCACCGCCGGGGAGTGCGGCTCGGACGCCACCGACCTCGCCGAGACCGCCGCCGTCCGCAAGACCGAGGCCGCCGCCGCCGCGGCCCTGATCGGCGCCGGCTACCGCTGCGCGGACCTGCCGGACCTGGGCGTGTTCAACGACGACCCCTCGCGCCGCGCGGTGACCGAGCTGATCCGCTGGGCACAGGCCGACGTGGTAATCACCGCCTCGCCGGCCGACTATCATCCCGACCATGAGGCCGCGAGCATGCTGGTCCGCGACGCCTGTTTCGCCGCCTCCGTGCCCAACTACCGCACCGGCCCGGCCGCGCCGCTCAGCGCGATCCCGCATCTCTATTTCATGGACCCGATCGGCGGGCGCGACCGCGAGGGCCGCGCCGTGGTGGCCGACTTCGGCGCCGACGTGGCCTCAGGGTTCGGGCTCAAGCAGCAGATGCTCAGCGCCCACGAGAGCCAGGCCGCCTGGGTGGCGCGCCAACACGGCATCTCCGACCACCTGGCCTCGATGACCACCTGGACCAAGCGGCGCGGAAAGGACTTCGGCGTGGCCACCGCCGAGGGTTTCCGCCAGTACCGCCATCAACCCTATCCGCACTCGCCCTTGCTGCAGGAGCTGCTCGGCGAGGCGCTGCTGAGGGCCTAGGCTGAACGACATTCAACGCGTGCGAGCCGTCTGGCGCTTCCCCTCCCCCTTGCGGGGAGGGGTTAGGGGTGGGGGTGCAAACTGTGGGCCCGTCGCTCTGGCCCCCAAAGCGCTGCGCTGACACCCCCACCCCCGGCCCCTCCCCGCAAGGGGAAGGGGAGTCGGAGGAACCGCCCTGCGATGACTGTCGATGGGTCCCTAATCAGCGGGTCTGCCTTTCGTGTCCGCCGGCACGGGGAAGCCCTTGTTGCGCAGGTAGGCGTCGATCGTGGCGTCGCGGCCGCGGAAGTTGCGGTAGGCCTGGGCCGCATCGACCGTATTGCCCACCGACACGACGGTGTCGTGGTAGCGCTTGGCCATCGCCTTGTCATAGGGCCCGCCGTGCTCGAGGAAGGCCTCGAAGGCATCGTGGTCGAGCACCTCGGACTGCAGGTAGCTGTAGTAGCCGGCCGCGTAGCCGTCGCCCGAGAAGATGTGCCCAAACATCGTCGGGCGATGGCGCATCACCACCTCCTTCGGCAGGCCGAGCGCGGCGAAGGTCTCCGCCTCGAACTTGTCCGGATCGATGTCGCCGCCGCCGGCCAGGTGGATCTTCATGTCGTAGATGGCGCTGGCCATGAACTCGGTGACCGTGAAGCCCTGGTTGAAGGTGGCCGCCTTCCGGATCTTCGCCACCAGCGAGGGCGGGATCGGCTCGCCCTTCGCATTGACCGCGAATTTCTTGAGGATCTCCGGCGTCGACAGCCAGTTCTCGTTGAGCTGGGAGGGGAACTCCACGAAGTCCGTGGCCACATTGGTGCCGGCCTGGGTGGGATAGGTCACCGAGGAGTTCAGGTCGTGTAGGGCGTGGCCGAACTCGTGGAAGATGGTGATGCCGTCGTCCCAGCTGATCAGGATCGGCTGGCCCGGCGCGGCCTTCACGAAGTTGGTGTTGTTGGAGACGATGGGCGACTGAGCGCCGAGGAAGCGGCTCTGCGGACGGTAGCCCTGTTCCCAGGCGCCGGAGTTCTTGCCGTCGCGCGCGTAGGGATCGAAGTACCAGAGGCCCACGTGCTTGCCGGCCTTGGTCACCTCATAGACCGTCACGTCGCGGTGGAAGACCGGCACGCCGTGGATTTCGGTGAACTTGAAGCCGTAGAGTTGACCGGCTTCCCAGAAGACCGCGTCACGGATCTTGCCGAGCTGGAGGTAGGCTTTCACCTGGCCGTTATCGAGGTCGTACTTCGCCTTGCGGACCTTCTCCGAATAGTAGCGGTAGTCCCAGGGTTCGATGGTGATCTTCGCCCCTTCCTTGGCCGCCACCGCCTGCATGTCGGCGACCTCCTGGCGGACCCGGGCGATGGCCGAGGGCCAGACCGCCAGCATCAAGGCCATGGCCTCGTCCGGCGTCTTGACCATCTTGTCGCCCAGCTTCCAGTGGGCGAACGACGGGTAGCCCAACAGCCGGGCGCGCTCATATCGCAGCTTCAGGATCTCGGTGATCGTGGACGAGTTGTCGTGGGCGTCCTTGTGGTCGCCGCGGCTGTAGTAATTGCGCCAGACCTTCTCGCGCATGGCGCGGTTGTCGGAATAGGTCAGGAACGGATCCATCGAGGAGCGCGTGTTGGTGATCGCCCACTCGCCCTTGTGGCCGTGGTCGGCGGCGGCCTGGGCCGCGGCGGTCTTAAGCTCCTCCGGCAGGCCGCCTAACTCGTCGGCCTTCAGGTAGGTGATCCAGCCCGCCTCATCGGCCTGCAGGTTCTGATTGAACTTGGCGAACAGGGTGGCGAGCTTCTGATTGATCTCGCCGACCCGGGCCTTAGCCTTGGGGTCGAGCGCGGCGCCGGCGCGGGTGAAGTTGCTCCAGTATATCCACACCAGCCGTTGCTGCTCGGGCGTCAGCTGCTTGGTGGCCGGCGAGTCCTGCAGCGCCTTGATGCGGGCGAACAGCTTGGGGTTCTGGACGATCTCGTCGTTGAAGGCGGCGAGCTTGGGATCCATCTCGTTCTGGACCGCCTGATACGCCGGCGTCGATAGATTGGCCGCCCAGATGCCCTGGTAGAACATCTGCACGCGGGCGAACGGCTGTCCGGACCGTTCCAGCGCCTCGATGGTGTTCTGGAAGGTCGGCGGCGCGGGGTTGTCGGCGATGGCCGCGATCTCGCGACGGTTCAGCGCCATGGCCTCTTCCAGCGCCGGCTTGAAGTCGGAGACCTTGACCAGGTCGAACCGCGGATAACCGCCGTACGGGCCGGTCCACGGCGCGAGCATGGCGTTCTTGTAGGCGGCATTCTTGTAAGAGGGGGTCTGCATGTGGTGAGCCTTGGCGGGCGCGGCCATGGCGGTGGCCGGGAGCGCGAGCAGCGCGGCGGCGCTGACGCCGGCGACGAAGAGTTGACGGATCAAGATGGCGTTCCTTGGTTCGGGCGACGGCTGCGCCTCGGCTGAGGCGTTTTTAGGGCCCCGGCTCGCGACAGCCTAGGACTTCATCGCCGCGTCGTAGCGGGCCCACATGGGCCGGCAGTCGAGCACTTCGCCCGACGCCATGGCCTCGTCGATGGCCATCACCGTCAGGCCGGCCTCCAGGCTGTCGAAGGGCGTGACCGGGAACGGGGCGCCATCGCTCAGGCTGGCCAGCAGGTCGCGGGCCATCGCCTGGTCGGCGCCGTTGTGGGCGTCCTCGGTACGGTCGCCGTAGTCGATGCGCTCGGGCTTGCGGCGATCGAGCGCCTTCCTGACCATCAGCCGGTTGCGCACGAGGTCCGCAATCAGAGTGCCCTCGGTCCCCGCGACGTACCAGCGCCGCTCGGTGAGCGCGACGTGGCTGTTGGCGTGGAAGCCCAGCCGGACGCCGTTCTCATATTCGATCATCGCGGTCTGGTGGTCGGTCACGTCCATGTCGGACTGGAAGCTATCGTTGGCGCCCATCCAGCCGGCGTCGCGCAGGGCGTAGGCCGCCTCGCCGTTGTCGTACGCGCGCGGCGCCGTCTCGGCGCGTGCGGCGGTGAAGATCCGGCGCCCGCCGAAGCTCGCCACCTTGGCCGGCCGCGCGCCGGCGATGCGGCCGAAGATATCGAAGTCGTGGCAGACCTTGTCGAGCAGGTAGGAGCCGCCCCACTCGGCGCGACGGCGCCAGTTCCTCGCCAGGTAACCGCCGTGCTCGGGCGGCAGGTGCTCGGTGGCGTCGATGGAGACGATCTCTCCGAGTTCTCCGGAGTCCACCCTATGGATCACCTCGCGGACGATCGGCATGGATCGCATGACCAGGCCGATGAACACTGGCGGTGTCCCGCCCGCGGCCAGCCGGTGGGCCAGCGCCAGGCTCTCGGACTGGGTGCGGACGATCGGCTTCTCGGCGAACACGGGGAGGCCTGCGTTCAGCGCCAGGTTGAGGTGCTCGAAATGCAGATGGTTGGGTGCGCCCAGCATGATCAGGTCGTAGGGGCCGGCGGCCAGCAGGGCCTGCGGGCTCTCGAACGGCCGGCCCATGGCGATGCCGGCGGCCGCCAGGATCGGCTCGCCGACCGGGGCAGGGTCGACGTAGGCCGCCAGGTCCAGCCGCCAGCCCACCTCCTGCATGGCGGCCAACACGTGGGCGATCCGCTGGCCCAGGCCGATGACACCGATCCGATAGGTCTTCATTCGGGCAGCACAGCATGTTCCGAGGCGCCTCGCCATAGTCGGGCAAGGCAAGCTCATGAACCTGGAGAATGCACTCCGCTTTGGTGACCCGTTCGACCCCACGGCGGCCGCGGCGGTGCAGGCCTACACCGGCACGCGGGGCGTCACCGTCCACTACAACGGGCTACTTCTTGGTGGGTGGCGTGGCTGTCGTCGTCGCCACCGGTCCGGAGCCGTCCACCGGCGTCGAGGACGCTGTGGCGGCCTGCTGCGCCTGTTGCTGAAGCTGGGCGTCGGGCACGGCGCTGGCCGGCGCATCGGTGGTCACCTTCGCCGTGGCGGTTCCGGTGTCGGCTTCCACCGTGCGTCCCTTGCTGCAGGCCGAAAGCCCGAGCACCAGCACGGCGGCGAGGCTCAGGGCGATTTGAGCGGACTTCATGGTCGCGTCCTTCCAAGAGGAATGTCGCGGCATGAACGGCAAGCTTGGCAGGCTGGTTCCTACGTCGGGGCCGGATTGGGGATCGGGGCCGTGGCCGGGGCAGGCGTCGCCACCGGTTGGGCCTCGGTCTACCGGCGGATCTTGACGCCGACGAAGAAGAATCGGCCGAGGTCGTAGGCCAGGTCCTGGCCGGTGCCGATCACGGTGAACGGCGGCGTCTCGTCGAACACATTGTTGACCCCGGCCGTCAGCTCCGCGCCCTCCAGATTCCCGCTCAAGCGGTAGCGGGCGACGATGTTGTGATAGAAGGTCGCCTCGGCGAACGCCGGTTGGCGCGACTCCGAATGGTCCGCGGCGCTGGCGTCGCGATTGAACAGCGCGCCCCTGCCGATGTAGCGGGTCTGCCAGGTCACGCTGACCGGGCCCTGACGGTAGTTCAGGTTGGCCAGCGCCTTGATTTGCGGCGTGCCTTCGGTGACGTTGTTGCTGACCACGCCTTCCAGGATATGCACCTGGCTGGGGTTGTTCTGGAACGGGAAGTTCCGCAGGTGGGAGATGAAGTCGGCAGTCAGGTTGAAGTCGAGCCGCCCGTCGAGCCACGCGCTGTAGCGCCACATGCGCGTCAGGTCCGAGACGCCGGTATTGTAGGTGACCTGCAGCTCGTAGCCGTCGGTGAACAGCTTCGAGGCGTTCACATAGGTGGTGTTGACGGAGTTGATGTTCTTGTCCGAGCCGCGGGTGAACAGGCTGCAGAAGGTCGTGTCGAGACCGGCGCCGTTGTTGAAGCAGTTGTCGATCACGTCCTGAGCCTGGACGTTGGTGATCGCGTCCTTGATCTTGATTGAGTAGTAATCGAGCGTGATGGCCAGGTTGGGGATGATCGGCGGCTGGATGACGAGGCCGGCGGTGTAGCTGATCGAACGCTCGGCGTTGAGGTTCGGGTTGCCGGAGGTGGTGCCTGTGATCGAGGCGTTGGTGTTGGCGTTAAAGCCCACCGGGACCCCCGCGGCGGCGCAGTTCTTGGCGTAGTTGACGTTGCCGCCGATGTTCTCTGTCGAGCAGGGGTCGGTGATGTTGAAGAAGCCGCTGGTCGGCGGCAGGAAGGCCTCGGTGATGTTGGGGGCGCGGATCGCCTGCGAATAGGTGGTGCGCAGCTTCACCCAGGACAGCGGGCCATAGACGCCGCTCACCTTGTAGGCGTTGACATTACCGACGGTGGTGTAGTGGGCGGCGCGGTAGGCGCCGTCGAGAGTCAGTTCCTGCAGGAGCGGGGCGAAGTCCTTGAAGATCGGCAGGCTGACTTCGACATAGCCTTCGTAGACGTGGTAGCCGCCGGCCGAGTTGCCCACCAGGTTCTCGGTGTTGCCGGCGACCACGAAGGGATCGTTGACCTCCTTGGTGTGCTCGCGGCGGTACTCGGTTCCGAGCGCCACGCCCACCGGGCCGCCCTGCAGGTTGAGGAACCGGCTGGTGTCGAAGTTGGCGTTCAGGCTGGCGACCTCCTGGGTCAGGGTGTCGTCCGTGGCGAAGGCTCCGAACGCGTAGGCGATGGCCGCGGGCCCGTTCAGCCGGCCGAACGGATTGAACGGCACGCATGAGCCCTTGTTGAAGGCGCCCCCGCCGTTGCCGGTCTGCGTCGCCGAGGCCACGTTGATGCGGCAGGCCGGCTGGCCGGTCGCCGGGTTGATCACCGAATCCAGCGCCGCGTTGAAGTTCTCGGTGATCTTCAGGCTGGAGTTGGTGAAGCGGCTCTCGTTGCGCCCGTAGTTGAGCGCGCCGTCCCAGTTGATCGTGGCGAACGGCAGATCGAAGTCGCCGGCCAGTCCGGCGACGACGCGCCAGGTGCGCCGCCGCGCGTCTTCACTGCGGCCGTCCTGCAGGAACTTGGCGATGAACGGGTAGTCGGCCGCCGCCGTGCCAACGAGCGCGGCGCGCAGCTCCGGGGTGATGAAGGCGTTGTCCGGCTGCAGCTGGAAGTCGCCGAAGGAGAAGGACGGCTGAATGGTGTCGTTGCTGTCGGTCTGCACCCACTTGGCGTCGGCGAAGGCCCGCAGGTGGGGCGTGAGCTCCCAGTGGGCGTTGAGCGCTGCGCCCTTGGCCTCGATCGGCGAGGCCAGCTGGGTGAAGTCGTCGGGGAAGTAGCAGTCTGGGCAGTTGGCCGGCAGCTGGGCGAAGGCGAAGCTGTTGAAGCCCGTCCGCTGGGGAATCGGCACCAGGTGGCCGGCGGCGTCAAAAGAGAACTGCGGGGCGAAGGTGTTGGCGTTCAGCAGCACGCCGTTCGGGGTCACCAGGTCGCTGCCGACATTCGGGACGTAGAGGGTGTCGGGGATGCCGTTGTTCCGGATCGGCGCGCCGCTGGAATAGAAGGTCGGATCGAGGCCGCCGGGCTTGAGGTCGGCCGGGTTGGTGATCCGGCCGTAGTTGTGCGCCTTCGGAAGCTGGTTGGCCTCGACGCCATTCTCCTTCGAGTAGAAGCCGGTGACGGCGATGTTCAGCTTGTCGTCGAGAAAGGTGTGGCCAGCGGTGATCGCGGCCGAATATTTGCGGCCGAAACCGCCGCCGTCGTCATAGCCGCCGGTTTCGGCGGTGGCCTCGAAGCCCTCGAATTTCTTCTTCAGGATGATGTTGACGACGCCGGTGACCGCGTCGGACCCGTAGATGGCCGAGGCGCCGCCGGTGACCACCTCCACGTGGTCCACCAGGGCCGTCGGGATGGAGGAGATGTCGACGGCGTTGCTGGTGATGTCACCGGCCACGTGGCGCTGGCCGTCGACCAGAACCAGGGTCCGCGACAGGCCCATGTTGCGCAGGTCGATCGAGCTGACGCCCGCGCCGTTGCCGAAGTTGTTGGCGTTGGCGCGGACCGTGCCCGAATAGCCCACCGCCGGTAGCTGGGTGATGATGTCGCCCAGGTTCTGCGGCCCGGCATTCTCGATGATGGCGGACGAGATGACGGCCACTGGGGTCGGCTGCTCGAGGTTCGGCCGCGGGATGCGCGAGCCGGTCACCACCAACTCGCCCACGGTGCCGGGGTTGGCGGGCGCGGCCGCCTCCGCCGAGGCCGCTCCCACCATCGCCAAGCCGGCCAGGAGGGTCGTGCCCAGCAAGGCGCTGCGACGGGTCAGGATGGCGCGCATTCTCTCTCTCCCACGGCGGTTCGTTGCAATTTGGACGGGAACCGTAGTCAAGAAAGGCTGTAGTCGCAGTCGTTAGCGACTCCAAAGTTGTCACGAGATTGCCAAAAAGGCGTCGGTGTGACGTCCGCAACACAGCTAGAGGGGGTGGTTACTCAGGTAACGCGCCCTAAGGCCAAGCTTGATTGCAACTCATCGCGGGTTGTTCGGTGAATCCCTGGCCCTAAGTGGGGGCCGGATTGGGGATGGGCGCCATGGCCGGGGCAGGCGCCGCCACCGGTTGGGCCTCGGGTGCGAGCGGCGGCGGCGGTCCGGGCGGGATAGAGCCGTTGGCCAAGCGCTTGAGCGCGCTGGTCATGTAGCTGCGCCAGATCTCGCTGGGGGCCATGGCTCCGGTGATCCCGCGCATGGGCGAATTGTTGTCGCGCCCGACCCACACCACGGTGGAGAGCCCGCCGGTGTAGCCGCAGAACCAGGCGTCCTTGAAGTCAGACGTGGTGCCCGTCTTGCCGGCCAGGTCGTAGCCTTTGACCGCCGCATGCGTGCCGGTGCCGATCCGCATGACGGTGCGCATCATCTGCTGCATCTCGCCGAGCGGCGGGTTGAGGATCGCCTGGACCGGCGCGCTAGCGCGATGCGCGAACAACACCTGGCCGCCGGTGGTGCGAATCCGCTCCACGCCATAGGCCGCCACCCGATACCCGCCGTTGCCGAACGCGTCATAGGCCTGGGCCATCTCCAGCGGCGTCACGACGTTGGAGCCCAGCGCCATCGCCGGGTCGGTGTTCAACGTCGACACGATGCCCAGGCGGTGAGCGGTAGCGGCGACGTTGTCGCGGCCCACCTCGTCGGCAAGGCGCGCGGCCACGGTGTTGATCGAGTGCGCCAAGGCGTTTTCCAGGGTGATCGGCCCCAGATATTCCGGCTCGAAGTTGCGCGGCGACCAGCCGTTGATGGTCACCGGCTCGTCGACCACCATCAGGTCCGGCGTGCGGCCGGCCTCCATGGCGGTCAGGTAGACGAAGGGCTTCCAGGCCGAGCCCGCCTGGCGATGGGCGTCGACGGCGCGGTTGTAGGGGCCCTTCTGGTAGTCGACGCCGCCGACCATGGCGCGCACCCGGCCCGATCCGTCGAGCGTCACCACCGCGGCCTGTTCGACGCCCTGCTTGGCGAACCGCGCGGCGACGGTCTTGGCGGCCTCGCCGGCGGCGATCTCGACGGGCAGGTCGAGCGTGGTCTCCACCACCAGGTCCTGCTTCAGCGTCCCAACGGCGGCGCGGGTCTGGCCGTCCAGCCAATCGACGAAATACTGCGCCGGCGCGGTCGGCGCCTCCTTCCAGACCTTCGGCGTGGCGGCCAGCGCCTTGGCGCGGTCACCCTCGGAGAGGGCGCCGGTCTCGACCATGGCCTGCAGCACCAGCTTGGTGCGCTCGGCCGACTTCTCCGGCTGGTCGGCGGGATCATAGTGGGTCGGCGACTTCAGGATGCCGGCCAGGGTGGCGGCCTCGCGCACGGTCAGCTTGGACGCCGGCTTGTTGAAGTAGCGCTGTGAGGCGGCCTCCAGCCCATAGGCGCCCTCGCCGAAATAGACGCGGGACAGGTAGAGGGCGAGAATCTGCTTCTTCGAATAGGCGCGCTCAAGCTGTACCGCGTACATCAGCTCGGTGGCCTTGCGCTCGATCGTCTGGTCAGCGGTCAGGTAGAGATTGCGGGCCAGTTGCTGGGTGATGGTCGACGCGCCCTGGCTCTTGCCCGAGCTCAGGTCGGCGATCACCGCGCGCGCCATACCCACAGGATCAAAGCCGGCATGTTCGTAGAACCGCCGGTCCTCGATGGAGACGAAGGCGGCGGGCACATAGGCCGGGACACGGGCCAGATCGACCGGAGGAGCGAAGCGGCCGCCGCGCACGCCGATCACCGCGCCGGAGCGGTCGACGTAGGTGATCTGGGCCTCGCGGGTCAGCGCCGGCAGGCGCGGCAGGTCGGGCGCGGACAGGCTGAGCTGCGAAGCGGCGAGGATGGCGGCGGCGATCACGAAGTCAGTCTCCCCGAATCGAAAGCGCGGCCCCTCAGCGCGCCTCGGTCAGGCCCCTATGTCTCCGCAGAATGTGGCGCTTGAAAGATAATTCGCGGTAATGCGCCGCCTACCAGCCACGGTCGGCGGCCTGGATCAGCAGGTGCGGGATCTGGACGGGATCGGCCGCGCCGGCCTGGAGGATCCGCACCACGTTCTGCACGCCGAGCGCGCGCAGCTGCTTTTCGACCGCTTGGCCGCGCTGGGCCGCGAGCTCTGCCTCGTGGGCCGGTTTGCCGCGGCTCTGGGCGCCCGGCTGGATCACCGCCTCGAGGGTGGGGTTGCACTTCAGCCAGGCCGCCGCGCGGGCCAGACGCCGCTGTCCGGCCTCGGAAAGGTCCGCCAGGTCGAAACCGAAGGTCGCCGCGGTGGGCGAGACGTCGGCCAGCTGGTCGGGGCCACAGGCCGCGGGCTTGTGGCCAGCCCCGGCCCGGGCGGCCACGATGGCTGGGCTGGGCGCGGGCTTCACCTGCGTCGTGCAGCCGGCCAGCACCGGGGCGAAGGCCAGGCCGATCAGCAGGGCCTGGGTGATGGGCGAGCGGAGGGTGCGTCGGAACATGCACGGCCTGCTACCACCACGTCCGCAGCAAGGCTAGGTCCCCGCGCGCCACCGGCGCTTGCCTGCCGCGCGGGAAGGGGGCTCCAATCGCGCCGCCACGAGGGTTCGGGACCATGAAGATCGACCTGCTCTCCACCGACAGCTTCGCCGCCGGCCAGCCGCACGACCAGTTCCGCTGGCTGCGCGACAACGCCCCGGTCCGCTGGCACGACGAGCCGGGCGGCAAGGGCTTCTGGGCGGTCACCCGCCATGCCGAGGTCTGGGAGGTCGACCGCGACTTCCAGTCCTATTCGTCGGGCCCGACGATCATGATCACCGATCCGCTGGACGGCGTGGGCGGGTTCGGCGCCCACAAGATGATGCTGATGATGGATCCGCCGGAGCACACCCAGTTCCGCAAGCTGATCCGCAGCGAATTCACCCTGCCGGCCGCACGGCTGCGCGAAGAGCGCATCCAGGCCCTGGCGCGCCAGATCGTCGATGCTGTGATCGAGCGTTCTGAGGGTGGTGGGGGTGAGTGCGATTTCGTCAGCGAGGTGGCCGGCGAGATGCCGTCTTTCGTGATCGCCGAACTGATGGGCCTGCCGCTCACCGACGGGCGCGAGCTCTACAAGCTGACTGAGATGATCCACACCGCGCCGGAAGCCTTGCCGCCCGGAGCGGGCGCGGCGGCAGTCGCCAAGATGTTCGAATACGGCTCCCGCGTGATCGCCGAGAAGCGTGCGCGGCCGGGCGATGACCTGGCCTCGCGGCTGCTGGCTTGCGAGGTCGACGGCCGCAAGCTTGAGGACGTCGAGTTCCTGCTGTTCTTCCTGCTGCTGGTCGACGCCGGCGGCGACACCACCCGCAACCTGCTGTCCGGCGGACTGCTGGCGCTGATGGAGCATCCCGAGCAGTACGCCTGGCTGATGGAAGACCTGCCGGGCCGCCTGCCGATCGCGCGCGAGGAGCTGCTGCGCTGGACCAGCCCGGTGATCTACATGCGCCGCACCGCGCTGAAGGACGTCGAGCTGGCCGGCCAGCAGATCAAGGCAGGCGACAAGGTGGTCATGTACTTCGGCGCCGCCAACCGCGACCCGGCGGCGTTCGATAGGCCCGAGACCCTGGACCTTTCGCGCAACCCCAATCCGCACATCGCTTTCGGCACCGGCCCGCACGGATGCCTCGGCCAGCACATCGCGCGGATCGAGATCGACGCCATGCTGGTGGAGGTGCTGACCCGCATGGGCGGCTTCCAACTGCCGGCCGCGCCGGAGTGGCTGCCGTCCAACTTCATCTCCGGGCCGAAGACCATGCCGCTGAGATTCACCGCCCGAGCGTGATCGACTTGACCGAGCCTCACCGCGGCTTACCGTCATCGGCATGGGGATATTCGATCTGCGCGGCCTGATCGCTGTCGTCGCTGTACTCGCGGCCGTGGCGGGCGGAGCCTTGGCCGGCGACAGGCGAGCGGCCGCCCATCCCGACCTGTCGGGGCTCTGGACCAGCACCTCGCTGACCGAGCTACAGCGGCCCGTCGGGCTAACCGGCCTCACCCTCTCCGACGCCGAGGCCACGGCCTATGCGCGCCGCCATATCGACGAGATGCGCACCGAGCGGGACAACGTCGGCGGACGCGGCTCGGAGGTGGACTATTGGAGCCTGGGCGACCGGCTCGCCCGCATCGGCGGTCAGGCGCGCACCTCGTGGATCGTCGATCCGGCAGACGGCCGACTGCCCTATTCGCCAGCGGGTCTGGCGGCGCGGGCGCGAGAGGCGGCCGCCCACGGCAACTCCGACAATCCGGAATCGCGCACCGTCTCCGAGCAGTGCCTAGTCGCCGGCTGGGCGGCCGCCGGGCCACCGATGATGAACAGCCCGTACGGCAATGAGTACCAGATCGTCCAGACCGCGGACGCCGTCGCCATCGTCATGGAAACCATCCACGACGTGCGAATCGTGCGGCTGATCCCGCGTCCGCCGGGCGGCGATGCGGCCGACCCCGGCCGCCACCTGCCGGCTTCCGTGCGGCCATGGATGGGCGATTCCGTCGGCTGGTGGGACGGCGCGACTCTCGTCGTCGAAACCAGCAATTTCAATCCGGGCGACGCCCTGAAGATGCCCACCGACCTCTACATCTCCGCCGGCGCCCGAGTGACCGAACGCTTCAGCCGCACGGGCCCGGGCGACCTGCTCTACGACTTCACCGTCGAGGATCCGGCCACCTTCACGCGTGCGTGGCGCGCCCAGATGGCGTTCCAGCGGTCGAAAGGCCCGATGTTCGAATACGCCTGCCACGAGGGGAACTATTCCCTGCCAGGCATCCTGGCGGGCGCTCGCCACGAGGAAGCGCAGGCCCACTGAACGCGGCGCGTAGCTGTGTCGTTGACAACTCCGGGTTGCCACCTCCCAATGCGCCCCGTCCCGGGGGGTTCTGTATGCCGTTGAGTAGTGAGAGTGTCACCCTTGCGGGCAGCGCGCTGGTGTTCAACAACACCTATGGCGCGGGCGTCACGCCGGCGTTTCGCGGCGCGATCATCACCGCCGAGAATTTCCTACAGGCACACTTCGTCAATCCGGTCACGGTCGGGATGACCTTCGACCTGGCGCCCCTGGCGGACGGGTCGCCCGCCCAGAACGAATTCTTCGTCAGTTTCTACAGCTATGCCCAGGTGATCGGCGCGCTGGCGGCGCATTCGACCACCGACGACGATGCCGCCGCGGTCGCCGGCCTGCCGAGCCTCGACCCGTCCGCCGGCGTGGGTTTCGGATTGACCAGTGGTCAGGCCCAGGCGCTCGGCCTCGCGGGCCCCAGCGGCCGGCCGGACGAAGACCACGTCACTCTCAGCAGCACTGAGCCCTGGACCTTCGGCCAGGACGCCGTGGGCGCCTTGGAGCACGAGATCACCGAAGGGGTGTTCGGCCGCATCCAGTCGCTAGGGCTGAGCCAGACCCAGTTCTCGATCCTCGATCTGTTCCGCTTTTCGAACACTGGCGCGCACGACTATTCCGGCGGCCGCGACGGTGCGGCGACGGTGTTCGGCATCTCGTCGAACCTGCTGTCGGGCTTCGTCTTCCACAACGCGTTCAACGCTGCGGGCATCAGCGACGGCAACGATCTCGGCGACTGGAGCAACACCTATGCCGACGCCTTCGGCTTCGGCGGCGGCGGCTTTCCGACGGCGCCGTCAACCACCGACCTGCGCGAGCTGGACATCATCGGCTGGACCCCGCCGGCCTCGCCGCTGGCGGGCGGCGACGACTTCGCCAACAGCTTCACCGACCCCGGCGCGCCGTTCGGCCAACTGACCATCGGGGCGGCCAGGAGCGGCAGTCTGGAACTGCTCGGCGACCGCGATTGGTTCAAGGTGCAGCTCAACCCAGGCGCCGACTATGTGATCACGCTCACCGCCAACGATGGCGGCGGCGGGTCGCTGGACGATCCGATCCTGCGCCTGCACGACGCCGCCGGCGCCCTGGTCGCCACCAACGACGACGCCAATGCCTCGACCTTCGACTCCGCGGTCGTCGTGCACACCGCCGGGACCTATTTCGTCGAGGCCGGCTCCTTTCACGACGCGACGCCTGGCAGTTACACGGTCACCGCCCAGGCGGGCGTTTCGGCCTCCACCTCCGGCAACGACGTGATGGTTGCGCCGGTCAGCGGCGGGACCCTGATGGGCGGGCTCGGCAACGACACGATCGTCGGCGACACGGCTCCCGACTACCTGCGCGGCGACGCGGGCGACGACGTCATCAGCGGCGGGTCCGGCTTCGACGATTCCAACGGCAACATGGGCAACGACACCATCCACGGGAACGCCGGGGACGACTATTCGGTGGGCGGCAAGGACAACGACATGCTGTTCGGCGACGCGGGCGACGACATCGTCTGGGGCAACCTGGGCAACGACACCTGCGACGGCGGTTCCGGCAATGACCAGGTGCGCGGGGGCCAGGGCGACGACGTGATCTTCGGCGGCTCGGGCAACGACTTCGTCTCCGGCGACCGCGGCAACGACACCATCACCGGCGGCTCGGGCGCTGACCTCTTCCACGACAGCCAGGACGCCGGCATCGACAAGGTGATGGACTTCAGCGTCGCCGAGGGCGACCGGGTCGAGCTTGACCCCGGCACCACCTACACCGTGAGCCAGGTGGGCGCCGACACCGTGCTCGACATGGGCGGCGGCAACCAGATGATCCTGGTCGGCGTGCAGATGACCTCGCTGCTGCCGAGCTCGATCTTCCTGGGCTGAGGACGCCGCGGCTGATTGCCCGGCGGCGTTGACATCGGCTACGGGGGCGTCCCTCAGTGTGCGTGGGGACGTCTGAGGGCCTATGAATGCCTTTGAGTAGTGAGACGGTGTCCCTCCCGGGCAGTGGGCTCGTTTTCCAGAACAGCTATTCGTCCCTAGTGACGGACGCCTATCGCGGCGCGGTTCTGCAGGCCGAGAATTTCCTGCAGAGCCATTTCGTCAACACGGCCACGATCAGCGTCAAGTTCGACTTCCAGCCGCTGGGCGGCGACACCGTCGCCAACAACGCCTACTTCATCTACCGCTATGACTACGCGACCGTACGCGCCGCCCTGATCAACCACGCGACTACCCCCGACGACATGATTGCGGTCGCCGGACTGCCTGTGGTCGACCCGTCCGGCGGCGTGGGCTTTGCGATGACCGGCGGCGAGGCTCAGGCGTTGGGCCTGAGGGGACCTTCCGGAAGTCCTGACGACATCGACCTCGTGCTCAGCAGCAGCGAACCGTGGACCTTCGGATCCGACGCGGTCGCCACCTTTGAGCATGAGCTCACTGAGGGCGCCTTCGGCCGGGTTGAGGACCTGGGCATCTCGGCCAGTCATTTCTCGCCGTTCGACCTCTTCCGGTTCACCGCCACCGGCCAGCGCGATTTCACCGGTGGTCGCGATGGCGTTCAGACTTACTTCGGGCTGGACGCCGCCCACGTCTCCGGTTTCGCGCTCCACAATGCGATCAGTCCCGGCGGTTTGAACGACGGCGGCGACTTCGGGGACTGGGATTTCACCGTCAACGACGCCTTCGGCAGAGGCGGCGCAGGCATCCCGGCTAATGTCTCGGCGACCGATCTGCAGGTCCTCGATGTCCTGGGCTGGACGCCGCGGGCCGCCGCCGGACCGACCACCGGCAACGACCTGATCACCGGCGCTTCGGGCGGTGGCGACACCATCGACGCCCTGGCCGGCGCCGACACGATCAACGCCGGCGGCCCGGGGTCCAACTACCTGCGCGGCAACGACGGCGACGATTCCATCGTCGGCGGCTCGGGCTTTGACGACATCA
>JBBQTP010000097.1:0-15318 GCA_038213205.1 Caulobacterales bacterium
CCACGACTGGTCGGACCTGTCGAAGAAGTCGCTGGACGAGGCCTACGGCAAGGACCGGCTGATCACCAACATCATGATCTATGTGATGACCGACAGCTTCACGACCGGCGCCTGGTACTACCGCGGCTTGCCGGAGGAAGGCGGCCTGGCCTTCAACCCCGGCGAGCGGCTGGAGACCCCCACCGCCTTCGCCAACTTCCCCGGCGAGCCGCTCTACCAGGCCCCGCCGCGCTCCTTCGCCGAACGGGCCTACAACGTCGTGCGCTGGACCGACATGCCGCGCGGCGGACACTTCGCGGCGATGGAAGAGCCGGACCTCTACGTGGCCGAGGTCCGCGACTGGGCGCGGTCGGTCTAGTCGGCTAACAAGGCCGCCATGCCTGCACAGCCTGAAGCCGTCCGCCCGATCCTGCTCGCCGAGATCGAGGCGGCGCGTGAGCGCATCAAGGGCACGGCGATCCGCACGCCGCTGGTCAAGCTGGAGTTGGGCGAGGGCTTTCCCGACATCCGGCTGAAGCTGGAGAACCTGCAGCCGATCAATGCCTACAAGCTGCGCGGCGCGGCCAATGCCGTGGCCATGCTGAGCGAGGCCGAGCGCAAGCTGGGCGTCTGGACGATCAGCGCCGGCAACGCGGGCCAGGGCGTCGCCTATGCCGCGCGCAAGGCCGGTGTGCCGTGCACGGTCGTCGCCATCGAGACCGCGCCCGCCTCCAAGCTGGAGCGGATGAAGGCGCTGGGCGCGCGGCTCGTCACCGTGCCCTACGAGGTCGCCTGGAAGGCCCTGGACGACCGCGCCTACGCCGGCGTCGAAGGGACCTTCATCCACCCGTTCGACGACCACAATTTCATCGCCGGCCACGCCACCATGGGCCTGGAAATCCTGGAGGACGCGCCGGACACCGTCGCGGTGATCGGCGGGGTCGGCGGCGGCGGGCTGGTCACCGGCCTCGGCAGCGCGATCAAGGCGCTGCGGCCGGACATCAAGGTCTGGACCGCCGAGCCCGACACCGCCGCCCCGGCCGCGCGGTCCTTCGCCGCCGGCTCGCCGCAGCTGTTCCCGGAGTGGCAGGCCTCGTTCGTGGACGGGGCCGGCGGCCAGAGCCTGTTCCCGCGCATGTGGGAGCGGCTGAAGCCGGTGGTCGACGGCAACATCGTCGTCACCCTCGACCAGACGCGCCGCGCTATGCGGCTGATGGCCGAGAAGGCCCGGGTGATCGCCGAGGGGGCCGGCGCCCTGCCGCTGGCCGCCGCTTTGACCGGCGAGGCGGGCGGGCCGGAACTTGGGGGGCCGATCGTCTGCGTTGTCTCAGGCGGCAACGTCGACATGAAGACCTTCTGCGACATCCTCGAAGCCACCGCCTAGCCAACCGCCATGGCCCGCTACGATTTCGCCTCCGACAACGCCGCGCCCGCGACCCCGGAAGCCATGGCCGCGCTGGCCGCGGCGAATACCGGCTACGCCTCGGGCTACGGGACTGACGCGGTCACGGCTCAGGCCGCTGATTTGATCCGTGCGTGGCTCGACGCCGACGCCGAGGTGCGCTTCGTGGCCTCGGGCACGGCCGCCAACTCGATCGCGCTGGCCGCCCTCTGCCGGCCCTTCGAGGCGGTGGCCGCTCACGTCCACGCCCACATCGCCACCGACGAGGCCGGTGCGCCCGGCTTCTTCGGCCAGGGCCTGGGTCTGATCGGCCTGCCGGGCGCCTCGGGGCGGATCGAGCCGGCGGCCCTGGACGCCGCTCTGGCAGAGCCGGACGTCTCCTTCCGCCAGGGTGTCGCGGCCCTGTCGCTGACCAACGCCACGGAATACGGCGCGGTCTATTCGGCCGACCAGCTCAGCGGGCTGACCGGCAAGGCCAAGACCAAGGGCCTGGGCATCCACCTAGACGGCGCGCGCCTGTTCAATGCCGCGGCCGCGGGCTTCGACGTCAAGGCCATCGGCAGGGCCGGCGTCGACATTCTGGTAGTCGGTGGGACCAAGGCCGGCATGCCGCCCACCGAGGCCGTGGTGATCCTCAACCCCACCTTGGCCAAGCGGTTTGACATGAGGCTGAAACAGGCAGGCCAGCTGCCGTCCAAGGTCCGGTTCTTCGCCGCCCCGTTCATCGGCATGTTCCAGGAGGGCGCGGTCCTGCGCCACGCCGCCCACGCCAACGCCATGGCCGCCCGGCTGGCCGCCGCCCAGCCGCTTCCCCTCGCGCACCCGGTGGAAACCAACGGCGTCTTCGTCGAGATGGACGAGCCGACGCTCGGCCGCCTGCACGCCGCGGGCTGGTTCGCCTACCGATTCACCGACGGATCGGTGCGTTTCATGTGCTCCTGGGCCACAACCGATGCGGCTGTGGACGAGCTGGCCGCCACGCTGGCCTCCATCCGCGGCTGACGCGAACCTGCGGATTTCGCGCAAGATTCATGCGCGATCGACTACAACGTGCAGTAGTGTGTGGCTTCAATACCGCACCCGCCGTCGAAAGCTCCTGCAATACCCCGTAAGCAATGGATCCGACGCCCCCGAACCGTTGCCGATGTGACGCGTGCGTGACAGCGTCCCGTTACGCCGTTTTTGTGCACGGACTGGGGGATGGGCGCAGGTTTCATGCGGGAAACCCTCCAGAACTCACGAAGACGGCCCTTTGTCGCGTCGGAGACCCCTCCGCGCATATTCACCAACATGCCCGGGGGGCCGCAGAATGAAAGTCCACACCAACACCATGCTTCGAACCACGCTCCTCGCGTCGGTGGCCACGGCCGCCTGTCTGTCCGTCCCTTTCATTGCCCACGCGGCCGACGCCAAGAAGGACGTCGATGTCTCCGAAATCGTGGTCACCGGTTCTCGGATTCACCGCGCCGACCTGACATCCATTCAACCGATGCAGGTGTTGGACACGCGAACCATTGAGGATCGCGGATTCACCAATGTCGCCGACGCCCTGAACGAGCTGCCGGTGGCAGGCGTGCCGATCAACCCGATCGGCCCGCAGGGTTCCTTCGGCACCGGCCGAAACTTCATCAACCTGTTCAACCTTGGCAGCAACCGGACGCTGACCCTGGTCAACGGCCGCCGCTTTGTTGGCGGCAACCCCGCCTCGATCTTCAGCGGCGCGAGCGCCGGCGGCCAGGTCGACCTCAACGTCATTCCAACCGGCCTGATCGACCGGATCGAGACCGTGCAGGCTGGCGGCGCCGCCGTCTACGGCTCGGACGCCATCGCCGGTGTCGTCAACATCATCATGAAGAACGAGTTCGAGGGCGCCGAAGTCGATGGCGAATACGGCGTTTCAGACCGGGGTGACGGCCAGAACTATCGCGGCCGCATCACGGCGGGCCACAACTTCCTGTCCGACCGCCTCAAGGTCTATGGAAGCTACGAGTACAACAAGACCGAGGCGCTGAGCTACTCCGACCGGCCTTTCGCGGCCCAGCAACTGGCGTTCGCCAAGAATCCCCAGGACACCGGCCCGAACGACACCATCCCCGGCGCGATCATCATCTTCGGTCGGCGCATTCCAGAAACGACCGCCGGCGGCCTCCCGACGCGCACCGGCGGCGTCGCCCTGAGCGGCATCCTGACCATTCCCGACCCGGCCAATCCTGGACAGCGCATCCCCGCCCAGTTCGGCCCCGGTGGCATTCTGATCCCGTATAATACGGGCGCCTTCTACCAGCCCTCGATCGCCTCCGGGGGAGACGGCCTGAACCTTGCCCCGCTCACCTCCCTGCAGGCGCCGCTGGAGCGGCACGTCCTCACCGGCTTCGGAAAGTTCGCCCTGACCGACAACGTGCGGCTGTTCGGCGAGGGCCTCTTCAACAAGACCACGTCGAGCGAGGCTTTCCGCCAGCCGATCTACAACGCTCCGCTGTTCGGCGGTAACTCCGGCCCCCTGCGGTTCTCCACAGCCAACCCGCTGTTGCCCGCCGCGACGCGCGCGGCGATCCTGGCGCAAACGGTACCCCTCGCGCCTGATCCGGCGTCGCCCGGCGACGTGCTATTCTCGTTGTCCCGCGCGTCCACGGATGTCGCCGCCCAGAATATCAATTCGGAGAGCAAGACCTACCGCGGCGTCTTCGGGATCGAAGGAGACTTCGAGTTCGCCGACCGCAAGTTCCACTGGGACGTTTCGGCCAACAAAGGCCGCTCGGAAGGGTTCTTCACGACGCCGAACATCGTTCAGAGCCGGTTCGTGCAGGCGATCGACGTGGTGCGCAACGCCAGCGGAACGCCGGTCTGCCGTGATCCGACCGCCGTCGCGGCGGGCTGCGCGCCACTCAACCTGTTCGGCTTCGGCTCGCCGAGCCAAGCGTCGCTCGACTACGTGAGGGTGCAGTTCCGAAGCGACTTCAAGGTCGACCAAACCGACTACCTCGCCAATTTCGGTGGTGACATCGTTAGCCTGCCGGCCGGGCCCGCCAGCTTCAACGTCGGGTACGAGTACCGCAAGGAAGAAGGGGCTTTCACGCCCAACGACCCGCAACGCCTGGGCGTCGGCCGGTCCGCGGCGATCAGCGCCATCAGCGGTTCGTTCAACACCAACGAATACTATGGCGAGGTTCTGGTCCCGCTGTTCGGCGGCGACTTCACTTTCCCGCTGCTCAACAAGCTCGAACTGGAAGGTTCCTACCGCAAGATCCGCAATTCGCAGGCGGGCAGCGATAGCGCCTGGAGCTACGGCCTGCGCTGGAAGCCCGTTGGCGACCTGATGTTCCGCTACAGCAAGGCCAAGTCTTTCCGTGCGCCGGCGATCACCGAACTGTTCCTGCCGACGGCGACCAGCTTCTTTACCGCGACTGACCCTTGCGACGCGCGCAACATCGGCGGCGGTCCAAGCCCCGCCAACCGGCAGGCCAACTGCCGGGCGGCCTTTGCAGCGCTTGGCTTGCCCTCGACCTTCTCGCTGGTCTCCAACGTCCAGGCCGCGACGGTGCAGGGCACGACCGCGGGCAATCCTGGTCTGAAGAACGAGATCGCCAACGAATGGTCAGCAGGCGCGGTCTATCAGCCCCATTTCGTGCCCGGTCTGACGCTCACAGTGGATTACACGAAGATCGACCTCACCAACGCGATCGCCAACTTCAACCTGACCGCGATCCTGCAGGTCTGCTACGACTCGCCCGTCGCGCAAGCCGACGCCTGCGGTCGTTTCCTGCGCGGCAACGCCGCGTCAGGCACACAGGCCGGGCAGGTTCTTACGGCCGATACGACGCAGCCGGGTCCGCGGACCGGCTTCATCAACGCGGGCTACACCCACTTCAGCGGCCTGACCTTCGGCGCACACTATGACTTGGACCTGGCCGACATCGGCAGCATGGAGCAGATCTGGGGTACGGATCCGGGACGTCTGAACCTGTCCCTCGACGGATTCCATGAGGAGCGCCGCACCACCTCGGTCACCGGTCTGGGCTTCGACCAGGTCCGTTCGGCCGGCGTCGTCGGCGATCCCAAGCTGCGGTGGAGGTTCTCGGCCAATTACCTCCACGATCCGCTGTCGGTCACCTGGACGACGAATTTCGTCAGCTCCGTCGCCTTCAACAACGACTTCACCATGGAGACCCGCTATCCGTTGCGGGTCGCCCACTACTTCGTCCATGACTTGGCGATCAGCTACAAGCTGGACTCGCTGGTGGGATCTCCGCTCGGCCTGCACGACCTGAAGGCCCGGTTCATCGTCAATAACGTGTTCGATGAGACGCCGCCGTACGGCCTGAGCGCCACTGGCGCGGCGGGAGTTTACGACCTGATCGGCCGCTACTATCAAATCGGCCTGACCGGCCGCTTCTAGAGCGACAAGCCTGAGGGACCCGAATGAGCCGTCGTCCGCAAGGCCGGCGGCTCTTTTCGTTGGGTAAACTTACGCAGAAAACAGTTGCGGGACGCCGCCCGACGCCTGACGACTATGCGCCATAAGAGCAAAATCAATTGGCTAGGGACGGATTCAGATGCTCAAGACACGCCTCACCGAGATGTTCGGGGTCGAGACGCCCATCGTCATGGGCGGGATGACAGGGGTGGGCTACGGCGAGCTGGTCGCCGCGGTGGCCAATGCCGGGGCCCTGGGCTTCATCGTCGCCCACCTGTTTCCGACGGCCGAGGAGCTGCACGCGGAGATCAAGAAGACCCGCGAGCTGACCGACAAGCCGTTCGGGGTGAACCTGACCCTGCTGCCGTCGCTGAACCCGATCCCCTACGACGAATACCGCAAGGCGATCATCGAGAGCGGCATCAAGATCGTCGAGACCGCGGGGCGCAGCCCGATCGAGCACCTGCCCGACTTCAAGGCCGCCGGTGTGAAGGTGATCCACAAGTGCACCTCGGTCCGCCACTCGGTGACCGCCGCGCGCCTGGGCGTGGACGTGATCAGCATCGACGGCTTCGAATGCGCCGGTCACCCGGGCGAGGACGACATCGGCCTGGTGGTGCTGCTGCCCGCGACGGTGGACGCGGTCGACATCCCGGTGATCGCCTCGGGCGGCATGGCGGATGGCCGCAGCCTGGTGGCCGCGCTGGCGCTGGGCGCCGACGGGGTCAACATGGGCACCCGCTTCATGGCCACCCAGGAGTGCAAGATCCACGAGGCGGTGAAGGAAGGCATCGTGAGAGGCACCGAGCGCGACACGCTGCTGATCAACCGCACCCTGCGCAACACCTCGCGCGTCGCCCGCAACGCCATCTCAGAGGAGGTCGCGCGCATCCAGCAGGACGTGACCAAGACCATCGACGACGTGCGCGAGTTGGTGGCCGGCGTGCGCGGGCGCACCAATGTCCTGAAGGGCGGCGACCTGGACGGCGGCATCTGGACGGTCGGCCAGAGCCAGGCGCTGATCCGCGACATCCCCACCTGCAAGGAACTGGTGCGCAACATCATGACCCAGGCCGAGGAGGTCGTGGCCGCACGGCTGGACCGCATGGCCGCCGGCGGCCAGGCCGCACCCGCGCGCGTGCCGGCCGCGGCGGAGTAGCGGGTCTTCCCAGGGTCCTTACTAAAAACCGCTCATCCCGGCGAATGCCGGGAACCAGATGGAATGGCTCGGACGCAGGGCTCCAAGACCTCGGAGCTTTTCCAAGCCGCCTCACAGCCATGAGATCTGAGTCCCGGCATTCGCTGGATGAGCGGACGTTATTGAATTTGCTGATTGGGCTTTGGGCCTGAACGCCCGACCTACTGCAGGCCTGAACGGCCGATCGCGTAGAACCGCTCTGCCCGCGCCGCGCGGACTTGATCGGGCGTCAGGGTCTCCAGCGCCTTCAGCTCTTCCTCGACCGCGTCGCCGACCGCCTTGATCGCGGCTTCCGGATCGGAGTGCGCGCCGCCGGGTGGCTCGGGGATGATCCGGTCGACGACCTTCATGCCGAGCAGGTCCTGGGCGGTGATCTTCATCGCCTTGGCAGCCTCGGCCGGCGTGCGAGCGCCGCGCCAGAGGATGGAATTGGCCCCTTCCGGCGAGATCACCGCATAGATCGCGTGCTCCATGATCAGCACCCGGTTGGTGGCCGCGATGCCGAGCGCGCCGCCGCTCATCCCCTCGCCGGTGATCACCGACACGTTGGGCACGCCCAGCATCAGGCACTTCTCGGTGGACTTGGCGATGGCCTCGGCCACGCCGCGCTCTTCGCTGGCCACGCCCGGATAGGCGCCGGCGGTGTCGGCGAAGCTGATCACCGGCAGGTTGAACCGCTCGGCCAGTTCCATCAGTCGGATCGCCTTGCGGTAGCCCTCGGGGCGCGCGAGGCCGAAGTTGTGCTTCACCCGGGTGACGGTGTCGTGGCCCTTTTCGTGGCCCATGACAACGCAGGGCCGGCCGCGAAACCGGCCAAGGCCGCCCATGATCGACTGGTCGTCGGCATAGGCGCGGTCGCCGCGCAGCTCGACGAACTCATCGATCAACTCGCGGGCATAGTCGATGAAGTGCGGCCGCTCCGGGTGCCGGGCGACCAGGGTCTTTTGCCAGGCGTCGAGGTTGGCGTAGGCGTCCTTGCGCATCTCCTGGGCGCGGGCGCGCAAGGCCTCGATCTCGGCGTCGAAGGCGCCGGGGCTCGCGGTTTCCGACAAGGTCGACAGCTCCTCGATCTTGGCTTCGAGGTCGGCGATCGGCCGCTCGAACTCGAGGTAATGCGCAGCCATCGGTGTGTTTCTGAGTCCCTTGCCTCTGAGGCGGCGGAAATTAGGCGGGATGGACCCGCCTCACAAGAGCGCGGGCCGGCGAGGCCCGGTTCCCCCTGCAACCTCGCCCAACGTTAGGGGTTGTAGGGCTCGGGACTTTGAGGATGTGGGCACATCGGCGTCGAAACCGCCGCGCGCATCTGAGGAGAATTGGAGAACTACCATGAACGCCGCCCTGAAATTCGGCTCTCTTTGCAAGCTGGGAATGGCCTCGGCTCTGGCGATCGCCACCGCGACGCCGGCCTTCGCCCAGTACCAGCCGACCCCGGAATATCAGCAGAGCCTGCAGCAATATCAGCAGGATCGGGCCGACTACGAGGCGCGCCGGGAGGCATGGGAAACGCGCAAGGAAATCTATGACGGCCGCCGCGCCCACTACGAGGCCGACCGCGCCGGTTATGAGAACGCGCGCGCCGCCTACGAGCGTCGTCGCGAGGATTGGGAGCGCGCGCGGGCCGACTATGACGCCCGCTACGGCTACGGCGCCTATACCCGGGCCCACGGCGCGGAGCCGGTCTGGGATGAGGACCATTGGGTCGTCTACGCGGCGCCCTCTCCGGCCTATCGCGACCGTGACACCGCCTACGTCGCCCCGGCGGAGACCTGCCGCAACGATCACTCCGCCGCCACCGCCGGGGTGATCATCGGCGCCCTGGCCGGCGCGGCGCTCGGCTCCAACGTCGCCGCCCATGGCGTGCGCACCGAGGGCGCGGTGCTCGGCGGCGTGGTTGGCGCGGCGATCGGCGGCTCGGTGGGCAACGCCCATGACCGCTACAACTGCGACAGCCGCGGCCCCTACTACAGCTACGACGACACGATCGCTTACCGCGAGGCCCGCGAATACCGCAGCGGCAACTACGACTACGCCCACTACGATCGCATGCACTGCCGCCTGGCGCCGGCGCCGATCGACACCTACGGCCGCGACGTGCGCTACGTCCGCGTCTGCCCAGACGCCGACGGCCGCTATCGGATCACCGGCTAATTCGATCCCCGGCCGGGAAGTCCGTGACGAAAGGGTCGCTCCGAAAGGGGCGGCTCTTTCTACGTCGGCTTCCTGGCCAGCGGATGCTTGGTCGCCACTACCTCGGCCAGGCGGTCGCTGGTCACGTGTGTGTAGATCTGGGTGGTGCCGATGTCGGCGTGGCCGAGCAGGGTCTGCACAACCCGCAGGTCCGCCCCGCCTTCCAGCAGATGGGTGGCAAAGGCGTGGCGCAGCACGTGCGGACTGACCCGCGAAGGATCGATGCCCGCGCTGACCGCCGCCTCGTCCAGCATCTGGGCGAAGCGCCGGGGCGTCAGCCGCCCCGCTTTGCCGCGTGAGGGGAAAAGCCAGGGGTTCGCCGCCGGTTGTAACCTTGGATCGCCCTTCGGCAGGAACGACGACCGGACCTCCAGATAGGCCTTGATCGCCGTACGCGCGGCGGCGTTCAGCGGCGCCAGCCGTTCCTTGCCGCCCTTGCCGCGCACGATCAGATAGGCCGGATCGCGGGCCAGGGCCGCCAGGGTCAGGCCGGTCAGCTCGGAGATTCGCAGGCCCGAGGCGTACGCCAGCTCGACCATGCAGGCGAGCCGCAGCCCCCCGGCGCCGTTGGGGGCCCCGTCGCGCGCGCCGGCCGCGGCGATCAGCGCGTCCATCTCCGCGCGGCTCAGCACCTTCGGCAGGCTGCGCCCCTTGCGCGGCGCCTCGACGCGGCGGGAGGGATCGTCGCCCCGCCAGCCCTCGCCGAGCACGAAGCGATAGAACTGCCGCACCGCCGCGCGACGCCGCGACGCCGTGGCCGGCGAGAGCCCACGCGCGCCCATGTCGGCGAAATAGGCTTCCACATCCTCCGCCGAGGCGTCGGACAGGTCGCGCCCCCGCCCGGCCACGAAGCCCGCCGCGTCGGTCAGGTCGCGAGTGTAGGCCATCAGTGTATTCGTCGCCGCGGCCCGCTCCACCGCCATCATCTCCAGGAAGGCTTCGGCCCAGGCGTTTCCGCTGCCGCTCATTTCAACGCGACAAGGCCTTCCAGAGCAAAGGCGCGGGCGTCGGCGTCCAGCCCGATCTGGTGCAAGGCGTGGACGATCCGCACCCGATCGCCCGCCACTAGCCCCGCGGGTCCCGCCTCGGCGCAGGTCCACAGCGCCAGCATCGCGGCTTCGCCGATGAACTTGCGACTCGCAGCCGCCTCCAGCGCCAGGTTGCGACCCACCGGCGCCTTGCCCTCCGGCACAGTGAAGGCGGCGAGCTGTTCGCGCGCCTGCACCGTCGCCGCGTCGTCCAGAGCAAGCACGAGCATGAACGCCGCCTGGGCGCGAGCCGTCAAACCCGGCTTCGCGCCTTCGGAATTCGCAACATTCATAGCGGCCATGAACGCGCCGTAGGTGACCGGCAGCCCGCCCTCGATCTCCTTCGCCATCGGTGCGAATTCCGGCGCCACGGCCGAGGCGTCTACAACCGGGGCCGCCGGGTCGCCCTTCACCATCGCCGCGGCCACCGCCGCTGATGGCTTGGCGGCGGAAAGATCGAGCCCCAGGCTGCGCGACAGAGCGTAGTCCAGGCCATTGCGCAGGGACGCCGCGCCCGGATTGCCGACGCGGAAGAGCTTGGCGCCCATGAGCCGCACGAAGGTGGGGTCCTTGGCCTGGGCCTGGACAAGGTCAAAGGTTAGCTGAGCCTGAGCCGCCTGGCCGGCAATGGCCTGGCAGTAGGTGCGCAGCTTCAGCCAGTAGGTCTCGTCGCGTCCGACCGTCAGGCCATCGGCAACCCGGCAGGCGCCGCCCTCATTGCCCGTCAGCAGGTCCGTCTCGGCGGCGGCGCGGGCGAGATCGGAGCTGCGGTCGAGGCCAGGCGCGTGGGCCAGCGTCGCCGCGGCTGCCTTGGGATCACCCTGGAACATCAGTGCGTTGGCGCGAACCGCTGCCAGGTCGAGATCAGGTCCGGCCCTCTCGGGCCCCACCGCGCCGGTCGCCAGCACGCGGCGGGCCAAGGCCGCGCCGGCCGGCGACAGCGGCTTGGCGGCCAGCAGAGTCAACACCGTGCGCGTGGTCTTGATCGAGGCTCCCCGCCATATCGTCGGCGGCAGGCCGGTGGCGCGGCCCGGCGAGGTGAAGGCGTCCGGCGCGGCGAGCTGGGTCACCTCGACGCCCTGGGCCGCGGCGGCGCCGGCGCTACCGACGGTCAGCAGGACGGCGAGGAGGCAGGCGATGCGTGGCATGGCCCGATCATAGCGGGCGCGCCGGATTGGCGCGAGGGCGCGGGCTCGTGTAAGCCTTGCCCGTTCATGGACCGCTATGACCCGCTACGCCGCCGCACCATCGCCCTCGTGGGCCTGATGGGTGTCGGCAAGTCGAGCGTCGGCCGCCGACTGGCCAATGCGCTGGACCTGCCGTTCCGCGACGCCGACGCCGAGGTGGAAGCCGCCGCCGGCCGCTCGGTCTCCGACATCTTCACCGACCTGGGCGAGGCCGCCTTCCGCGAGGGCGAGCGCCGGGTGATCGCGCGCCTGCTCGACCAGCCGCCGCACGTCCTGGCCACCGGCGGCGGCGCCTTCATGCACGACCAGACCCGCGAACTGATCAAGGCCCGGGCGATCTCGGTGTGGCTGAAGGCCGACCTCGACGTGCTGGTCCGGCGCGTCTCGCGAAAGGACACCCGGCCCCTGCTGGCCGGCAAGGACCCGATGGCCGTGCTGGAGGAGCTGGCGGCCAGCCGCTACCCGATCTACGGCCAAGCCGACGTGATCGTCGAGACCGGCGACGCCGCCCACCACGTCACCGTCGATCAGGTGATGAAGGCGATCACCGCCTTCCTGGGGACCCCAGCGCAATGACCCGCCAGATCAACGTGGGCCTGGGCGCACGGTCCTACGAGGTTCTGGTCGGACCGGGCCTCATCGACCAGGCGGGCGCAAGGATCGCGCCGCTCCTGAAGCGCCAACGCACCGCCGTGGTCAGTGACGAGACCGTCTGGGGCCTGCATGGCGCCCGCTTGGCGGCCGCGCTCGAAGGCGCCGGGATCGCGGTCTCCCCGATCATCGTGCCGCCCGGCGAACAGACCAAGAGCTTCGAGGGCCTGGCCGAGGTCACCGACGCGCTGCTGGCCCTGGAGCTCGACCGCGGCGACCTGATCACCGCCTTCGGCGGCGGGGTGGTGGGCGACCTCGCGGGCTTCGCCGCGGCGATCTACAAGCGCGGCGTCGACTTCGTGCAGATCCCCACGACCCTGCTGGCCCAGGTGGACTCCTCGGTTGGCGGCAAGACCGCCATCGACACCGCGCGCGGCAAGAACCTGGTCGGCGCCTTCCACCAGCCGCGGCTGGTGCTGGCCGACCTCGACGTGCTCGCCACCCTGCCCGACCGCGAGATGCGCGCCGGCTACGCCGAGGTGATCAAGTACGGCCTGCTGGGCGACTTCGCCTTCTTCGAATGGCTGGAGGCCAATGGCGCAAAGGTGCTGGCGCGCGAGGCGCACGCGCTCGCCCACGCCGTCGCGCGTTCTATCGAGATGAAGGCTGAAATCGTCGCCGAGGATGAGACCGAACAGGGCCGCCGCGCCCTGCTCAACCTCGGCCACACCTTCGGCCACGCGCTGGAAGCCGAGACCGGCTATGGCGACGCCCTGCTGCACGGCGAGGCGGTGGCCGCGGGCCAGGCGCTGGCCTTGCGCTTCTCGGCCGCCCAGGGCCTGGCGCCCAGTCAGGACGCCAGCCGCGCCGCCGCCGCCATCGCCGCGGCCGGCCTGCCGACCACGCTGGCCGAAGTCCCCGGCCATCCTTTCGACGCCGCCCGCCTGGTGCGCCACATGGCCCAGGACAAGAAGGCCGAGGGCGGTCGGCTGACCTTTATCCTCGCCCGCGGTCTGGGCGATGCCTATGTGGCCAAGGACGTGGACGCCGACGCCGTCGCGGCCTTCCTGCAGCGCGAAGGAGCCGTCTGATGGGCGCAATCATGGCCCTGGCCCCGATCGTCTTTGGGCTTTTGGCGGTCTCCGCCGTGTTCTCGGCGGCCGAGACGGCGCTGACCGGCGCCAGTCGCGCCCGCATGCACCAGCTGGAGCGCGACGGCGACCGCCCGGCCGGCCGGGTGAACAGGCTTCTCAACGATCGGGAGACGATGATCGGGGCGGTGCTGCTGGGCAACAACCTGATCAACATCCTGGCCTCCGCGCTCGCCACCGAGGTGCTGACCCGCGCCATCCCCGGCGCCTGGGGCGTGGCCGCCGCCACCGCGGTGATGACCGTGCTGGTGCTGGTGTTCGCCGAGGTGTTGCCGAAGACCCTGGCGATCCTGCGCTCGGACGACGTGGCGCGGCTCCTGTCGGGGCCGGCCCTGCTGGTGGTCCGAGTGTTCGGACCGATCATCTACACGATCCAGTGGGTCATCCGCAGGATCCTGCGGCTGTTCGGCGTCAACCTGAGCATGGAGATGGACGTGCTGGCCGCCCACGAGGAGATTCGCGGGGCCGTCGAATATCATCACTCCGGAGGCCTGGTGGAGTCCGGCGACCGCTACATGCTGGGCGGGGTGCTGGACCTGGCCGAGATGGACGTCAGCGAGGTGATGGTCCACCGCAAACAGATCGTCACCCTCGACGCCGCGCTCAGCCCCCGCGAGATCCTGGCGGCGGCCCTGGACAGCAGCCATTCGCGCCTGCCGCTCTACCGCGACGACCTGGAAAACGTCATCGGCATCCTGCACGCCAAGGACCTGTTGCAAGCGATCGCCGACGCCGACGGCAAGATCGACGCCATCGACATGGCCGCGATCATCCGCGCGCCGTGGTTCATCCCGGAAACCACCAGCCTGAAGGACCAGCTCGCCGCCTTCCTGAAGGCCCGCGCCCATTTCGCCCTGGTAGTCGACGAGTACGGCGCCTTGCAGGGCCTGGTGACCCTGGAGGACATCCTCGAGGAGATCGTCGGCGAGATCGAGGATGAGCACGACGTGGCCGTGCCCGGCGTGCGGGCCGGCGCGGATGGCTCGGTGATCGTCGACGGGGCGGTGACCATCCGCGACCTCAACCGGGCCATGAACTGGGACCTGCCGGACGACGAGGCGGTCACCGTGGCGGGCCTGTTGATCCACGAGGCCCGCGCCATTCCCGAAGTCGGCCAAGCGTTCACCTTCCACACCCAGCGATTCGGCGTGCTGGCCCGCAAGCGAAACCAGATCACCCAGCTGCAGATCTGGCCCGCCCCCGCGCGCGACGACGGCTGACCTGCGGGAACCCGCGCCACGGCCTTTGCGTTTAACAAAACTTCGCGCCTTGGGGAGCTGCAATGTCATGAGTCCGACAGACACGCCCACCGCACCTTCCCCTTATCCTCCTGAAGGCCCAAGATCAGTGGCGCCGTTCCACTCTGCAGGACCCCGCCGAATGACCGACACCCCGAAGCTCGAAGGCCTGCGCGTCCTTGTGGTCGAGGACGAGATGATGGTCTCGATGCTGATCGAGGACATGCTGAGCGACCTGGGCTGCATCGTCGTGGGTCCAGCCGCGCGGCTGGACGAGGCCGTCGAGCTGGTCAACGCCGGCGGCATCGACTGTGCGGTGCTGGACGTAAACCTGGGCGGCCAGCCGATCTTCCCGCTGGCTGACTTGCTGCGTGAGAAGGGCCGGCCCTTCGCCTTCGCCACCGGCTACGGAGACGCGGGCCTGCGCGAAGTCGATCGAGGCTCACCGGTCCTGCAGAAGCCGTTCCGTGAGGGCGACCTCGCCCGGGTGCTGGGCGAGCTCCGAACCAAAGTCGGCTAAAGAAAGCTAAGGCCGTTCGCGGCGCAGCCGTTCAAGAGAAGCGCCAGCGCGCCCGCAAGGCTGGCCAACGGCAGTATCAGTTTCATGTCCCGTCCTCGACGTCCTGAAGATGCTTTGTCTTCAAGACGCTCAGGATAGGTACGATCCGACACCGCGTTAGACGCAATTTTCGCAGAGCCGTGTTGCGGAAATGGCGGCGCTCAGAACGAGGCGTCCAGGGTGACGAACATCATCCGCGGCGGGATCGGGAAGCCCTGATACCCCCCTGAATTGCCCGTCACCACGGCGGTCGAAACCCCCTTGATGTTGTTCAGGTTGGTCACGTTGACGCTGAGCTTGGTGGCCTTCAGCCAACTGTCGGCCGGCATGTCGAAACGGTAGCTGGCCTGCAGCCCGACCATGAAGGTCGACTTCACCTGGAGG
>JBBQTP010000098.1:0-15085 GCA_038213205.1 Caulobacterales bacterium
CCAGGGCCATCACCGACTGCCGGGTGATGCCGTTCAGGAAGCAGTCGGGTGTCGGCGTGTGCAGCACGCCATCCTGGACGAAGAACACGTTCGAGCCGGTGCTTTCGGCGACATAACCCCGGTAATCGAGCATCATCGCGTCGGTGTAGCCTTCCTTCTCCGCGGCGTGCTTGGAGATGGTGCAGATCATGTAGAGGCCGGTGGCCTTGGCGTGCACCGGCTCGGTCTCCGGGCTCGGGCGCTTGTACTTGGCCCAGCACATGCGGATGCCCTTGGCCCGTTCTTCCGGCTTGAAGTAGCTCGGCCAGTCCCACACCGCGATGGCGACGTGAATCTTGGTGTTCTGGGCCGAAACCCCGATCATCTCCGAGCCACGCCAGGCGATCGGCCGCAGATAGGCGTCCGTCAGGCCGTTCTTGGCGCAGGTGTCCTTGCAGGCTTGATCGATCTGGGCCACCGTGAACGGGATTTCGAAATCCAGGATCTCGGCGGACTTGAAAAGACGCTCGGTATGCGCGGTCAGCTCGTAGATCTCACCCCCATACATCCGCTCGCCCTCGAACACGGCCGAGGCATAGTGCAGGCCGTGCGTGAGTACGTGCACCTTCGCCTCGCGCCAGGGCACGAACTGGCCGTCCAGCCAGATCCATCCATCGCGGTCGTCGAAGGGAACGAGAGACATGAGAGGGTGACCTCCTTTCAGAAGTTACCTCTAGAACCCTCCGAAGCGCGCGGCGTCAAACAAAATGGGCCAAGCCGCTGGAGCGCCAAGCGGTGAACGCGCCGGCCCGATCACGCCATCTGCTGGTTGTCGACGACGACGACCGCATCCGCGAACTGCTCAAGGAATACCTCGCGCGCGCCGGGTTTCGGGTGACCGCGGCCTCGGGCGGCGCGGGTGCGCGTAAGCTGATCGAGAGCTTCGATTTCGACCTGGCGGTGTTCGACGTGATGATGCCGGGCGAGGACGGTTTCTCGCTGACTCGTTGGCTGCGCGAGCAGCGCGGACCGGCTGGGCGCACGCCGGTGCTGATGCTCACCGCCATGGGCGCGCCCAGCGACCGCATCGAGGGCCTTAAGCTGGGCGCCGACGACTACCTTGCCAAGCCCTTCGAGCCGGAGGAGCTGCTGCTGCGCATCGAGGCGATCCTGCGCCGCGCCCAGGACCGGCCGGTTTCCGATGGGCCTTTGTCGCTCGGCCGGTGCGCGTTCGATCCCGAGCGCGGGGAGCTGGTCTGCGACGGCGAGCCGGTGCGGTTGACCGAGGCGGAGGGGGCGCTGCTGCGCCAGCGGGCGCGCACGCCGCACGAGCCGGTGGAGCGCATGGACCTGGCCAACAGCGCTGTCGATCCCTCCGGCCGCGCGGTGGACGTGCAGGTCACGCGGCTTAGGCGTAAGATCGAGGCCGACCCCAAGGCGCCCCGCTATCTGCAGACGGTGCGCGGCATTGGGTACAGGCTGGCGCCCGACTAGATGGCCCGAAGCCCAAGAGTGATCGGCCGCTGGATCAAGCGGCAGCTGCCGAAGACCCTGTTCGGGCGATCCCTGCTGATCATCGTCCTGCCGGTGGCGATCATGCAGATCGCGGTGACCTATGTGTTCTTCGACGCCCACTGGCAGACGGTGACCAGCCGGCTCTCCGAGGGCTTGGCCGGCGACGTCGCGTGGGCCGTGGAGAGCTACCGCGACGACCCGACCCCGGCCGCCTTCGCCAAGCTGTCGAAGCGCGCCGAGGATTCAATGGGCCTGTCCGTGGCTCTGCAGCCCGGGCGGAAGCTCCCCGTCGGCCAGCATCACGCGATCTTCGCGCCCATCGACCAGTCGATGCAGCAGGCGCTGGCGCAACGCCTCGACCAACCCTTCTGGTTCGACACCACCCGCTACCCGGCCTACGTCGACATTCGCGTGGCGGCGCCGGGCGGGGTGATCCGGGTGCTGGCGCCGCGCGACCGGGCCTTCGCCACGCAGGGCCACATCTTCGTGCTTTGGATGACCGTGGCGACCATCCTGCTGACCTCCATCGCCATCCTGTTCATCCGCAACCAGGTCCGCGCCATCGAACGGCTGGCCAATGCGGCGGAAGCCTTCGGGCGCGGCGGCGAAGTCCTTGCCTTCAAGCCGCACGGGGCCAAGGAGGTGCGCCGCGCGGCCACCGCCTTCCTCGACATGCGCGCGCGCATCCAGCGCTACATCGATCAGCGCACCACCCTGCTGGCCTCGGTGAGCCACGACCTGCGTACGCCCCTCACGCGCCTGAAGCTGGCGCTGGCGCTGAACGAGCCCTCCAAGCGCAACGAGGCCATGAAGCGCGACCTCGCCGAGATGGAGCATATGATCGACGAGTACCTCGCGTTTGCCCGTGGCGAGGGCGGCGAGGCGGTCGAGACGGTCAACCTGCGCGAGCTGATCGAGACGGTGAGCGAGGGCGCCCGGCGCGCCGGCGCCGAGGTGGCCGTGGTCGCCGACCCCGAACTCAGCGCCGAGGTGCGGCCCAACGCGCTGAAGCGCGCGCTCTCCAACCTGATCATGAACGCCGCGGTGCACGGCGAGCACGTCGAAGTCGCCGCCCACGTGCGCAACGCCGATGGCGCAAAAAGGGGAGGCGTCGAGATCTTCGTCGACGACGATGGGCCCGGCATCCCTGAGGACCGCTACGAGGAGGCCTTCAAGGCGTTCGGCCGCCTCGACGAGTCGCGCAACCAGAACACCAAGGGCGTGGGCCTAGGCCTGGCCATCGCCCGCGACGTCGCCCGCGGCCACGGCGGCGACATCACCCTGTCCCGCTCCCCGATGGGCGGCCTGCGCGCGGTGGTGCGTCTGCCGGGATGAGCGCGCGTCGCTGACCTACATGACCGCGAATTAATCTTCGCCTGCATCTGCCCGCGGCCTTGGCGGACACTATCTCGTGTAGGTTCAGGGAACACGGGCATGCATCAGGCTGAGAAACCGCGCGGCGTCATGGGTGTGGTCGTGGGTTGGCTCCTGGAGCGCGGCAACGCGATCCAGAACCGCGCCACCGTCGAGGCGCTGGAGCCGCCTCCGGGCGCGGCCGTGCTGGAGATCGGCTTCGGCCCCGGCCACGCACTGGAGATGCTGGCGCAGCGCAAATCCCTCGGCCTCGTCGCCGGCATCGACCACTCCGAGCTGATGGTGGAAACCGCGCGGCGCCGGCTGCAGCGCGGCCGCGGGACCGCCGCACTCGACCTGCGCTGCGGCGAGGCCTGCGCCCTGCCCTTCGACGACGAGCAGTTCGACCTGGTCTATGCGGTGAACGCCTACCACCAGTGGCCGCAGAAGGCCGACGCGCTGGCCGAGATGACCGGCGTGCTGCGGCCCGGCGGCGACCTGATGCTGTCGATCCGCGACTTCCGAGCCGCAGGCGAGTTCGAGTCCCCCGGGGCCGGCGCGATCACGGCGCTGGAAGCGGCCGAGCGGATGAAGGAATTCGGCCTGCAGGTCCGCACCCGCGAAGTGGTCCATTCGCCCAGGCGCGCGACCTTTCTGGTGCGCGGCCGCAAGCCCGGCCTGCCTAGCCGCCCAGTTCTTTCGATCGTTTGATCGCGGCGACCACCGCCTCGCGCATCAATATCGGCAGGCCCTTGGCGCCCAGCAGCACATTGAGCGCGGCCTCGGTCGTGCCACCGGGCGACGTGACCTGACGGCGCAGGTCGGCGGGCTCGACGCCTGAGTCCGCCAGCAGGGCCGCCGCGCCGGTGATGGTCGAGCGGGCCAGCAGGGCCGCCTCATGCGGCGGCAGGCCGGCGGCCGTCGCCGCGCCCTCCAGGGCTTCCACAAAGGCATAGAGGTAGGCCGGGCCGGAGCCGGAGACGGCGGTCGCCGCGTGCATCTGCTCCTCGTCAGCCAAGTCGGCCACCGTGCCCAGGGGCTCGAACAGGGTCCGCGCGCGGGCCAGCGCCGCGGGGTCGGCGGCGTAGAGGCTGGCCGTGCCCTGGCCGATGGCCGCCGCGGTGGTCGGCATGACCCGCGCGACCGCGCGCCCGCCGAACGCGCGGGCGATGTCGGCGGACCTCGCGCCCGCCGCGATCGAGACAATCACCGCGTCGAAGGCCAGCCGGGAGGCATATTGCGCCGCCGCCGCCTGCCAGACTTGCGGCTTGACGGCGAGGATGACGGTCTTGGCTTCGATAAGATCCGCGTCGGGAGGATTGAGCCGCGCGCCGACGGCCGCAGCGGCCAGAGCAGCCTCGCCCGGCTGCGGATCGACGATCATGATCTCGGCGGCGGGAAAGGCGTCGGCGCGCCGCCAGCCCTGGAGAATCGCGCCGCCCATTCGGCCGGCGCCCAGCATCAGGATAGGCGTGGTCATAGCGCGACCCTAGCGGGGGCCGCGCACAGCGCAATCACAGATGAGGCTCGCGCTAGGCTTCGCCGACGGTCTCGAACATGCAGGCCGCGATGGCTTCGGCCGGCGACTTGGAACCCTGCACCAGGAAGTCGAAGGCCGGATAGAACCGGTCGGCGCCCTCGACGGCGACGTCGATCATCGCCGCGGCCTGGGCCAGGCTGGGCTGCTCGCCGGTCATCAGCGCCATGCCGTGCCGGAAGATCACTTCGCCGTCTTCCCAGAGTTCGAAGTGGCCGAGCCAGACCCGCGGATTGACCTGGGCGATCAGTTCCTGGGCCGCGACCCGCATCTCCGTGGACACGGTCAGGTCCATGGACAGGCACAACTGTAGGCAGTCGCCCTCCGGCCGCCAGGCGAACCAGAGCTCGTAGTCCTTCCAGTCGCCAGCCAGGGAGAAGGCGAGATCGCCGTCTTCCGTGCGGTCGAAGGGGAGGTTCTCGGCGGCCAGGACGTGTTCGACGACGTCGAGGGGATCGGAACCGAGCTGAACGGAGTCGTCAGACGGAAGGGTGTCCATGGGACCCATGATCCTTTCGCAGCGGGCGGGGAGCAGCCGGCCGCCCCCGAATCGCCTGCGGCTTTGAAGCTAATCTGTTTTGCGGTCGAGGCGTCATCCGGTTCTTTTCTCGAGAGCTGCCCTGGCCGTGCATTTTCTGTGAATTACGCCGCTCCTGCGGCTTTGGGCTTCGGCTTCTTGGCGCCCTTCAGCGTTTCCACCTCGGCGCGCAGGGCGACCACCTCGGCCCTCAGGGCGTCGAAGTCCTCCCGGCGGATCAGGTCGAACTCAGCGACCATGCGGTCGGCCTGGGCGCGAAAGGCGGCCTTGGCCTCGTCGCCCGCGGCCTGGGCCAGGCCCATGGCGGCGGTGGTGAGTTTGGCCATTTCGTCGAGAAAAGGGTTCTGCGTCTGCATTTCTGGCTTCTGAACGACGGATGTAAGCCCGCCGCCCCCTCTATATGGCGCTGAAGGGTCGAAAGCGAAGGTCTTCTCGTCTAAAGCGACTGACTGAACCTCCCAGGCGAGAGTTATCCTTACCGTGCCTTTCCCGGCTTTCGACCCCGTCCTGGTCCACCTCGGCCCGATCGCCATCCGCTGGTACGCGCTGGCCTATGTGGCCGGCATCATGCTGGGCTGGCGTTACATCGTGGCGCAGGTGCGCAACCCGAACCTCTGGGAATTCAGGGGCCCGGCCACCACGCCGGAGAAGATCGACGACCTGATCCTGTGGATCACCCTGGGCGTCATCGTCGGCGGCCGGCTAGGGCACGTGATCTTCTACACGCCCGCGATCATCTGGACCGATCCGCTGGAGATTCTGAAGACCTGGCACGGGGGGATGAGCTTCCACGGAGGCGCCATCGGGGTGATCGCGGCGGTGATCGTGTTCTCGGTCAGGAACCGCATCGACATGCTGCGGCTGGGCGATGTGGTGGCCGCCGCCACTCCGGTCGGGCTGTTCTTCGGGCGCATCGCCAACTTCATCAACGGCGAGCTCTGGGGCCGGCCGACCAGCCTGCCGTGGGGCATCATCTTCCCCGGCGCCGACCCGGCCGTGCCGCGCCATCCGAGCCAGCTCTATGAGGCCGCTCTGGAAGGCATCGTGCTGTTCATCTTGCTCCGCTGGGCGACCCACGGGGCCAAGTTCCTGAACCGCCGGGGCGTGGTGGTGGGACTGTTTGTCGCGGGCTACGGGATCATCCGGGTGGCCCTGGAGAACGTCCGCGAGCCCGACAGCTACATGCCGCACTTCCCGCTGGGCCTGACCATGGGGATGCTGCTGTCGACGCCGATGATCATCGTCGGTGCCTGGCTGGTCTGGCGCGGAATGCGCGAACCGGTCCCAATGACCCCCTACGTGGGCCCCAAGGCCGAGGCCCTGCCCGCGGGCGCCGATGAGCCTGCGTGAGCGTCTGAGCGCCGAGATCGCCGCTAATGGGCCGCTGAGCGTCGCCCAGTACATGAGCGCCTGCCTGCACGATCCGGACTTCGGCTACTACGCCACCCGCCCGGCGCTGGGCGAGACCGGCGACTTCATCACCGCCCCGATGATCAGCCAAATGTTCGGCGAGCTGATCGGGGTCTGGACCGCCTCGGCCTGGGACCTGATGGGCCGGCCGGATCCGGTGCGGTTGGTGGAGATGGGTCCCGGCGACGGCACTCTGATGGACGACATCCTGCGCACGGCGCGGGTGATGCCGGAATTCCTCGAGGCCGCCGACATCTGGCTGGTGGAAACCTCCGCGCCGCTGCGGCGGCTGCAGAAGCGCCGGCTGGGCGAGAGCGTCCGCTGGGCCGCCGCGCTGGAGGAGGTCCCGGCCGGGGCGCCCCTGCTGCTGGTCGCCAATGAACTCCTCGACTGCCTGCCCGCGCGTCAGTTCGTCCGCACCCGGATCGGCTGGGCCGAGCAGGTGGTGGGCCTGGACGCGGCCGGGAAACTGACCTTCGGCCTGTCGCCGACGGCGGCCTCCGGCCTGCTGCCCGACGCCGCGCAGGGCCAGGTCTATGAGCAGTCGGCGGCCCAGGCCTCGCTGGGCGCGGAGATCGGCGACCGCGTGGCCCACGACGGCGGCGCGGCGCTGATGATCGACTACGGCCGCGCCGAGCCCGGCTTCGGCGACACCCTGCAGGCGCTCTCGCGTCACCAGACGGTCGACCCCCTGGCCACCCCCGGCGAGGCCGACCTGACCATCCACGCCGACTTCCCCGCCGTGATGGCCGCCGCGCGAGCGCAGGGCGCCGAGGCCGCGATCCTCAGCCAGGCGGCGTTCCTGGCGCGCATGGGCATAGGCGCCCGGGCCGAGGCCCTGGTGGCCGCCCGGCCCGGCCGCACCGAGACCCTGGGCCGCCAGCTCAATCGCCTGCTCAGCGCCGAGGAGATGGGCGAGCTCTTCAAGGCCTGCGTGATCTATTCGCGCGACTGGACGCCGCCGGCCTTCGAGGACGTTGAATGAGCCTGCCCGTCCTGACCTCTAAGCTGCTCGACCTGGCCGGCGTCCGCCACGCGTTCTTCACCCGTAATGGCGGCGTCTCGCAGGGCATCTACGCCAGCCTCAACGTCGGCCTGGGCTCCCACGACGACGCCCAGGCGGTGATCGAGAACCGCGCCCGCTGCGCCGCCCACTTCGCCGCCCCGGCCATCGTCACCGCCCATCAGGTCCACTCCGCCACCGCCCTGGTCGCCGACGGGCCGTGGCCTGACCGGCCGCCGCAGGCCGATGGCGTGGTCAGCGCCACCCCTGGCGTGGTCTGCGGCGCGCTGGCCGCCGACTGCGCCCCGGTGCTGCTGGCCGACGCTGAAGGGCGCGTGGTCGCCGCCTGCCACGCCGGCTGGAAGGGCGCGCTGACAGGCATCGTCGAAGCCACCGTGGCGCGGATGGAGAGCCTGGGCGCCCAGCGCTGGCGCCTGGCCGCCGCCGTCGGCCCTTGCATCGGGCCGAAGTCATACGAGGTCGGCGGCGAGTTCCTCGAGCGGTTCATCGAGGCCGATGCGGCCTATGCCAGCTTCTTCCAGCCGGGCGTCGCCGCCGACAAGGTGATGTTCGACCTGCCCGCCTTCGTGCTCGGCCGCCTGGCCGCCGCCGGGGTAGGGACCTGCGAATGGGTCGGCCGCGACACCTGTGCGGAGGCGGATGATTTCTTCTCCAATCGCCGCGCCTTCAAGCTGGGCGAACCGGACTACGGCCGCCTCTTGTCCGCGATCGTGCTCGACTAGTGGCGCAGGGGTAGACTCACGGCCTTCCCCTGCTACAAGCCCCGCCCATAAGCGCATTCGCATCGTGGGGCTCCGATGAAGCTGCTGGCTGGCAACTCCAATCGCACGCTTGCGGAAGCCGTCGCCAAGCACCTCGACATGCCGCTGACCAAGGCCCAGGTGAAACGGTTCGCCGACAACGAGGTCTGGCTCACCATCGACGAGAACGTCCGCGGCGAGGACGTCTTCGTGATCCAGTCGACCAGCTACCCGGCCAATGACAATCTGATGGAGCTGTTGATCTGCATCGACGCGCTGAAACGCGCCTCGGCCAAACGGATCACCGCGGTCATGCCCTACTTCGGCTACGCCCGGCAGGACCGCAAGACCGGCGGCCGCACGCCGATCTCGGCCAAGCTGGTGGCCAACATCATCACCCGTGCCGGCGCCGACCGGGTGCTGACCATGGACCTGCACTCCGGCCAGATTCAGGGCTTCTTCGACATCCCGACCGACAACCTGCTGGCCGCGCCGCTGATGGCCAACGACATCAAGGCCCACTATTCGAAGACCAGCGATCTGCTGATCGTCTCGCCGGACGTGGGCGGGGTGGTCCGAGCGCTCGCCGTCGCCAGCCGCCTCAACGCCGACCTGGCCATCGTCGACAAGCGCCGCTCGGGCCCCGGCAAGTCCGAGGTCGCCAACATCATCGGCGACGTCACCGGCCGCCGCCTGATCATCTATGACGACATCGTCGACTCGGCCGGCACTCTGTGCTCAGCCGCCCAGTCGCTGATGGACGCCGGCGCGGCCGAGGTCTCGGCCTACATCATCCACGGGGTGCTCTCCGGCGCGGCCGCCGAACGGGTGAAGACCTCGGTGCTGAAGGAACTGGTGATCACCGATTCCATCGACGCCGCCGACCACGCGACCCCTGAGAACAAGATACGCCAGGTCAGCTGCGCCAGCCTGATCGGCGAGGCGATCCGCCGCATCGCCAACGAAGAGAGCGTCTCCAAGCTCTTCGACTGATATCGGGGACTTATGGATCGGGCGTTTCGTCCGGCCAAGCTTGCTCAGCAGGCCTCTACCGTGCGAATCCAGTATCTCGTCGGGGGCGACTGCAAGACTGGGTGATTCCGCGTCACCTCCGGGGAAGGCTTTCGATGACCTCTGCGACACCCATCCGCTCAGCGCCCCGATTCTCGGCGTCCATGGCCCTCGCCGCGGCTCTTGCCGTGACGCTGGCGGCCTGTTCCAGCCCAGCCCCGCCCGCGCCAGCGCCGCCGCCGCCGGTCGCGGTGGTCCCGCAGGTGAACCTCTCGCCCCGGGTGATCGAGCAGGCTAGCGCCTACCGCGCCTACGTCGACCACGCGGGCGCCATTTCCCCCGGCTTCACCGGCGGCGAGGACGTCGCCCAGGGCCTGAAGACCGGCGAGGCCTACGAGCCGCAGCAACTGCTGCGCGGGGCAATCGCCTATGGCGCGGTCGCCGCCCTGCAGGATCCCGCCTTCGTGGCCGGGGTGCGCAAATACGCCGCCGACCCCGATCAGCGCCGCACCGTCGCCTATGAGGTCATGAAGGACCCGGCCTACGCCGTCGGCTTCTCGGGCTCGGCCGGCGCTGCGGGCTTGGTGATCGCTGCCCTGGGCGGCGACGGCCAGAAGCTGGTCGATGTGGGCCGTACGGTGAAACAGGCCGCCTACGACGTGCAGCACCAGGCCTGGTCGAAGGGCGATGTCCCCGCCCGCGACGGCCGCCTGGCGCTGGCCAAGTCGCTGTCCTCGACCCCCGGCCTGGGCGAAGTAGACACCACCGCCAGGCTGCAGATGGCGGTGACCGGCGGCTCGCCGATGGGCCTCACCGGCCAGGCACCCGCTCCGCCCTATACGCCGGTAGTGATTCACAGCCTGGCAGTGGCCGCTCTGGCCGCCCTGGGCTACGCCGATGACGCCAGCCTGGCCCAGGTGATGCCGATCCTCGCCGAGCCGTCCTCGGCCACCTGCCTGAACATGTCCAAGCTCAACCTCTACCAGTGCCTGGCGGTCGCCAAGCCGCACTACGAGGACGTCTTCTGCCTCGGCCAGCACGTTCTGCTGGACACCGGTCACTGTCTGATGGCCGGGGCCGGCGTCATCGACCCGGTGGAAATCCAGGCCAAGGCCGATCTGCAGGCCCGTGAGGCTGCCGCCCTGGCCAAGGCCTCGGTCAAGCCCAAGGGCAAGGCGAGCTCGCGCAAAAAGGGTTAGGAATTGCCGCCCGGCCCGTTGCGCGGGCGGGGTGTTTTGTGTATCTACGCGCACCTTTCGGCCCAATAGGGTCAACATTTGCGTCGCCGCGCCTCCTTCGCGCGGCGGTTTCGTTTTGAGGCAAGGCCATGGCCGAGATCGTTCTGAACGTTGAAGTGCGTGAGCAAACCGGCACCGGTGGCGCGCGCGTCACCCGCCGCGCGGGCCTGGTGCCCGGTGTGCTTTACGGCGGCGCCAAGGAGCCCGTGGCCATCGCCATGAAGGTCAACGAGTTCCGCAAGGCGCTCTACACGGGCAAGCTGCTGGGCCACCTGGTGACCCTGAAGTACGGCGACGAGACCCAGCCGGTCATCGCCAAGGCCGTGGACCTGCACCCGGTCACCGAGGTTCCGATGCACTTCGACCTCTACCGGGTCGACGCGCACCAGCAGATCAAGATCAACGTGCTGGTGCATTTCTCGCACCAGGAAGAGTGCCCCGGCCTGAAGCGCGGCGGCACGCTCAACGTGGCCCTGCACGACGTGCAGGTCTCCACCCCCGCCGACCAGATCCCGGAAGACATCATTGTCGACCTGTCGGGCCTGGACATCGGCGCGACCATCCGCGTCTCCGACCTGAAGTTGCCGGCCACCGCCAAGGCGGTGCTCGACGGCGACACCGTGGTGGCCTCGATCGCCGGCGCCATGGCCGAGCAGGCCGAGGATGAAGCCGCTGACGCCGCGACCGCCGAGGGCGCCGTGGCCGAGGCCGCCGCCGAGACGGCCGCCGCTGAAGAGGGCGGCGAGGCCTAGTCCCGCCCCTCCAGTCTCGATCGGAGCGTCCGACCATGCTTCTGATCGCCGGCCTGGGCAATCCGGGCCAGACCTACGCGAAGAACCGCCACAACATCGGCTTCATGGCCGTGGACGAGATCGCGCGCCGGTGGGGCTTCGGCCCCTATCGTGCGCGGTTCGGCGGCTTTGCGGCTGACGGCGCGATCGACACTCCGGCCGGGCCGGTGAAGACCCTGATCCTCAAGCCGCAGACCTTCTACAACGAGAGCGGCCGCGCGGTTGGTGAGGCGTTGAAGTTCTTCAAGCTCGACCCCGCCGACCTGGTGGTGTTCTACGACGAGATCGACCTGGCCCCCGGGCGCTTCCGCATGAAGGCGGGCGGCGGGGCGGCCGGCAACAATGGCGTGCGCTCGATCGCCGCCAGCCTCGGCCCCTACTTCCGCCGCGCTCGGCTGGGCACCGGCCATCCCGGCGAGAAGGAGCTGGTGCAGGGCCACGTGCTGTCCAATTTCCACAAGGCCGACCTGAAGTGGGTCGAGCCGCTGATCACCGCTCTGGCCGACGCCGCGCCCCTCCTGGCGGCCGGCGATGACGAGAAGTACCAGACCGAGGTCATGCGCCTCGCTCCGGCCGAAAAGGCCGATCCGCGCAAGCTCGCCCGCCCCCATGAGTAGTGTTTGGGAAGGCTGAGATGATTCCCGCGTTCCTGGTTTCCCTGGTGATCGCCGTGCTGCTCTGCGTGCACGTGGTGCGCACCGGCCGCGACACCTTCTGGCTGTGGATCATCCTGTTTTTCCAGCCGATCGGCGGCATCGTCTATGCGGTGCTCAACATCGCCCCCGACCTGTTCGGCGGGCACACCGCCCAGCGGGTCACCCGCGTGGCGCGCCAGACGCTCGATCCACACCGCGAATACCGCGAGGCCAAGGTCGCCTGCGACGACACCCCTACGGTCCGCAACCAATCGCGCCTGGCTGCCGCCTCGGCCCACCTGGGCCGCTACGACGACGCCGAGCGCCTCTACCGCGAAGCCGCCCAGGGAGTGCACGCCGACGATCCGGTGCTGCTGCTGGGCCTGGCCAACGCGCTGATCGAACTGCGCCGCCCCGCCGACGCCCTGGAGGTGCTGGGCCGGCTGGGCGAGGACGAGAGCCGTGGCCGCACGCCCGGCGCGGCGCTGGCGCTGGGCCGCGCCTATGAGGGCCTCGGCCGCCTCGACGAGGCCGACATGGCGTTCAAATGGGCCCTGCAGCACCTGCCCGGCTTCGAGGCCATCGGTCGCTACGCCGCCTTCATGGCCCGCAACGGCCGCCAGGACGAGGCCCGCGAGGCCATCGCCGACATGGACAAGCGGCTGGCCAAGCTAAAGCCCCAGTTCCGCAAGGAAGGCCGCGCCTGGCGCGACCTGGCCGCCCAGGCCCTGGGCTAGGCTACCAATCCGCTCTTCCCCGCCTTCGCGGGGAAGAGCGGGTTTTATTAGCTGCGACCCGCGTGCTAGGTCCCGCGCCACACTAGGAAACCGAAAGACCTCATGGCCCTGAAAGTCGCCATTGTCGGACTGCCCAACGTGGGCAAGTCGACGCTGTTCAACGCGCTGACCCAGACCGCCGCGGCCCAGGCCGCGAACTATCCGTTCTGCACCATCGAGCCCAACACCGGCGACGTGGCGGTGCCCGAGCCGCGTCTCGACAAGCTGGCCGCGATCATCCCGTCCAAGGAGATCATCCCGGCGCGGATCAACTTCGTCGACATCGCCGGCCTGGTGCGCGGCGCGTCCAAGGGTGAAGGCCTGGGCAACCAGTTCCTGGCCAACATCCGCGACTGCGACGCCGTGGCCTTCGTGGCCCGCTGCTTCATCGACGACGACATCACCCACGTGGAGGGCAAGGTCGATCCGCTCTCCGACCTCGACACCATCGAGACCGAACTGATGCTGGCCGACCTGGAGAGCCTGGAAAAGCGGGTCTCCAACCTCGAGAAGCGGGCCAAGGCCGGCGACAAGGAAAGCGCCCTCACCCTGAAGCTGGTGAACCTGGCGCTGACCGAGCTGAACGCCGGCCGCCCGGCCCGCAAAGCCGAGGTCGCCCCTGAGGACGACAAGGCCTGGCGGATGCTGCAGCTGTTGACCTCCAAGCCCGCCCTCTACGTCTCCAACGTCGACGAGGCCTCCGCCGCCGACGGCAACGCGATGTCGCGCCTGGTGACCGAGCGCGCGGCCCGGGACGGGGCGGACAGCGTGGCCATCTCCGCCCAGATCGAGAGCGAGATCGCCATGCTCGACCCCTCCGAACGGGCCGAATATCTGGAGACGCTGGGGCTCACCGAGCCCGGCCTCAACAAGCTGATCCGCGAGGCCTACCATCTGCTGGGCCTGCAGACCTATTTCACGGTCGGGCCCAAGGAGGCGCGCGCCTGGACGATCCACAAGGGCGACACCGCCCCGCAGGCGGCCGGCGTGATCCACACCGATTTCGAGAAGGGCTTCATCAAGGCCGAGACCATCGCCTATGACGACTACGTCCGCCTGAACGGCGAGTCCGGCGCCCGCGACGCCGGCAAGCTGCGCCAGGAAGGCAAGGAGTATGTCGTCAAGGACGGCGACGTGATGAACTTCCGCTTCAACGTCTAAGACGGAGGCCTCGATGGCTGAAACGATCAAGATTGCCGGGCCCGACGGGTTCGAATTCGCCGCCCTCCACGCCGTCGCGCAAGGGTCCCGAAAGGGAGGCGTGATCGTCATCCAGGAGATCTTCGGCCTCGACGAATACGTGCGCGCCGACGTCGAGCGCTGGGCCGCCCTGGGCTACGAGGCCGTCGCCCCGGCCCTCTACGACCGCCGCGAGCCAGGCTTCCTGGCGCACCATGATCCCGACGGCATGAAGGCCGGCGTAGCCCACGCCATGGGCACGCCGATCGACCAGGCCATGGGCGACATCGCCGCCTGCCGCGATCTGCTCCAGAAGGGCGGCAAAAAGGTCTGCATCGTCGGCTACTGCTACGGCGGTTCGATGGCCTGGCTGGCCGCGGCCAAGGTCGAGGGGCTGTCGGCCGCGTCGAGCTACTACGGCTCCATGGTCAAGGCCAACGCCGAGCTGACGCCGCTCTGTCCGGTGATCGTCCACCTGGCCCGCAATGACGGCATCCCCGCCGATGAGGTGAAGCAGGCCGTGGGCGCGTCCAACCCGGGGGTGCCGGTCTACATCTACGAAGACGCCGGCCACGGCTTCAACAACGAGAGCCCGGAGCGCTACCACCAGCCCTCCGCCACCCTGGCCCGCAAGCGCACCCTCGAGCTGTTCAACGGAGTTTAGGCGGGTGGCTGAGACCGTCCGGCTGGCGAGCGCCCGGGACGGCTTCGGCTATGACGCCTGGCGCGCCGCGCCCACCGACGCGCGGCGCGGCGGCCTGGTGATCTGCCACGCCATCTGGGGGGTCACCCCGCACCTCAAGGGCCTCGCTGACGAGTATGCCGAGCGCGGCTACGAGACCTTGGTCCCCAGCCTGTTCGACCGCTTCCACACCGATGCTCTTGGGGGCTTCCCCGAGCGCGACACGGACCCGGCGCTGATCAGCCGGCAGATGGGCTACGGCGCTAAGACCGGCTGGGGCGCTGAGGTGCTGGACGCCGTGCAGGCGGCGATCGACGCGCTCGCGCCGCCGGTGTTCATCATGGGCTTCTGCTTCGGCGGCACGACAGCCTGGCTGGCAGCGGCCCGCTGCACCGGCGTCGCGGCCGCGGCCTGCTACTACGGCGGCAACATCATCGACTATGTGGCCGAGACCCCGGCCGCCCCGACCATCGCGCACTTCGGCCGCACCGATGAGCTGATCCCGCCCGCTGACGTGGCCGCGATCCGCGAGGCCCACCCGGACCTACCGGTCTTCGAATATGACGCCGGGCATGCCTTCGTGGCGCCCAACGGCTACGACGCCGAGGCCGAGCGCCTCTCGACCCTGCGCACCCTGGCCCATTTCAGCCGCAACAGCGGGCTGCGCAGCGAGTCCT
>JBBQTP010000099.1:0-14591 GCA_038213205.1 Caulobacterales bacterium
GGGAAGAACGGCGCGGACCCTACGGGCGGCATCGTCGCCGCGCCGGCCGTCGGCCACGTGATCGAGCGCATCGCCCCGTTCCTGGGCGTGAAGACCCGGCCCGAGACCAACCCCTTTACGCAGGACGCCGACGGCGAAACCGGGGAGGAGCATTGATGACCCAGCGCTTGTCCGATCTGCTGCGCCGCGACCTGACCGTCGATCCCGAGATCGAGGGCATCACCGCCGACAGCCGCAAGGTGCGTCCGGGCTGGCTGTTCGCGGCCCTGCCGGGCGCCAAGGTCGACGGCCGCAGCTTCGCGCCGCGCGCCGTGGAGCTGGGCGCCGCCGCGGTCCTGGCCGGGCGCGAGATCGAGGGGCTCTCAGCGCCGCTGGTGATCGCCGGCGATCCGCGCCGCGCCTATGCACTGGCCGCCAGTGCTTTCTGGGGCGCTCAGCCCAAGACCTGCGTCGCGGTCACCGGCACCAACGGCAAGACCTCGGTGGCGGGCTTCTGCCGCCAGTTGTTCGCCGGCGCGGGCCACAAGGCCGCCAGCATGGGCACGCTCGGCGTGCGCATCAGTTCACCGGGCGCCGAGGACGAGCAGGTCACCCCGCCCGGCCTGACCACGCCCGACGCCGCCGACGTCGCCGAACTGATGGCCAAGGCCGCCCAGGCCGGCGTGACTCACCTGGCGCTGGAAGCCTCCTCGCACGGCATCGACCAGCGACGGCTCGACGGCGTGCAGCTGGTCGCCGCGGGATTCCTGAACCTCACACAGGATCACCTCGACTATCACGGCACCATGGGGGTCTACCGCGCGGCCAAGCTGCGCCTGTTCGAGACCCTGCTGGCGCGCGGCAAGACCGCGGTGCTGAACGCCGATTCCGATGCCTATCCGGCCTTTGCCGCCACCGCGGTCAGCGCCGGCCAGACCATCATGAGCGTCGGCGAGGCGGGCCAGGGCCTGAAGCTGATCGAGCGCAGCCTGCTGCCCGATGGCCAGCGCCTCCACCTGCTGCACCACGGCCGCGACTGGGATGTGCGCCTGCCGCTGGCCGGCGCCTTCCAGGCCTCCAACGCCCTGATCGCCGCGGGGCTCTGCCTGGCCGCCGGGCTGTCGCCCGAGCAGGTGTTCGCGGGCCTTGAGAAGCTCGAAGGCGCGCCCGGCCGCCTGCAGCGCGTCGGCGCCGGCAAGAGCGGCGGCGAGGCCTATGTCGACTACGCCCACACGCCCGATGGCCTGGAAACCGTGCTGAACGCGCTGCGCCCCCACGTGCGCGGCAAGCTGATCTTGGTGTTCGGGGCCGGGGGCGACCGTGACCGCACCAAGCGCCCGCTGATGGGCGCCATCGCCGCCGAGCTGGCCGACGTGGCCATCGTCACCGACGACAATCCACGCACCGAGGTCCCCGCCGCGATCCGCGCCGACATCCTGTCGGCGGCCCATTCTCGCTCGGGAAAAGCGGGCGCCAAGGAGATCGGCGACCGCCGCGAGGCGATCCAGGCCGCAGTGGCGATGCTCGGCGACGGCGACATTCTGGTGGTGGCCGGCAAGGGCCATGAACAGGGCCAGATTGTCGGCGATACCGTCCATCCGTTCGACGACGTCACCGAAACCGCCCAAGCCCTAAATGGGGCCGCCCGCAATGGCTGAGCCGCTCTGGACGGCCGAAGAGATCGTTACGGCCACCGGCGGCAAGCTGGCCGGCCAACCCTTCACCGCCACCGGCGTTTCCATCGACACCCGCACCGTTGAGCCTGGCGACCTGTTCGTGGCCCTGGGCGGCGCGCGCGACGGCCATGAGTTCGTCGAGCAGGCCATGGCAGCCGGCGCGGCGGGCGTGCTGGCTTCGCGCCAGGTGTTCGGTTCGGCGGTGATGGTCAACGACACCCCGCAGGCCCTGGAACGCCTCGGCGTCGCGGCCCGCGAGCGGGCGCCCCAGGCGCGGCGCGGCGCGGTGACCGGCTCGGTCGGCAAGACCAGCGTCACCCAGGCGATCATGGTCGGCCTGACGCTGGCCGGCCGCGCGCATTCATCGGTGAAGTCCTACAACAACCACATCGGCGTGCCGCTGACGCTGGCGCGCATGCCGCGCGACACCGAGCGCGCGATCTTCGAGATCGGCATGAACCACGAGGGCGAGATCCGGCCGCTGACCGGCATGGTCCGGCCGCACGCCGCGCTGGTGACCAATGTCGGCCCCGTCCACACCGAGAACTTCCCGGACGGTGAGACCGGCGTCGCCAAGGCCAAGGCCGAGATCTTCGAGGGCCTGGAGCCCGGCGGCGTGGCGGTGCTGGACGCTGATAGTAGATGGTTCGGCCTGCTGGGCGAGGCGGCGAAGAAAGCCGGCGCCGAGGTGCGCACCTTCGGCCGCGGCGAGGGCTGCGACGCGCGGCTGATCGATTTCCAGCTCGCCCATTCCCGTGAACGGGGCGACCATGCGGTCGTCCAGGCCCGCCTGCACGGCAAGAACCTCGATTTCCCGATCCTGCAGACCGGCGCGCACTGGGGTCTGAACGCCATGGCCGTGCTGCTGATGCTGGAGGCGCTCGATGTGACCTTGAGCGACAGCCTGGCCGCGCTCGGGTCTTTCGAGCCGCTGGAGGGCCGCGGCGCCGAGACCGCGATCCACCTGGCCGGCGGCGACTTCACCTTGATTGACGAGAGCTTCAACGCCAACCCGCTGTCGATGGCCGCGGCTATCGCGACGCTGGGCGCGCGCCCGACCGCCGGGCGGCGGATCGCGGCGCTCACCGACATGCTGGAGTTGGGCCCCGACGCGCCCGGTTTCCATGCCGCGCTCGCCGAGCCGCTGGCCGACGCCAAGGTCGATCTGGTGTTCTGCGCCGGGCCTTTGATGACGTCCCTCTGGGACACCCTTCCGCCGACTCGCCGCGGCGGCTACGCCGAGACAGCGGCGGCGTTATCGCCGCTGGTCGTCCGGGCCGTAGAGTCTGGCGACGTGGTGATGGTCAAGGGTTCGAAAGGCTCCAAAGCCAGCGTGGTGGCGCAGGCGTTGGCGGCGCTCGAACGCCGTGACGTTCTTGGCGCGGGGGGAGCCGGCTGATGTTCTATTGGCTCTACGAACATTTCTCGGCCGGCGGTCACGGGCACGTCCCGATCCTCAACCTGGTCCGCTACCTGACGTTCCGCACCATCATGTCGCTGGCCACCGCCCAGTTCGTGGTTGTGCTGATGGGCTCGCGGTTCATCCGCTGGATGCAGACCAAGCAGGGCAAGGGCCAGCCGATCCGCGCCGAGGGCATCCAGCGCCACATCGTCGAGAAGGCCGGCACGCCGACCATGGGTGGGGTGATGATCCTGGCCGGGTTGATGGTGGGCACGCTGCTGTGGGCGGACCTCTCCAACGTCTACGTTTGGGCTGTGCTGCTGGTCACGGCGGGCTACGGCGCGCTGGGCTTCATGGACGATTATTCGAAGGTCACCAAGCAATCGACGGCTGGGGTCTCCGGCAGGATGCGCCTGGTGATGGAAGCCGGCATCGCCATGGCGGCGATCACCCTGATCATCCTGTTCGCCGGCAAGCCGCCTGAGGCGCCGGACCTGCTGACTTCGGTGGCCTTTCCGCTGTTCAAGGGCGCGGTGCTGAACCTCTCCTGGTTCTACCTGCTGTTCGGCGCCTTCGTGATCGTCGGCGCCGCCAACGCGGTGAACTTCACTGACGGCCTCGACGGCCTGGCCACCGTGCCGGCGATGATCGCGGCGTCGGCCTATGGCCTGATCGCCTACCTGGTCGGCAACTTCCTGTTCGCCAACTACCTGCAACTCCACTTCGTGCCTGGCGTCGGCGAGATCGCCATCTACTGTGGGGCCATGGTCGGCGCCGGCCTCGGCTTCCTCTGGTACAACGCCCCGCCCGCCCGGATCTTCATGGGCGACACCGGCTCGCTGGCGCTCGGCGGCGGCATCGGCGCGGTGGCCGTAGCGACCCGCCAGGAGATCGTACTGGGCGTCATCGGCGGCCTGTTCGTGGCCGAGACCCTGTCGGTTATCATCCAGGTGGCCTGGTTCAAGCGCACCGGCCGGCGGATCTTCCTGATGGCCCCGATCCATCATCACTTCGAGAAGCTCGGCTGGTCGGAATCGACGGTCGTGATCCGCTTCTGGATCGTCTCGATCATGCTGGCCCTGCTGGGCCTCGCCACGCTCAAGCTGCGGTAGGGGAGGCCATGCGCACGCCATGATCCCGGTCCGCGGCTTCGAGGAGAAGACAGTCGCCGTGTTCGGCCTGGCCCGCACGGGCCTGGCGGCCGCGCGCGCGCTGGTCGCCGGCGGAGCCAAGGTCGCGCTCTGGGACGAGAACCCTGACCGCCGCGCGACAGCCGAAGCCGAAGGTTTCAAGCTCACCGACCTGACCACCGCCGACTGGTCGAAGTTCGCCGCCCTGATGCTCTCGCCCGGCGTACCGCTGACCCATCCCCAGCCACACTGGATGGTGGAGAAAGCCAAGGCCGCCGGCGTCGAGATCGTCGGCGACATGGAGCTGTTCGCGCGCACCGTGAACGCCGCGCCCGAGCACAAGCGCCCGAAGATCGTCGCCATCACCGGCACCAACGGCAAGTCGACCACGACAGCCCTGATCGGCCACGTCTGCGCCCAGGCCGGCCGCGACGTGCGGATCGGCGGCAACATCGGGGTCGGCGTCCTCGACCTGCCCGACATGCACGGCGGCGCGGTCTACATCCTGGAGATGAGCTCCTACCAGCTCGACCTGACCTCCAGCCTGCACGCCGACGTCACGGTGATCCTCAACATCACCCCCGATCACCTGGAGCGCCACGGCTCGATGGAAGGCTACGTCGCCGCCAAGCGCCGGATCCTGGCCAACCAGGGCAAGGGCGACACCGCGGTGATCGGCGTCGACGACATGTGGGGCCAGCAGATCTGCACCGAGATCACCGCCGCCAACCGCCGCACGATCGTGCCGGTCTCGGCGTCCAAGGCCATGGGTCGCGGCGTCTATGTGCTGCAAGGCGTGCTCTATGACGCCACCGGCGAGCGCGCCGTGGAAGTCGCCGACCTCAACCGCGCCCGCTCGCTGCCCGGCCGCCACAACTGGCAGAACGCCGCGGCCGCCTACGCCGCCGCCAAGGGCCTGGGCATCGCCGCCGATGAGGCCGCCGAGCATCTGCTGACGTTCCCGGGCCTGGCGCACCGCATGGAGACGGTCGCCACGCTGGGCCGCGTGCGCTTCGTCAACGACAGCAAGGCCACCAACGCCGACGCCGCGCGCCAGGCGCTGTCGAGCTATCCCAAGTCCTTCTGGATTCTCGGCGGCCAGGCCAAGGCCGGCGGCATCGAGTCCCTGGAAGATTTGTTTCCCCGCGTCGCCAAGGCCTACGTGATCGGCGAGGCCGCGCCGGCCTTCGCGCAGACGCTGAAGGGCAAGGCGACGGTCGCGGAGTCCGGAACCATCGACGCCGCCGTCGCCCAGGCCTACGCCGATGCCTCGGCCGGTGGGCATGACGCCATCGTGCTGCTGTCGCCGGCAGCCGCCTCCTTCGACCAGTACGCCGACTTCGAGGCCCGCGGCGAGGCATTCCGCGCCGCCGTGCAAAGGCTGGCTCATGCCGCCCAAGGGGCTGCATGAGGCCCCGTTTCAAAGCAAGGGAATGGGCCGCATGAGGCCCCGTTTCAAAGCAAGGGAGTGGGCCGCATGACCGCTGCCACGCCGCAGGCTACTCACGCCTTCGCCCGCTCCGACCGCAGCGTCGTCGGCGTCTGGTGGTGGACCGTCGACCGCTGGATGCTGGGCGTCATCGCGCTGCTGATCGCCATCGGCGTCGTCATCGCCTTTGCCGCCAGCCCAGCCGCCGCGGCGCGGATGAACATCGGCGACCCGTTCCATTTCGCGGTGCGCCAGTGCGTGTTCGCCGCCATAGCCGCGACGATGCTGATCGGCGTCTCGATGCTCGACGTGAAGACCATCCGACGCAGCGCCTTCTTCATCTGGCTGATCGCCATTGCGATCATGGTCGCCCTGCCGTTCCTGGGTCACAACGCCAAGGGCGCGACCCGCTGGATCGAGCTTGGCGGCTTCTCGCTTCAGCCCTCGGAATTCATGAAGCCGGCGCTGATCGTGCTGGTCGCCTGGATGTTCTCCGAGGGCCAGAAAGGCGACGGGGTGCCGGGCGTCTCCATCGCCTTCGCCCTATACCTGATCCCCGTGGCGCTCCTGTTGATGCAGCCCGACGTCGGCCAGACCGTGCTGATCACCTGCACTTTCGGGGCAGTCTTCTGGATGGCCGGCGTGCCGCTGTCCTGGGTCATGGGACTAGGCGCCGTGGCGGTGACAGGTTTGGGCTCGACCTACTTCCTGCTGCCGCACGTGGCCTCCCGCGTCGACAAGTTCCTCCAGCCCGACAAGGCCGACACCCACCAGGTCGACGCCGCCCGCGTCGCGCAGGCCGCCGGCGGCCTGTTCGGCCGCGGGCCGGGCGAGGGCGTGCTCAAGCGCGCGATCCCCGACGCCCACACCGACTTCGCGCTCTCGGTCGGCGCCGAGGAGTTCGGGCTGATCTTCCTGGCGGTGGTGATCACCCTGTTCGCCATCGTCGTTGTGCGCGGGCTCTACCGGTCCATGAAGCTCAGCGATCCGTTCGAGCAGGTGGCCGCGGCCGGGCTCTTCGTGCTGGTCGGCTTGCAGGCGACGATCAATATCGCGGTCAACCTGGACCTGATCCCGACCAAGGGCATGACCCTGCCGTTCATCAGCTATGGCGGCTCGTCCATGCTGGCCATGGGGCTGACGCTCGGCATGGCGCTCGCGCTGACCCGGCGCAGGCCCGGCGCCTATACAGCGAACGAGGGTCTCGCCAAGGCCGGCGCGTTCACTTAAGCCGCGAACATGCGCCCAATCCTTCATGCGTAAGGTCGCCGTTCTCGCCGCCGGGGGCACCGGTGGGCACCTGTTCCCCGCCCAGGCGCTGGCCGAGGCGCTGATCGCGCGCGGCTGGTCGATCGTGCTGGCCTCCGACGAGCGGGTCGCGGGCCTGGCCCAGGACTTCCCGGCCGAGCGGCGGATCGGCCTGTCCTCGGCGACCTACAAGTCCGGCAATCCGCTGAGCATGGCCCGCGCCGGTCTCGCGGTGCTGCGCGGCGCTGCCCAGGCCCGCGCGGTCTATCGCGAGATCGGCCCCAATGTGGTGGTGGGCTTCGGCGGCTATCCGTCCGCGCCGGCCCTGGTCGGCGCGATCTTCGACCGGCGTCCCACGGTGATCCACGAACAGAACGCGGTGATGGGCCGCGCCAACCGCTTCCTCGCCAGCCATGTGACCCAGGTCGCCTGCGCCTTCCCGACCCTGCTCAAGGCGCCGCCGAAGGTGGCCGCCGCGGCTATCGTGGTCGGTAACCCGGTGCGCCCGCCGATCCGCGCCCTGGCCGACCTGCCCTATGACCCGCCGGGCGCCGAAGGGCCGATCCGCATCCTGATCACCGGCGGCAGCCAGGGCGCGCGCCTGCTGTCAGAACTTGTGCCCGAGGCGATCGCCGCCCTGCCGGAGGACCTGCGCCAGCGGCTGATGGTGCAGCAGCAGACCCGGCCGGAATCCATGGAGACCGCGCGACGCATCTACCGCAACGCCATGGTCGACGCCGAGATCGCGCCGTTCTTCCGCGACATGGCCGGCCGCCTGGCCGCCGCCCACCTGGTGATCGGCCGCTCCGGCGCGGGCTCGGTCTGCGAGTTCGCGGTGGCCGGCAAGCCCGCGATCCTGGTGCCGCTGGCCGTGGCGCTGGACGACGACCAGGGCCAGAACGCCAAGGTGCTGGCCGACGCCGGCGGGGCCGAGGTGGCCCGCGAGAGCCAGCTCACTGTCCAGAGCCTCTCCGGCGCCCTCGAAAAGCTGCTGACCAACCCGCAGCGACTCAGCCGGATGGCCGCCGCCGCTCGAAGCGTGGCCATACCGGATGCGGCCGAGCGTCTGGCCGACGTGGTCGAGCGCACAGCCCACGGCTGAGGCGGCGGCTGTTTCCCGACATTCACGAATGCGCTAGCACCGTCCCATGACCCGACGCCCCGTGCCCTTCGACATCGGCCCCGTGCATTTCATCGGCATCGGCGGCATCGGCATGAGCGGCATCGCCGAGATCATGCTGCGCATCGGCTACACGGTGCAGGGCTCCGACGCCAAGGCCAGCGCCAACACCGAGCGGCTGGAAAAGCTGGGCGCCAGGATCTTCATCGGCCACGACGCGGGCCATGTGGAGGGCGCCAGCGCCGTGGTTTATTCCACCGCCGTCAAGCAGGACAACCCCGAGATGGTCGCCGGGCGCGAGCGGCGCCTGCCCCTGGTCCGCCGCGCCGAGATGCTGGCCGAGCTGATGCGACTTCAGTTCTCAGTTGCTGTGGGCGGCACCCACGGCAAGACCACCACAACCTCCATGGTCGCGGCGCTCTTGGACGCCGGCGGGCTCGACCCCACGGTGGTCAACGGCGGGATCATCAACGCCTATGGCACCAATGCCAAGGTCGGCTCCGGCGACTGGATCGTGGTCGAGGCCGACGAGAGCGACGGCACCTTCCTGAAGCTCAAGTCCACTGTGGTCATCGTCACCAACATCGACGCCGAGCACCTGGACCACTGGGGTGACTTCGAGGCGGTGAAGAAGGGCTTCCGCGACTTCGTCGAGAACATCCCGTTCTACGGGTTCGCCGCGGTCTGCACCGACCACCCGGAAGTCCAGGCCATGGCCGCCCGGGTGGAGAACCGCCGCCTCGTCACCTATGGCCTCAATCCGCAGGCCGAGGTGCGCGCCGAGAACCTGACCATGGGTCCCGATGGATGCCGGTTCGACGTGGTGATCCAGCCCCCGGAGGGTGAGATCGTCCGCTATGACGACCTGCACCTGCCGATGGCCGGCCAACACAATGCGTTGAATGCCCTGGCCGCGATCGCCGTCGCCCGCGAGCTCAGCGTGTCGGGGGCCGACATCCGCAAGGGCCTCGCCGGCTTCGCCGGGGTGCGGCGACGGTTTACGACGACAGGCGTCGCCGAAGGCGTGCGGATCATCGACGACTATGGCCACCATCCCGTGGAGGTCGCCGCGGTGCTGAAGGCCGCCCGCGCCGTGACCGAGGGCCGGGTGATCGCAGTGGTCCAGCCCCACAGGTATTCGCGACTGGCAGACCTGTTCGACGAGTTTTGCCAGGCCTTCAACGACTGTGACGCGGTGATCGTCGCCGACGTCTATGCGGCCGGCGAGGCGCCGATCGAGGGCGCCAGCCGCGACGCCCTGGCCGCCGGCCTGCGCCGCTACGGCCACCGGCGTGTGCTGACCCTGGACAGCCCCGCCGACCTGGCCGCGATGGTCCGCGAGGAAGCCAAGGCCGGCGACGTGGTCGTGCTGCTGGGCGCCGGCGACATCACCGCCTGGGCCTATGCTTTGCCGGACCAACTGACGGCGCTGGCGAAAGCCGCCGGATGACCTGGCGGGACCACTTGCCCAAAGTCCGCGGCAAGCTGCTGTTCGACGAGCCGCTCGGCCCCTTCACCTGGCTGCGGGTCGGCGGCCCGGCCGAGGTGTTGTTCTTGCCGGCCGACCATATGGACCTGGCGGCCTTCCTCGAGGAGCTGCCGCCGGGGGTTCCGGTCAACGTCCTGGGCGTCGGCTCCAACACCATCGTGCGCGACGGCGGGGCGCCCGGCGTCGTGATCCGTCTGGCGGGGCGCGCCTTCGGCCAGGTCCGCGCCGACGCTGGCGATCTGCGGATCACCGCCGATGCGGGCGCGCTGGACGCGGTGGTGGCCCGCGCGGCGGCCAAGGCGGGCATCGCGGGGCTGGAATTCTACGCTGGGATTCCCGGCACGATCGGCGGGGCCCTGACCATGAACGCCGGCTGTTACGGCCGCGAGACCCGCGACGTCCTGGTCTCGGCCTGGGGATATAACCGCAAAGGCGACATGCGCTCTTTCGGGGTCGAGGACTTCGGCTACAGATACCGCCACAGTGAGGCGCCGGCCGACATCATCTGGATCCAGGCGGTGTTCGAGGGGACCGCCGACGAGCCCGCCGCCGTCGAGGCCCGCATGGCTGAGATCACCGAGCGGCGCGAGACCACCCAGCCGATCCGCGAGAAGACCGGCGGCTCGACCTTCAAGAACCCGCCAGGGCATTCGTCCTGGAAGCTGATCGACGAGGCCGGCTGGCGCGGCAAGGTCTTCTCTGCCGATGGAAAAGGGGGCGGCGCGATGTTCTCGCCGCTGCACGCCAACTTTCTGATCAACACCGGCGAGGCCACCGCCGCCGACCTCGAGGGCCTGGGTGAATCGGTCCGCGCCGACGTGAAGGCCAAGACGGGCGTCGAACTGGAGTGGGAGATCAAGCGCATCGGCCTGCCCTGAGCGCGCAGGGGCCTAGACGCAGTTCAGCGCCCGATCGGCGGGGACCAGCCGCGCGCTGGCGGTGGCGCGGGCGATCACCTCGCCGGTGGCGTCGGTCAACACGCCCTCCAGGAAGGCCACCGACTTGCCGAGTTTCACGACGCGGCCTTCGCCGACGATCTGGCCGGGGCGGTCGGGCTTCAGGTAGCTGACGTGCATGTCGATGGTCGGCGAGAACAGCTTGCCCTCGGTCATGTTGAACACCGCCGGGCCCATGGTGTCGTCCAGCATGGCCGCCAGGAAGCCGCCCTGGACGTAGCCGGCCGGGTTGGTGAACTCCCAGCGCGCATCGAAGCTGACCTTGATCCAACCCTCCTTCGGCCGCGCGGCCAGCACCCGCCAGCCGAGCAGGCGCGCGCAGGGCGGGGTGGGGACGTCGTCGAGGGCCGTCCCGGAGGCGGTGGTGGTCATGGTGGTCTCTCCCTTGACCGCCACTCTGCCGCCAGCCTGCTGCCAACGGGCTGTCAGCAACTTGACCGGGCTCGCCGGGTCGGTCACCGCCATGCCAGTCTGTCCTGTCACCGTACATTTTGAGTCGCTCATGGCCGCCCCTCTCTCCGGACATCACGTCGCCGTCCTGCTAGGCGGGCTGTCGGCCGAGCGTGAGGTGAGCCTGGTCTCCGGCCGCGAGTGCGCCGATGCCCTTGAACGGCTGGGCGCCAAGGTCAGCCGCGTGGACGCCGGCCGCGACCTCGCTCAAGTGCTGACGGCCTTGAAGCCCGACGTCTGCTTCAATGCCCTGCACGGCGAGTGGGGCGAGGACGGTTGCGTCCAGGGCGTGCTGGAGACGCTGGGCCTGCGCTACACCCACTCCGGCGTGCTGGCCTCGGCGCTGGCCATGGACAAGGCCAAGGCCAAGGCGGTGCTGGCCGCGGCCGCGGTCGTGGTGCCGGGCGGGGGGCTCTACAACCGCTTCCAGGCGGCCGCGGAGCACGTCATGGCGCCGCCCTATGTCGTCAAGCCAAACGCCGAGGGATCGTCGGTCGGCGTGTTCCTGGTGTTCGAAGGCGCCAACCGCCCGCCGCAGGAAATCGTCGCGCCGTCCTGGACCTTCGGCGAGCAGGTGATGATCGAGCCTTACATCGCCGGACGCGAGCTCGCGGTGGGCGTGATGGATGGCAAGGCCATGACCGTCACCGACATAATTCCGCGCACCGGTTTTTATGACTACGAAGCCAAGTACGCGGAGGGTGGTTCGCAGCACATCGCGCCCGCCGATATTCCACCCCATGCCTTTGAAAAAGCTCTGCGAATGAGCGAGATGGCGCATGCCGCCCTGGGTTGCCGAGGGGTTACCCGTTCCGACCTCCGTTACGACGATGTTAAGGATATTCTTGTCCTGCTGGAGGTGAATACACAGCCCGGCATGACGCCCACTTCGCTCATCCCAGAGCAGGCGGCGCTGCAAGGCGTGGATTTCGACAACTTGGTGCTGTGGATCACGGAGGATGCGTATGCCCGCGGCGGTGCGGGGGGGATCGCGAAGCCAGGCGAGACCTCCAACTAAAGCGCCTCCCAAGGCCACGCGCCGCGCGCCGGCGAAGGCCGCCAACGCACCCGCCGAACACGCCGGCCTCTCCACCAAATGGACCCTGATCGCGGCCGCCGCCGTGCTGGTCCTGGCCATGGCCGGCGTGCTGGCCAGCGGCCATCGGGGCGAGCGCCTGGTCGCCGCCATCGGCTCAGGCATTGACGGCCGGTTCGCCGCCGCCGGCTTTCGGCTGAGGAGCGTCGAGGTCGAGGGCGCCTCGACCATGGCCAGCGCCGACATCATCAAGGCGGCCGGCGTCTACCAGAACCAGCCGCTGCTCGGCCTCAACCTCGATGAGCTGCGCAAGCGAGTCGAGAAGGTCGGTTGGGTGAAGGAAGCCCGCGTTGTGCGCCTGCTCCCCGACACCCTGGTGGTGGCCGTGATCGAGCGCCGCCAGCTCGCCGTCTGGCAGCATGGCGGCCGGCAATATGTCATCGACGAGAAGGGCCGGGTGATCCCCGAGGCCGACGCCAACCGCTTCTCCAAGCTGCCGCTGGTGGTAGGCGAGGGCGGCGCCGAGCATGCGCCGGAGATCCTGCCGATTATCGCCCAACGCCCGCGCCTGATGAGCCAGATGGACGCCCTGGTCCGCGTCGACGACCGCCGCTGGGACCTGCGCATGAGGGACGGCTCGCTGATCCAGCTGCCGGCCTCGGGCGAGGAAAACGCACTGATGGAGCTCGAACGCCTCGACCAGCGCTCGCGCATCCTCGAGCTTGGCTTTGAGCGAATCGACCTGCGCAATCCCGACACGGTGGCCGTGCGCCCCCGCCCCAATGCTCCCTTGACCTCTGCCGTGACCGCACCGACCGCGGCGGGCCAGTGATATGAACGGAAGATCAGTCGCATGTTGAAGTTGGCGCGCCGCCCGGATGGCCGAAATGGTCCGCTCCTCGATGGCGAAGTCGCCGAGGGCAGAACCTTCGCGGCCCCCAAGCCCGACGGCCGCAGGGCGCCCGACCGCAAGGATGGCCTGAAGGCCGCCCTGGTCCGCCCGCCGATCGTCGCCGCCGTCGATCTGGGCGCCGCGAAGGTCACCTGCTTCATTATGAAGCCCGAGGGCGTCCACAAGGGCGACCGCACCCTGACCACCGCCGGCGTCGGCTACGTCCAGTCGCGCGGCATCCGCGGCGGCTCGATCGTCAATCTCGATGAGGCGTCCGAAGCCATCGCCCAGGCCGTCGAGCGCGCCGAGAATGTCGCCGGCGTCAACGTCCAGTCGGTGACCGTCGCCACCGCCGGCGGCCAACTCACCTCCAACCGCGTCGCCGGCCGGGTGTCGATCGGCGCGCGCCCGATCTCCGACAACGACCTAGTTCGCGCGATCTCCCACGCCCTGTCGCAGATCAAGCTGCCGGGCCGCAGGGCGGCCCACATCCTGCCGATCGCTTGGAGCGTCGACGGGCAGGGTGGGGTGCGCGATCCGCGCGCCATGTTCGGCCGCACGCTCGGCGTTGAGCTCTTGGTGGTGTCGGTCTCCGAAGCCGTGTTCCAGACCCTCGGGGCCTGCGTCGAGCGCGCCCACCTGCAGTTCGAGGGCGTGGTTGCGGCGCCGTTCGTCTCCGCGCTCGCGGCGCTGGAGGAAGACGAGATGGATCTGGGCAGCGTCTGCATCGACATGGGCGGCGGTTCGACCTCGGCCGCCGTGTTCACCGCCGGCTCCCTGGTCCACGTCGAGACCGTGCCGGTTGGCGGCCATCACGTGACGCAGGACATCGCCCGCGGCCTTTCCACCTCCATCGCAGGCGCCGAGCGGATCAAGACCCTGCACGGCTCGGCCATCGCCTCGGCCAATGAGGACCGCGAGATGATCGAGGCGCCGCCGCGGGGCGATGATCCGGGCGCAGGTCCGGTCATCGCGCCCCGCAGCCTGTTGAAGGGCATCATTGCGCCCCGCGTCGAAGAGACCCTGGAACTGCTGCGCGACCGCCTGAAGAACTCTGGAGCCCCCGTCGAGCCCGGCGCGGGCCTGGTGCTGACCGGCGGTGCGAGCCCGTTGGCCGGCGTCCGCGAAGTGGCCGTGCGCGTGTTCGACCGCCCGGTGCGCCTGGGCCGTCCGCGCCGCGTGCCGCACCTGGCCGACGCCGCTTCGGGTCCGGCCTTCACCGCCGCCGCCGGCATCCTGCACCGCGCCGCCTTCGGGCCCCGCGAGGCGGTCAGCGCCAAGGCGCTCGCCTCCGCCAAGCTGCGCCGCGAACCGCTCGACCCCCGCGCCAACCCGGTGGCCAAGGCTGCCTCCTGGCTGCGCGAGAACCTGTAGCCCGCCGCCGCGTCAAGCGCCTACCGTCTGCCGAAGGCGCCGCCCCGAGAGGCGCGCCGATGGGAGGCCACGCCATGTCAGGCGCCTACGAACACATCCTCTGCGATGTCGCCGACGGGATCATGCAGATCACGCTGAATCGACCGGAAAAGCTCAACGCCTATACCGCCACCATGGGCGCGGAGCTGGCTGCGGCCTTCGACGCTGCCGACATCGACGATGCGGTGCGTGTGGTGCTGGTCACCGGCGCCGGGCGAGGGTTCTGCGCCGGGGCCGACATGTCGGCAGGGGCCGGGGCCTTCGACACGACCTCGGCGGAGGGCTCGGTTTCGTTTGGCGATGTCTCTAAGGGCGGGCCCGCGCGGTCCGGCGGTTCCGGGATGGTCGGCGCCGTGTTCGAGTGCCGCAAG
>JBBQTP010000100.1:0-14470 GCA_038213205.1 Caulobacterales bacterium
GCACAACCCCGCCGACCTGCCCGACCCGGTGAAGATCGCCTCCATCGCCGAGCCCTGGATCAAGGCCACTATCCTCACCCCCGACGAGTACCTCGGCAGCGTGATCAAGCTCTGCCAGGACCGCCGCGGCGCCCAGCGCGAACTGAGCTACGTCGGCTCCCGCGCCCTGGTGGTCTACGACCTGCCGCTCAACGAGGTGGTGTTCGACTTCTACGACCGGCTGAAGAGCGTCTCCAAGGGCTACGCCTCCTTCGACTACGCCATCGAGGACTACCGGGTCGGCAACCTGGTCAAGATGTCGATCCTGGTGAACGCCGAGCCGGTCGATGCGCTGGGCATGCTGGTCCACGCCGACCGCGCCGAGGCCCGCGGCCGCGGCATGGTCGAGAAGATGAAGGACCTGATCAGCCCGCACATGTTCCAGATCCCGATCCAGGCGGCGATCGGCGGCCGGATCATCGCGCGCGAGACCGTCAGGGCGCTGCGCAAGGACGTCACGGCCAAGTGCTACGGCGGCGACATGAGCCGCAAGCGCAAGCTGCTCGACAAGCAGAAGGCCGGCAAGAAGCGCATGCGCCAGTTCGGCAAGGTCGAGATTCCGCAGGAAGCCTTCATCGCCGCGCTCAAGATGGACGCGGACTAGGCCTCCGCCCCCGGAGCTGACAACATGATCCCCTGGGTCCAGCTCGACACCGCCGAGATCCCCGCCGGCGGCCAGCTCAAGCTCATGCAGCGCGGCGCCGAATATTCGATCATGTCCGGGTCGATCGAGTTGATGAACAGCCGCCTCTCAGGCTCGGAAAAAGCGCTGGCCAGCCTGACCTGCGCGCGCATCGCCACCCGGCCCCACCCGCACATCCTGATCGGCGGCCTCGGCATGGGCTTCACCTTGCGCGCCGCCCTGACCGACCTGCCCGCTCATGCAAAAATCACCGTCGCAGAGCTGGTCCCGGCCGTCGTCGCCTGGGCCCGCGGCCCCATGGCCCACCTGCACGGGGACAGCCTCACCGACCCGCGCGTCACGATCCGCCAAGGCGATGTCGCCGAGGCCATCCGCGCCACGCCCGCCGCCTATGACGCGATCCTGCTGGACGTCGACAATGGCCCCAGTGGCCTGGGCCGCGACGCCAACGACAGCCTCTATGCCGCCAAGGGCCTGGCTGAAGCTCGCCGCGCGCTGAAGCCCGGCGGCCTGCTCGCCGTCTGGTCCGCCGGCCCCGACACGGGCTTCACGAAGCGCCTGCACAGCGCCGGCTACCAGGTCGAGGAACACCAGGTCCGCGCCACCGGCGGCCGCCGCGGCGCGCGCCACGTGATCTGGATCGCGACGATCTGATCTCTCCCCCGGCTCGTCATTCCCGGCCTTGTGCCGGGAACCTATGAACACGGGAGAGCGAGATTGCGCGCGGCGCCGCCCACGCTCATCATCCAGCTCGGAGATCATGGGTTCCCGGCGCAGGGCCAGGAATGACGATCAGAGGTGGAGTCGCCATGACCCTCGCGTTGTCGAAGTCCGTCGCGATCGCCGCGGCGATGGCTCTGGCTGGGGCGTTCGGCGCCGCCGAGGCCGCGCCCAAGCCGCACAAGCCGCCGCTGGGCAGATACGTGGCGCCCGCCCCGCCGGCGCCGATCGCCAACCCTCACCTCATCTATTCCCTCGAACAGCTGATGACCGGATCGATCCCGCAGGAGTTGCTGGTGAAGCTCGAGCCGATCCACACGCTGCAGGAGGTGGAAGACCTCCTGAAGGCCGGCAACATCGAGTTCAAGTGGGGTAAGACGGAGATGCGCTCTTCCGACCTGTCCCCTGAAATCATCCGGCAGATCACCGCCCTGCCGCCCGGCGAGGTGTTCGTGGTGCCGCAAGGCTCCCCGCCCGGCCAGATCTTGGTCTTCAACGTCATCCTGAGCACCCGCCCGGAATAGCCATTCGTCATTCCCGGCCGACAATCCCAACTGGGACGACATCTTCCCACAATTCTTCGTGGAAGACGGCCCCCTGGCTCACCTTCAGCAACCGCCGCCAGCGATGTGATCCCTCCTACCCGATCCACCGCAGCGCGCGGCGGAACAGCCCCAGAGTCTGGGCGTGCAGCCGATCGCCGGTCGCCACTTCGGCCTTGCCCGCCGCGGCCCGCGCGTGGGTGCCTTCCAGGATGATGCCGAGCTTGTAGCAGGCCAGCACCGCGTACCAGTGGATCGCCGACAGGTCCCGCTCGGTGCGCCCCGCATAGCGCTCGACCAACTCGGCGGCGGTGGGGAACCCCTCCCAAGGCGTCACCGAGACATTGCCAGCCTCCGGCCCGTCGAGTTGGGGCCACGTGGCCATCAGCCAGCCGAGGTCGAGCAGCGGGTCGCCCACCGTGGTCAGCTCCCAGTCGACGATCGCCGCCAGGTCCGGGCTGTCGAACCGGTAGAGCACATTGGCAAGGTGATAGTCGCCGTGGATCAGCCCCGCCTTGAAGCTCGTCGGCCGGTGCGCCTCCAGCCAGGCGCCGACCGCGTCCACGCCTTCGATCTCGCCCGGCCCGGCCCAGCCGTCGTAGGCCGCGTAGCTGGCCAACTGCTTTTGCCAGCGGCCCACCTGGCGCTCCAGGAACCCCTCGGCGCGGCCGAAGTCGGCCAAGCCCACCGCCACATGGTCCACCGCGCCCAGCGCCGCGATCCCGTCCACCAGGGAAAAGCCCATGGCGCGCCGCACCGCCGGGTCGCCCGCGTGCAGCGCCGGCAGGCCCACCGTCGGATTGAACCCGTCGATCGGCTCCATCAGGTAGAAGGCCGCGCCCAGCACGTCCTCGTCAGGGCACCCGGCGATCAGCCGCGGATGCGGCACGTCGGTTTCGACCAGCGCGCCCAGCACGCGGGCCTCGCGGCGCATGGTCTCGCTGCCGTTCATGTGCGCGGCCAGCGGCGGCCGGCGCAGCATGAACCAGCGCTCGCCGCGCCTGAACTTCAGCAGGATGTTCTGCGTCCCGCCCGGCGGCCGCGCGGGCTCCTCGATCGGCCCAGCGTCCAACCCCCTCGAATCCATCCAAGTCTTCAGCCGGTCGAGATCGACCAGCCCGCGCCACGCATCCAGCGCCGGGTTAAGCGCCGCCGCGGTCGCCTCGTCGGCGGCCACGCGCTACTGCGACCCGCCCGGGGCCGGCGTCTTGCCGGCGGCGGCGTCCTCGGCCCGCCTCGCGCCCCGCAGGATGCTCGGCAGCGCATAGTTCCCCTCGTGACAGGCATATTCGTAGACCGGCCCCTTGGTGAAGTTGAGCGGCATCTCGCCCTGCCAGGTCCGCGTGTAGACCCCCGGGTCATCGACCTTGAACTGGTAGAGGATCTGGCTCGCCGAGATGCGGGTGAACCGCTCCATCACCTTGGCGTCCTTCGAGACGAAGATGGTCGTCGGGATGCCTGGCCTTAAGCTCTCGCCCGGATTGAAGTTGGTGGTCTCGACCACCAGGGCGTCGCCCTCCCACCAGCCGAAGCTGTCGCCCATCCAGGGCCGGATGTTGGCTGGCGGATGGGTGCGGTCGCTCAGCCGGATGATCCGGGCGTCATGGTCCATCTCCACCAGGATCACCACGTGGTCGCGGTCCTGCTGGATCTGGTAGGTGTTGTTGTAGAGCACGTTGAGCATCGGCGGCCCGGCCGTGGAGCCGAAGCCCAGCAGGCAGCGCTCGGCCACCTGGCGGAATTCCGGATTGTCGGCGGCGCCGGAGATCTTGCGCACCTCGGCCAGGAACAGCCGCCGGCCCTCGGCGCTGTAGGGCAGCTTGCCGTCCGCCGGATCGGTCAGCCAGGAGGAGCGGTACTCCCCCTTGATGCGTCCCACCTTGGTCCCCGGATCGATCCAGAATGTGTTGTAGCCGCCCGGATCGCCCGCCGCGCTCGGCGCGCCCGCCTTCGGGTCCGACGGCTTGGCATCCTCGGAGACCGCCTGGGAATAGCCCTTCTCCAGCCCTTTCGCCTCGGCCTCGGTGATCGTCAGCGACTTGAACTTCGCGGGCCGCTCGAGCTGAGTGACCGAGGCGTTGGTCCAGGTCCCCGAGAAGTCCGGCTGGCCGAACCCGTTGCGCGGCGCCTTGTAGGTCTGCGCGCCCGACGCCCCGGCCAGGACGACCGACAGGACCGCGCCAAGCACCGCCGCGCCGGCCCGAACCCGCGTGCTCAACCGCGCCATGAATCTGCCCTCCCCGGGCTCGGCCCTCCCGGCCGTTGGCGCACTATGACTCCATTGCCCCCGGCTAACCACAGGGTCGGCCGGGTCGGCGCTGGTCAGGCCATCACATCTTCCAGGCCAGGGTCACGCCATAAGTCTTGGGCGGCGCGTAGGGCACCAGCTTCTGGCCGTAGGGGGCGAAGGCCGTGACATAGGTCGCCACCAGTTCGTCGGTGAGGTTCTTGCCCCAGAGGGCCACTTCCCAGCGCTGGTCCGGCGAGGTCACCGACAGCCGCGCGTCGACGTTGGTGTAGCCCTCCTGCTTCTGGGCCGGCAGATTGTTGGCGTCGAAGTACATGTGGGACTGATTTGAATAGTCGACCCGGCCCAGCAGGCCCCAGCCCTGCATGTCGAAGGTGTACTGAGCGCCCAGATGCAGCTTGTCGCGCGGCGCGCGCGGCAGGTAGTTGCCCGTGTAGTTGGCCGTGGCGCCGTTGGCGAAGCTGGTGAACTTGGCGTCCAGGCGGGCGTAGCCGACCTCGAGCTGCAGGCCGTCGACGGGCTTGAAGACTCCCTCGATCTCGGCGCCCTTGATGCGGGCGGTGGCCGCATTGCCGACCACGACGCAGCACAGCGGCACCAGCGAGGAGACCTGGAGGTTGTTGTAGTCGGTCTGATAGATGGACAGGTCCAGCTGCACGCGACCGTCCAGCCATTGCGTCTTGGCCCCGCCCTCATAGCTCCAGGCGAATTCCGGATTGTAGGGCGTCGACTGGCTGGCCGCGGCGCCCGCGATCCCCTGGAAGCCGCCGCTCTTGAAGCCGCGCGTCGCCGACACATAGATCAGCGCGTCCTTGGTCGCCTGCCAGTCGAGCGCGAACCGCGGCGTGACAGCGCTCCACGACCTGGACCCGGTGACATCGTAGTTGGCGGCCAGCGGCGGCGGCAGGCCGGGGCCGGACACCTTCATGCCGATGAAGTGGCCGGACTTGTGCTCGCGGGTATCGCGCACGCCGGCCGTCGCGGTGAGCGTATCGGTGATCGCATAGCTCAACTGCGCGAACACCGCGTAGCTGGTCGCCTTGACCGCCTGCGGATAGGTGGCCACGCCGGTGATCGAGGGGGCAGGGAAATCCTGCCGCAGATCCTCGGTCCGGTTGTTGTCCTCGTGCAGATAATACGCGCCGACCTGGCCGTTCAGCCGATGGTCCATGGCGTCGAAGGCCAGCCGGACCTCCTGGCTGAACTGCTTGTTCTTCTCGTGGTCGGTCTCGGTCGATTCAATCTGCGCCGGAGGATGAACCGGGTTGGAGAAGAACGGCGTGCGAAAGTTCAGCGTCGCCTGGCGAAAGCCGGTGATCGAGGTGACCGTGCCGATCGACGTCGTCCAGTTGACCTCCCCGCGGTAGGTGGTGAGGTAGCGGCGCAGATAGCCGTCGGTGTAGGCGTCGACGACCCGCGGATCGGGGTTGATGCCGACGCAGTGAGCGCCGGCGGCCAGCGCCGGGTTGCAGATGTTGTGGCGCGGGTTGCCCCTCTGGTCCTGGTCGGTGACATCGGCGGCCAGCACGATGTCGAGGTCGGACGTGGGCGTAAGGCGCAGCGCCACCGTGGCGGTCTTCAGGTCCTCGTTGTTCACATCGTGGTGCGTGGTCTCGTTGAACTCGTAGCCGTCATGCGACTTTATCGATCCGCCGACCGACAGGAACACCTTGTCGCTGATCGGCAGGTTGCCCCGGGCGTTCAGCGTATAGCGGCTGTAGTTGCCGAAGCCGCCCTCGATCCGCAGCGAGGTGTCGTTCGAAGGTTTGCGGGAGACGTACTGGATCAGGCCGCCGACGGTGTTCTTGCCGAACAGCGTGCCCTGGGGCCCTCGAAGCACCTCGACGCGCTCCAGGTTCAGCGCATCGATGTCCGGCGTCCCGCCACGGCCGGCGTAGACCCCGTCGACGAACACCACGACTGAGGCGTCGCCGCCCGCGTTCTGGCTGATCCCGAAGGGTGAGCCGATGCCGCGAATCGCGAAATTGGACTGGATCGGGTCCACGGCCCCGGCGGAAAAGCCGGGCGTGCGGTTGGCGATGTCCTGCAGGCTCTCGATGGACTGCCGTTGGAGTGCGGCGGCGGAGAAGGCGGTCACCGCGATGGGGACCTTCTGGATGTTTTCCTCGACCCGCTGGGCGGTGACGATGAGTTCCGAAATCTCAGCGGTTTTCGTCTCCGCCGCGGCCTTGCCGCCGGTCATCAGAGCCACACCAAGCGCGACAACGCTGACCGCACAGTACCTGTTCATCTTGCAGCCTCCCCCGTGGCCCCATCGTAAGTCGCGGGGCCTACATGGCGACGAGGCTACACCCGAATGCATAGATTGCTAAGTATTTTGCGGGGATGCTTTCCGGAGCGCTCTGAACGCTAGATCAGGGCCTAGGCTTCGCGCTGTTCGGCCGCTTCGACCGCGCGGGCAAAGGGCTTGAGCCCAAGGGTCAGGATGACGGCCGCTGCCGGAAGCGCCACGGCGGTGACGATCGCCAGGCCGTAGCGTAGCGCCGCGTCGTCGCCGAACAGCTTGGCGGTGACCAGGGCGATTACCGTGGGCCCCAGGCCAAGGCCGATCAGGTTGGCGACCAGGAAATAGAGCGCCACCAGCCGGGCCCGGACGCGATTGGGCGCGATCATCTGCAGGGCTGCGCCGGCCACCCCCCCGTGGATAGTGCCGGCAAGCATGCCCAGGATCATCAGCGCCAGGGCGATGGGGGCTGTGGGCGCCAACGCCATGCCGACGAAGAGCGGCGTCAGGATCACCGCGTTCAGCCGGATCACCCGCAGGTGCGCGTCCTTGTGGCCACGGCGATAGAGGTTGTCGGCCAACGCTCCGCCGATCATCAGCCCGGCCGCGCCGCAGACCGCCGAGGCGATCCCGAACCAGAGGCCGGCCTGCGGAACCGGCATGGCGTAGGTGCGGTGCAGGAATTGCGGAATCCAGGCCATGGCCCCGTACATCACCATCGCCACCAGCGACATGCCGCCGAAATGGGCCGCCAGCGCCGCGGGGTGCGCGCGAAGGAAGGCGGTGAATTCCCCGCGCGGCGCCTTTGCTCCGGCGTCGACCCGCGACGGCTCGCGCACCGTCAGGGCGATCAGGGCGGCGACCAGCAGGCCGGGAAGGCCGATGCACAAGAAGACCAGCCGCCAGGGCGCCAGCGTTCCCAGTATTGGCAACGGGACCGGCGGCCCCTCGGCGACGAACTTCACCACCAGAGAGCCCGCCACCAGGGCGATGCCCGAGCCCAGCGGCACGCCGATCGAATAGACCGCCATCGCCCGGCCCAGCTTGTCGCGGGCGAAGTAGTCGCCGAGCATCGAATAGGCCGCGGGCGAAAGGGTGGACTCCCCCACGCCGACGCCGATGCGCACCAGGAACAGCGCTGAATAGTTCCGCGCCAGCGCGCAGGCCGCCGTCATCACGCTCCACGCCGCGACCCCGGCGACAATCAGGCCGGCGCGGCCCCGCCTGTCCGCCAGCCACCCCAGGGGAATGCCGAGCGCGCTATAGAAGATCGCGAAGGCGAAGCCCATCAGCAGGCTCATCTGCACGTCCGAAATGTGCAGGTCGGCGCGGATCGGTCCGACCAGCAGGCTGAGGATCATCCGGTCAATGAACGACAGGGTGTAGGCCAGCAGCAGAACCGCCACGACGTACCAGGCGTAGAGCGGCGAGGGCGGCGAGGCCGCCCCGGCGGCAGCGCTAGTCAAGGCTGGAGATCCTGTACTGCACGCCACCGGCCGTCCGGCGGCCGACTCCCACCGCGACCACCGCATTCAGCCAGGCGTAGCGCTCGTCGGCGGTCTCGAAGGTCGGCTGGATGCGGAAATAGTAGCTATCGGCGGCCAGACCCTCGACCCTCGCCGGGTCACGGAAGTCGGCCAGCACGCTCCGCGGGATGTTCAGCCGCCCGCCGTAGGTCACATAGATCAGCGCCCCGTCATGGGTCTTCCAGACCGAGCGCACGTCGATGAATGTGACCGCCGTGCCGTCCGGCAGCGCGCCCAGTTCGGACCAGTCGCCGCCGCCCGCGAGCACCTCGCCGCGCAGGCGCTCGCCCTCGACCCGCCCGCCGGCGATGTAGCTGACCCGGCGATTGCGCCAGGGCGACTTGCCCAGGGGCAGCGGCGCATCGGGATCAAGCTCGATGTCCACTGTGCAGAGCCATTGAGCCGCCAGGTCGTCGCTGCCAGCCATGCCCGCGCCCATCCCGTCCAAGAATGCTTAGAATACTACATATATCCGAGAGCGGGGAAAGGCAGCCTCGGTTAAAGGCGCCTAGATGATCCTCGGCGATACGGCGCTCAAGCTCCTCCGGATGGACGACTAGGGGTCTCCGTCGCGAAGTAGAGATGCCGGTGCCTGTGGCAGCCCGGGTTGAAGGCCGCGCTGCAGGTCGGGCAGCGGCTCTCGCAGCCGAGATAGGCACGCACGCTGAGCTCCGTCCCGCAGGCGCCGCAGAGGACGGCCGGCTCGTCCCACTCGGCTTGCGGCCACACCGCCGCCGGATGGTCGGCCAGCGCGTCGTGGCACTCGCGACAGGCGTAGTAGGTGCGGCAGCAGGCCATCTTCAGCGCGATTATATCGAGCGCGCTATGCCAGTGGACGCAGCGGGTCTGGGCGTCGAGCTGGCGTCCGTGAACCGGCGGTCGCATGGCGCCCTAGATCATCCCGAGCCCGGTCCACATCGCCATGGCCAGGCCGAGCGCGCGCATGTCGCCGGTGGTGGTGCCGGCCATCTTGTTCATCGCGTAGCCAAAGCTGGTGCGCCTATCCATGTCGATGATCGCCAGCGAGCCGCCGTAGCCGCCCCAGAAGATCGTGTTGGGGCTCGGCAGCGGCAGGACGCCGCCGGACAGGCCGAAGCCCATGCCGTAGCGCGCGCCGCGCCCGAGGATCAGGTCCTCGCCTTCGATCTGCAGCTCCAGCGCTTTGCGGCAGCCGGCCTCGGACATGAACCGCTTGCCCTGGGCCACCCCGCCATTGGCCAGGATCACGTGCACCTGGGCGATCGAGCGCGCATTGCCGGTCCCGCCGGCCGCCGGGATCTCGGCGCCGCGCCAGGCCCGCGTGCGGGTCTCGCTCACGTCGATGCCGGGGTTGTTGGACATATTCGCCATCAGTTCGCTCTGGCCTGAGCCATCGCCGATCGCCGCGCCCGGCGGCGGCGGGATCAGCTCGGCGACCCGGGCGTCCTCCGAAGGCGGCAGGCCGATGTGGAAGTCCGCGCCCAGCGGCTCGGCCACCTCCTGGCGGAAGAAGGTCCCGAGCGAACGCCCGGTGATCCGCCGCACCACTTCACCCACCAGGAATCCCTGCGTGAGCGCGTGGTAGCCGGCGGCGGTCCCCGGCTCCCAATAGGGCGCCTGGTTGGCCAGCAGGGCGGTGACCTTGTCCCAGTCGTAGATGTCCTGGGTGGTGAGCTTTTCCTTCCACCCGGAAAGCCCCGAGCTGTGGCTCATCAGGTGGCTGACCTTGATGCCCGCCTTGCCGTTCGCCGCGAACTCCGGCCAGTACTTCGCGACCGGCGCGTCGAAATCCAGCTCACCCCGGTCGGCCAGGATCAGGGCGCAGAGCGCGGTCATGGTCTTGGTGGTCGAATAGACGTTGACGATGGTGTCCTTCTCCCAGGGCCGGGTCTTCGCCGCGTCAGCGAAGCCGCCCCAGAGGTCGACCACCGTCTCGCCCTCCAGCGTGGCGCAGAATGAGGCGCCGATGTCGTCGCCGCTGGCCAGGTTCTCCTCGAACTGCGTGCGCACGGCGGCGAACCGATCCCCGGTGATCCCCTGCACAGAACCGTCAGCCATGACGCATCTCCCCTTGTCGTTGCCCCTACCCTCCCTGCTCAGGCGCGTGGGCACAAGGCGCCTGTTCGACTGTCTCAAGGCATCGTTCCGCGATCCGACGCGTTTAACGTCCGAGCGCGGCCCTCCCGCGGCCTCCGTACCCACAGGAAACGCCCCCGTGCAGATGCTGAACAAGGTCCCGGCCCTCACCGTGGGCTTCTGGATCGCCAAGACCTTCGCCACCACGGTCGGGGAGACCGCCGCCGACGACCTCAACGCGCGCTTCAACCTGGGCCTGACCGTCACCTCGCTGATCATGGGCGCGCTGTTGGTCGTGGCGCTGGCCGTGCAGCTGACGCGGCGCCGCTATATCCCGGCGATCTACTGGCTGGCGGTGGTGCTGATCAGCGTCGTGGGCACCCTGATATCCGACAATCTGGTCGACAATCTCGGCGTGCCGCTGGCGGTCTCCACCGGCATTTTCAGCGTCGCGCTGGCGATCGTGTTCGTCTGGTGGTTCGTGAGCGAACGCACCCTGTCGGTCCACACCATCGTGACCCGCCGCCGCGAGTTCTTCTACTGGGGCGCGATCCTGTTCACATTCTCCCTGGGAACGTCGGCCGGCGACCTGGTCGGCGAACAGTTCGGCCTGGGCTATGCAACGTCGCTGGCGCTGTTCGCCGGGCTCATCGCCCTGGTCGCGGCCGCCTATTATGTCTTCAAGCTGAACGCTGTGCTGGCCTTCTGGGCGGCCTATATTCTCACCCGGCCGCTCGGCGCGTCGGCAGGGGATCTGCTCTCCCAGCCGCGAAGCGCGGGCGGGCTGGGACTGGGGACCACCTGGACCAGCCTGTCCTTTCTGATCGTCATCACGGCGATCACCATCGCCATGACCCTGCAGCAGCGCCGCGAGCCGGCGTCCACGGGGGAGCTGGAACCTCAGCCGTTGGGTTAGGCTCGAGGCCTCCCGAGGCTGGACAAGCTTGACTATGGTCCCGGTTTTGGCGAAATCCCCCGACATTCGTGGGGACCACATCAATGCGCAAACTGATCGTTCTGACCGCCGCCGCCGCGGCTCTGCTGCTGGCCAGCTGCAACACCGTCTCCGGGGCCGGTAAGGATGTCGCGGCCGCCGGCAAGGCGATTACCCAGACCACCGACGACGTCAAAAAATAGGGCCGCCGGGAGCCGGCCTAAAACTCACGGACAGGCCGACGAAATAGCGGCGGGCAAGGTGCGGCGTTTGCGCCGGGCCGGCTTTCCTTTCGGCGACCAAAGGCCCATATCCCGGCCATGGCTGAGATCGTCCACCCTTTGCGGCGTTCGGTGTTTCGAGGCCTGACCGGCCATTGCCCGGCCTGTGGCAAGGGCAAGCTGTTCTGGCGCTATCTGAAGATCAACGGCCGCTGCGAGGTCTGCGACACCGACCTCGCCCGCTATCCGGCCGATGACGGCCCGGCCTATCTGACCATTCTGCTGATCGGCCACCTGGTGGTCGCCCCGATGCTGTTCTTCCCGATCATCTGGCGCTCCAATCCGGCCTATTCACTGCCGCTGATCCTGGTCCCTCTGGCGGCCGTGACGCTGGCCGTCCTGCCCCGCGTAAAGGGCGGCTGGGTCGGCATGATGTACTCGCTCGGCGTCAAGGACACGGACGCCCACCTGCACACCGCCGACGCCGCGGACTAAGTTGCGCTCATCCCGGCGAATGCCGGGACCCAGATCTCAGGGCTGAAAGGCTGACGGGATCCACGCTCATTCGATAGAGCCCACATCTGCGTCATTCCATCTGGGTCCGGCATTCGCCGGGATGAGCGGTATCGGGCGACGCCTGCGCTCACCCACCGGAACCTCCACCGTGACGGTCCGTTTGACTGCGCAAGCCAGACGTCACACGGGAGACAATTGTGGGCCTGATCCTGATCATCATCCTTGTCCTGCTGCTGCTGGGCGCGCTCCCGACGTGGGGACACTCGCGCAGCTGGGGCTACTTCCCGAGCGGCGGTCTGGGCCTGGTCCTGGTGATCATCATCATCCTGGTGCTGCTCGGTAAGATCTGACGCCGCCCCCTGGCGAAAGCCTGCGGATCGCCTAGCATCTCCCTAAGAGCAGGGGGATGCATGGCGGCGAGCGCGGAACAGTCTGTCGGAGGCATGAGCCCCTTCGCCCGGATCAAGGCGATCCTCGGCGGGTCGGCAGGCAACCTCGTCGAGTGGTACGACTGGTTCGCCTACTCCTCGACCAGCCTCTATTTCGCCGCCCTGTTCTTCCCCAAGGGCGACCCGGTCGCCCAGCAGCTGCAGACCGCCGCCATCTTTGCGGCAGGCTTCATCATGCGCCCGGTCGGCGCCTGGCTGATGGGCCTCTACGCCGACCGCGCGGGTAGGCGCGCGGCGCTGACCCTGGCCGTCGCGCTGATGTGCCTGGGCTCCTTCGCCATCGCCATCCTGCCGACCTACGGCCAGATCGGCGTGCTCGCCCAATACGGCCTGCTGGCTGCGCGCCTGGTCCAGGGCCTGTCGCTGGGCGGCGAGTACGGCGCCAGCGCCACCTACCTGTCGGAGATGGCCGGCAAGACGCGGCGCGGCTTCTGGTCGTCGTTCCAGTACACCACCTTGATCGGCGGCCAGGTCACCGCGCTGCTGGTGCTGGTGGTGCTGCAGCACACGCTCTCCAAGCCCGACCTGGCGGCCTGGGGCTGGCGCATTCCGTTCGCCATCGGCGGCCTGCTGGCGATCGTGGTCTTCTGGATGCAGAGCCAGCTCGAAGAGACCGGCGCCTACCTGGCGGAAAAGGCCACCCCCTCTTCCAGCACGTCCGGCGCCCCCCTTAACTCCAAGGGTGAGGGCAGCCGCACCATGAGCCTGCTGCGCGACCACCCGCGCGAGGTCGGCATCATCCTGGTGCTGACCGCCGCCGGCTCGCTCGCCTTCTACGCCTACACGACCTACATGCAGAAATTCCTGGTCAACACCTCGGGCTTCTCCAAGGACACCGCGACCTCGATCATGCTCGCGGTCCTGGTGCTCTACATGCTGATCCAGCCGCTGATCGGCTGGCTCTCCGACAGGCTCGGCCGCAAGACCACCATGGCCGCCGGCCTGACCCTGGGCGGCCTGGCCACCTATCCGGTGATGACCGCCATCGCCCATGCCCACGCAGCCCTCGCCGCCTTCGGCCTGATCATGATCCTGGTGGTCTGCCACTCCGGCTATGCGGCGGTGAACGCTGTGGTGAAGGCCGAGCTGTTCCCGGCCCGCATCCGAGGCCTCGGCGTCTCGCTGCCCTATGCGGTCGCCAACGTGCTGTTCGGCGGCACCGCGGAGTATGTCGCCGGCTGGCTGAAGCAGGCCAAGATCGAGAGCACCTTCTACGCCTACGTCGCCGTGGTCATGCTGGCCGGCGCGATCACCGCGGCCAGGATGCGCAACACCAACGTCACCAGCCTGATCGGCGATGACTGACAATGCTTGAACTGGGCTCCCTCAACCTCAGCCCGCTGAACGTCGCCGCGCTGGTGGTCTTCGCAATCTGCTGGCTGGGCTACCAGCCGATCCTGGGCCTGCTCGGCCGCCGCGGCGGGGCGGTGATCAACACTGACCTGATGGTCGTGCGCACCGCCTGGATGCACAACATGGCCAGGCGCGACAACCGCTTCATGGACGGCCAGCTGCTTGCCCAGTCGCTGAGCTCGGCCTCGTTCTTCGCCTCGTCCAACCTGCTGTTGATCGCGGCGACTGCCGGCGTGCTGTTCGGCGGCCAGGCCACCTACCACAACGTCTCCAGCCTGGCGGCGATCCAGACCTCCTCGCGCCTGCTGTTCGAGGCCCAGCTTGGCCTGGTGCTGCTGACCCTGGCCCGCGGCCTGCTCGACTTCATCTGGGGCATCCGCCAGCTGAACTACGTCCTGGCCGCTATCGGGGCCACGCCCGAGCGGGCCGACGACGACACCCACCATGCGTTCGGCGACGTGGCCGGGCGCCTCCTGAACCCCGCCCTGCATTCCTTCAACAGCGGGGTGCGCGGCTACTACTTCGCGCTGGCGGCGGCGGCCTGGCTGTTCGGCCCGATCAGCTTCCTGCTCGCCGCGCTGGGCGTCACGGCCCTGCTGATCTGGCGCCAGCGCCGCTCGCCCGCCGCCCGCGCCATCGCCGACCTGCGCAAGCTGCTCGAGACGCCGCCCGCTTAGCAGCCCGACGCCCTGTCGAATCCTCCTGGCCAAGGGCGTCCCGACGAGACCCTGAGCGACCCGGCGCCGCGACGCCCTGCGCCGCGCTGGCCCTGCACCCCGCCCCCGCCGAGCGACTCTTCCTGCAACGACGCCTGGCCGGCCTCGGCAAGACCGCCTGGGCTAGAGCGATCGGCGTTCAAGTTGAGGCGTATCCATCGTGGCGGAAGTAGTTTGCACATTCCTGAGGGGTGAAGGCGTCGAGGACCTGTCCGATACGGTCCCAGAGTGCGCCGACGGTTCGCTCGGCGGCCTTGCGGAGC
>JBBQTP010000101.1:0-14387 GCA_038213205.1 Caulobacterales bacterium
CGGAGGCCAAGACCGTGGCGGCGGTGATCAAGGCGCTGAAGGCGACCGGGTGATCCCCGCCGCAGGGCTGCTGGCCGGCGGAGTCAAGGTGCTGGTGGCGACCAGGCCGGTGGACTTCCGCAAAGGCATGGGTGGGCTGGCGGCGCTGGTGAAGGACGCGCTGCTGAAGGATCCCTACTCGGGGGTGATCTACGTCTTCCGGGCCAAGCGGGCCGAGCGGGTGAAGATGATCTGGTGGGATGGCACGGGCCTGTGGCTGCTGGCCAAGACGCTGGAGCAAGGCAGCTTCAGCTGGCCTAAGGCGCAGGATGGGGTGATGCGGCTGACGCCGGCGCAGCTGTCGGCGTTACTGGAAGGGCTGGACTGGCGACGCGTGCAAAGCGGCCGTCGGCCGCGCGCGCCGCAGGCCACGGCGTAAGGCTGCGGCGAAGTGAATCACCCTGGCCGCGGGGGCGCCACAAGGCCTCGCGAATATGCTCAGATCGCGCATGGCCCAGGCGCTTCCAGGCGATGTGGAGACCTTGCAGGCCCTGCTCCTGAAGGAGCGGGCCGAGCACGCTACGGCCAAGGACCATGACCACGCCGAGATCGACCGGCTTCGCCAGATCATCAAGGAGATGCAGCGCCACCGCTTCGGCCGCCGGGCCGAGACCCTGGACCCCGATCAACTGGCCCTGGGGCTGGAGGACGTCGAGCAGGAGATCGCCGCCGGCGAGGCCGGGACGGAGGCCGTAGCGCCCGCCGAGAAGACCGCGCGCGCAGCCAGGCGGCGGACCAACCGGGGATCGCTACCGGCCCACCTGCCGCGCATCGAGACGCTGGTCGACATCGAGGACAAGACCTGCCCTGGCTGCCGCGGCGCCCTGCACAGGATCGGCGAGGACGTGGCCGAACGGCTCGACATCGTGCCGGCGCAGCTTCGTGTGCTGGTGGTGCGTCGTCCCAAGTACGCCTGCCGGACCTGCGAGGAAGGTGTCGTCCAGGCCCCTGCGCCGGCGCGGCTGATCGAAGGCGGCCTGCCAACCGAGGCAGCGGTGGCCCATGTGGTGGTCGCCAAATACGCCGACCACCTGCCGCTCTACCGCCAAGCCCAGATCTATGCCCGCCAGGGGATCGAGCTCGACCGCTCGACGCTGGCCGACTGGACCGGCCGCGCGGCCTGGCTGCTCAGGCCGCTGCACGCGCGGCTGCTGGAGCGGCTGAAGGCCTCCGGCAAACTCTTCGCCGACGAGACGACCGCGCCAGTGCTGGATCCCGGCCGTGGCCGCACCAAGACCGGCCAGCTCTGGGCCTATGCCCGGGATGACCGCCCCTGGGGCGGCCCGGACCCGCCCGGCGTGGTCTATGTCTACGCGCCGGACCGCAAGGCCGAGCGTGCGGCGGCGCATCTGGCCGGCTTTACCGGCGTGCTGCAGGTGGATGGCTATGCCGGCTATCGGCCGCTGGCCGAGAACGGCGACATCCGGCTGGCCTTCTGCTGGGCCCATGTGCGCCGGCGCTTCTACGAGATCGCCGCGGCCGGCCCCGCGCCGATCGCCAGAGAGGCGCTGGAGCGGATCGCCAAGCTCTATGCGATCGAGTCCGACATCCGCGGGCGCCCGGCCGACGCGCGGCGGCGTGTACGTCAGGAGATCAGTCGGCCGCTGGTCGAGGCCTTGCGGCTCTGGCTCAAGGCCCAGCTGGATCGCGTCAGCCAGAAGGGCAAGCTTGCCGAGGCCATCCGCTACGCGCTCGTCCGCTGGGAGGGCTTAAGCCTCTTCCTGGACGACGGCCGCGTCGAGATGGACTCCAACATCGTCGAGCGGGCAATCCGGCCCATCGCGCTAAACCGCAAGAACGCCCTCTTCGCCGGCTCCGATGGCGGCGGCGAGCACTGGGCAGTCCTGGCCTCGCTCATCGAGACCTGCAAGCTGAACGGCGTCGACCCGCAGGGCTATATCGCCGACGTCATCACCCGCATCGTCCAGGGCCATCCCAACAGCCGCCTCGACGAGCTGCTGCCCTGGGCCTACGTCGCTCCGATAAGCGCCGTGGCCTGACAACAGCGCTTACCCAACAACGCCGAACCGCCCGACGTCGAGCACGCGCTCGAGCATCTGAAAACGGCGGAAGGCGACCTCGAGACGGCCCAGAAGGCCGAGCACCGCGCCGAAGACGAGATCCACAAGGCCGAGCACGAGCTGGAAGAGGCGATCGCCCACCGCGACACCGAGATCATCGTCAACTCGCGCCCCCGCGAGATCCACGGTCACGAGGCGCGCTTCGAGCAGATCGTGCAGCTGGCCTTCCCGGGCGGCGCCGCGGACCAGAACACCGTCTACTCGATGACCTACCGCCAAGCGGCGTCGCACCCGCACGCCGGCGAGCTGGGCCCGGGCGGCAAGGTCGACGTCAAGAAGGGGACGATCTTCAATGTCACCCGCACCGTTCGCTCGTAGCGCCGACCTGAAGCTCCTCCGCGAGGAGGGCTACCTCGTGCAGATCAAGGGTAACCTCTTGGTCCTGCGCGAGGCGCCCTACCTCAACGCCGACAAGGAGCTGAAGCGTGGGACGTTCGTTTCCACGCTGAACCTGGCTGGCGACGAGACCCGGCCCCCCGAAACCCACGTTATGCACTGGATCGGCGAGTTTCCCTGCAACATCGACGGGACGCCGATCGAGGTCCTGCGCCACCAGGATCAGCCGACGAACCTGGGCAACGGCCTGATCGTCGACCGCGGCTTCTCCAACAAGCCGGAAGGCGGCTACCGCGACTACCACCACAAGCTGACGACCTACCTCGCGGTCATCTCGGGGCCGGCGACCACCCTGTTCCCGGGCGTCACGGCGCGCAGCAACGCCGTGCCGGAGGGGGAGGAGAACTCGGTGTTCAACTACGTCGACACCGCCTCGGGTCGAGCCGGCATCGGGGCCCTGACCGAGCGGCTGGCCCAGGACCGGATCGCCATCATCGGGCTCGGCGGCGCCGGCGGTTACGTCCTCGACTTCGCAGCGAAGACGCCCGCGCTGGACATCCGCCTGTTCGATCCCGACGAGTTCTTGTCCCACAACGCCTTCCGGGCGCCCGGGGCGCCCTCGCTCGACGAGCTGCGCGAGGTGCCGTTCAAGGTCGACTACTGGGCGGCTATCTACGGGCGCATGCGCAAGGGGATCACCCCGCACGCGGTCGCGATCGACGCCTCCAATGCGCACCTGCTGGACGGGGTGACGTTCGCGTTCATCTGCATCGACGACGGTCCCTCGAAGAAGGCGGTCATCGCCAAGCTCGAAGAGATCGGTGCCTCGTTCGTCGATGTCGGGATGGGCCTGCAACTGGACGAGGGATCGCTCGGCGGCATTCTGCGGGTCACGACCAGCACGCCGGAAAAGCGCGACCACATCCACAACGGGCGCATCGACTTCAGCGACGACAAGGGCGAGGACCTCTATGCGACCAACATCCAGGTCGCCGACCTGAACGCGCTGACGGCGATCATGGCGGTGATCAAATGGAAGAAGCTGCGGGGCTTCTATCGCGATCTGGAGCGCGAGCACCACAGCACCTACACCACCGACGGCAACATGCTGCTGAACGGGGATCAATGATGCTGAAGCACAGGCGCCTCGATCACCAGTTCGGCCGCCACACGCCCGACCAACTGAGCCCCGGGATCCTCTACATCTCGATGGAGTACGCGACCGCATCCCACCTGTGCTGCTGCGGGTGTGGGGAAGAGGTGGTCACGCCCCTCGCCCCGGCCCAATGGCAGATGACCTTCGACGGGGACGCAGTTTCGCTTCGCCCGTCTGTAGGCAACTGGTTACAGAAATGCCGATCGCATTACGTCGTTACAAACGGCCGAGTTCATGAAGCCGCGCCATGGTCTGACATGCAAATCGCTGCCGGAATTGAGAAAGACCGGGCGGCGCGCGCTAAAATGTCCCGTGACACCCCGCAGGAAGACTTCAACTCGCCGCAAGTCGCGCAACCTGCCCCAACCAAAGTCGGTGTTTGGAAGCGCCTCCAGAGCTGGGTCTATGGATCGTAAATCCTACGGGTCTCCTCGAACCCAAGGCTTGCGGTCGGCGGCGCTTTCACCGCCGACCGCAGGTCTCGTCACGTGCGGCTGGAAAACCGGTCATAGGCGTCGACACGGCGGGTCAGCGGGTCAATCTCTCCCCGATAGATCTCTGCCCGTAGGAAGGCGATCTCCGACTCTCGGTCCGCTTCGGCGACATCGATATACCAGGCGCGAGGCCCACCGCCGGCCTCGGCATTCCACCGATAGCCGCGGGCCTTCAGCTGGTCCTTTAAGTCGAACGGGGCGTTTTCCGCCCAGATCCGCAAAGTCGGCGCCCGGGCCCGGTCCAGCAACTGCGCGAGCCCCGTCCGCCCGCTGACCGGGTGGACACGGGCCAGGAGCTCCAGCGCCGCCAGGCAGTCGTGGGTGGCGCGATGGCGCTCATAGAAGAAGCCGGCGCTGGAGGCCAGGTAGGCCAGCTTGGCGCCCTCGTACCCTTCTCCTGCCCAGTCGACCTCGCTCATCGAGCAGGCCCAGGGCTTGGTGTTGAACACCTCGCTGTAGCGCTCGAGGAATTTGCGATCGAAGGCCGCGTTGTGGGCGATCACTAGCGCCGCCGGCGCGGCGAACCTAGCCACCGCCTGCGGATCGATGCTCTGTCCCTCCACCATGGCGTCGTCGATGCCGGTGATGGCAGTCACCTCGGGCGGGATCGGCTTGGCCGGCTGGCGCAGCTGCTGGAAGGCCTCGCCGACCCCGTAGATCTCGCCATCGACGCCATAGGTGAAGGGCACCATGGCCAGCTCAATGATCTCGTCGCGTGCCGCGTCCAAGCCCGTCGTCTCGGTATCGACGAACAGGCCTTGCCGCGTCTGCACCCCCGCCGGCGGCTCCCGCGACGCCAGCGGCGTCAGCCGGCGCAGCACCCGGTAGCCGCCCGACCGTTCGAGGGTCTGGGCCATGGTTTCGAGATCCGTGACGGTCTCGGTCGTGGCAGGGCTATTGATCAAGCGGCGTCCGACTCGGCGAGCAGCAAAGGTTCGGCAGCGAGACTAGCCGCCTCGGGCGCGAAGTTCGACAGCGTCACGCCCACCAGGCGGACCCCCTTCGGGACGGGGAACACCGACCGGATCAACCCCAGGCTCGCCTCGTGGATCTTGGAGCGGCTGTCGACCAGCAAGAGGAAGGATTGGCTGCGGGTCGACTGCTTGAAATCGGACCATTTGATCTTCACGGTCACCGTGCGGGCGCGACGACCGGTCTTCTCGCACCAGGCCCAGACGTCGTCGGCCATAGAGAGCACGCCCGCCTCGATCCTCTCCGGATCGACCAGGTCGTCGCTGAAGGTGGTCTCCGATCCCGACGACTTGCGCTCACGATCGGGCCGGACCGGCCGCTCATCGCGGCCGCGGGCGATCTCCTAGTACCAGGGACCGGACTTGCCGAAGTGGCGCTGCAGGAACTCCAACGACTGGTTGCGCAGGTCCGCGCCGGTCTGGATGCCCAGGCCATGCATCTTGGCCGCAGTGACGGGTCCGACGCCATAGAACTTGGTGACAGGCAGCGCTTCGACGAACGACGGCCCCATTTCCGGCGGGACCACGAATTGCCCATTCGGCTTGCGAAAATCCGAGGCCAGCTTGGCGATGAACTTGCAGTAGGAGATGCCGGCCGAGGCCGTCAGGCTGGTCTCCTCCAGGATGCGCGCCCGGATCTCCTTGGCGGTCGCCGAGGCCGTGGCGATGCCGCGCAGGTTCTCGGTCACGTCGAGGTAGGCTTCGTCGAGCGACAGCGGCTCGATCAGCGGCGTGTAGTCGGCGAAGATCTGATGGATCTGGCGGGAGACCGCCTTGTAGACGTCGAACCGGGGCGGCCTGAAGATCAGGTCGGGGCACTTCTTCAGCGCCGTGGCCGACGGCAGGGCCGAGCGCACCCCGAACTGGCGCGCCTCGTAGCGGCGGCCGCCACCACGCCCCGCCGCTCGGGGTGACCGACCGCGACCGCTTTGCCCTTCAGGCTCGGGTCGTCACGCTGTTCGACAGACGCATAGAAGGCGTCCATGTCGACGTGGATGATCTTGCGGGTCTGCCCTTCAGCCATGTCCTGAACGGTAGCATGCGCCGTGAACAAAAGAGATACGTCACAGGGTGCCCACCACAGTGAAGGCTGCTAGGAGCCTGGCCGCAGGCCAGGCGGGAAGCGCCGTTGAGCCGCTGGCGGCGCACCGCGCCCGAAGGGGCGGACCCGCAGGAGCCGCGGCAAGCGGCGGGACCGAGCACGCCCGCCAGCCGCTCCCCCTATCCGGGGCGTTGCGGGGCAGGCTGTGAAAGAACTCGGCTCGCGGCAGGGACCTGCTCGGTTACGCCGCCGCTCGATTGCGGACCACGCGGAAACTCTTGAACGCCAGCCGAGTGCGGTAACAATCTACGCCAGCGAGATCGCCGAAGGCCGCGCCGACCTCAGCTGAAAGCAATGGGCAGACGGGTCCCAGCGCTATTTCCCTCAGCACGAGGTTGGGGGAAAATCGCGTGAACAGGTGGTCGCCCTCTCGATCGCATTTGCTCAAGGGCACGAAGACGCGAGCTTCGTCCTCGTAGGACCAATCCACAAATTTGGTGGTCAGAAGAGCATTTAGGGCCGGCATGAGGTGGTCGCTACCTGCTGGATGAGCCGAGGCCTTGAGGAGGATTTCGGGCGCGCGGCGCTCGACGTAGCGCACGCGCTTCGCCGCCTCGACATCGAAGCCCAAGCAGATTCCGGCGTGTCGTTCGCCGTAGTGACTCCAGAGCAGAGGGTTGCCGCGGTTCTGGCTGAAGCAGAGCAGACCAAATCGCTCGGACCACATGTGCCGCCAGACAATGATCCGTTGGCGGGCCTCCCTCGACGGAAGCGCGAGCGCCATAAACTCAAAGGGGTCGTTCATGCCCATAATGTTGGATACGCGCAGGCGGCGTTTCGACAGGTCGTCGAGCGCCCATCTGGCCTCGAGGAAGTGGTAGAGGCGCATCGAATCCCCCTTGGCTCTGCAAGTGCGCAAGCTAGCAAAGAGGCCGGTAGGGCCGGTTCGCCGTCAAGACAGACGCCTTGAGGGCCGTCCTTCAGCTTACGTGGTCAGTTTCAGGCTGCAGCTCGGAAGCGCTCGAACCGAAAGGCTAGCCGGTCTCGATCGGGGCAATCCTGACTCCGCTTTGGAAGGCGGAGCAGCCCCCCCTCGAGCCCCTTGATGGCCTCGAGCATCGGGCCGTCGTTTTGGGCGAGCAGCCTCTCCGACACATGCAGCCGATAATCGGGGTCGATCCCGATCAGGTGCGCGTCGAAGGCGGCGTGATGGATCTTCGACAGTGGGATGCCGTTTCGCACCACCGGCTGGCCCAGGAGTTCATCCTGGTCCTCGACGATGTGGGCCGCGTCCAAGAGCATGGGCTCCGGCAGGCCGGATAGCGCACACCGGCCCCGATAGGCGCCGATGACAGCCTCGCGGAATGACGCTTGGTGAAGGCGCTGCTTGACCGCCCTCAGGGCGTATCGCCGCTCAATCTCGGTCGCCGGCGGCGCCAGGCTGCGCTGTTCAGGCAGGCCGAAGGCGATCCGCGCCCGCCTTCCCGCCGCATCCCAGCCGCCGATGAAGGCCGGCATGATCGCTTGGTATCTGCCCGGAGCGATCCCGAGGAAGTAGACGATTGGGACGTTGTTCTCGAACGCTTCCCGGAGCCATCGATTGTCGGCCGAGTCCGGGTTTTCGCCCATGAACGCATAGTCGACCATCTCGTCGCCGTCGAAGATCTGGCGGTGAACCTCGCGCTGGTCGTCATACCAGACGCGATTGCCCGACTTCGGGAACACGGTGTTGACCGACAGCAGAAATCGCGTCTGGGCTGGCTTGAAGATGCCGCGCCTCGGATTGACGAGCGGATAGCGTTGGCCGTCCCATTGGAACCCCTCGCCCAGCTGCTGCGCCGTGAGGTGATCGTGGACTTCGCATAGAGACTTCACGCGCTCGAACGCTGCGGTGCGTAGGAGGGCGTCGAATTCTAGATCCTGCATCCCCTCCCCGCGTCTTGGCCTGCATCGCCACTCTACTGCATCAATGCCCTGCGTCATGACGAATCAGAGCGAGCTGCGCGAAGCGATGCAGATCGAAGTCGGCTCGGCCGAACAGCCGGGCAATCCCGCCCTCGACTACATCGAGGCCGACGTCCGCTTCCTCGGCGATCGCGAGGACCTCGGCAGCCGCGGATCGCGGCAGGAAGAACGCCACATGGGGAAACGCGGCGACGTGATGCCCACCAAACCCGCCTGCATTGCAGCTGGAAACGGGCGTGGCTCCCAGCGCCGAAAGCGCAAGGGTCGCACTGATGACGCCCACGTCGAGCCCCCAGAGGTCGTCCTCTGGGAAATCGGCCGCTTCGCGCTCCTCCTCAATCAGCTCGGCTTCTTCGTCGAGGTCCGCCGCCGCCGCCAGCCGATTGAAAAACGCCGCTTCCTGCCGGAGCGCCGCCGCGACCTGGGTCCAGCTCATGCCGCGGAGGTCGCGATACTGCTGGTTGCCCTCAAGGCCGTCTTCTTCACCGTGATCGGCGTCTTCCTCGGACAAAACCCCGAGAGTGTCGGGGTCGAGGATGCGAGTGATCGGCTGGGGGTAGCTTCGCGCGTCGGCCACTCCACTTCCCCCTATAGCCGCTTGACGGAGCGGCCCATGAGAACAAAATAGAAACCACGCTCGACGCGGCGCCGTCGTGGCGCCACTCTGGCTCACATGATACCTGATTCGAAATCCTCGACCGTCCGCATGCTGGACCGCCTCAACCTCCGCCTGCCAGGCGAGACGTTCGAGGCCATCGACACCGCCCGCCAGGCGCGGCCGGGCAATATCTCGCGTAACACTTGGATAACCGAAGCAGTCGAAGAAAAACTGGCCCGGGAACGCGCTCAGAGCGACTGGGAGAAGGCCGCGGACCGACATGCGTAGCTTCTACGAGTTCTTCGCCGGCGGGGGCATGGCGCGTGCGGGCCTTGGCGATGGGTGGACGTGCCTGTTCGCCAACGACTTTGACGCCAAGAAGGCCGAGACCTACCGGATCAACTATCCTGAGACCGACGTCCTGCGCGACGGCGATGTCCGCAAGATCAGGGCGAAGGACCTACCCGGCCACGCCGACCTGATCTGGGGCTCGTTTCCCTGCCAGGACCTTTCCCTCGCCGGCGGCGGCGCAGGGCTGAAGGGCGAGCGGTCGGGGACGTTCTACCCCTTCTGGGAAATCGTGAAAGGCCTGATCGCTGACAACCGTGGGCCCAAGGTCATTGCGCTGGAAAACGTCCTCGGCACTCTGACGTCCCATAGCGGCCGGGATTTCGAGGCGATCTGCAAGACCTTCGCCGATGCGGGCTACCGCTACGGCGCCCTCGTCATCAACGCCGCGCTCTTCGTCCCCCAGTCGCGCCCTCGGCTGTTCGTCATTGGCGTCCGCTCGGACGTGGAGATCGGCCAGCACCTGCTCTGCCCTGGGCCGACCGAGCCGTTCCACACGCCCGCGCTCCAGCGGGCCTTCGACCGGGTCGGCAGGGCGGCGCTGAAGCTCAGGGTCTGGTGGAACGTCCCCGCCCCGGATCGCCGCAATGAGAAGTTCGCGGACCTGATCGAGGAAAATCCGACCAGCGTCCGGTGGCACACGGCGGCCGAACGCGACCAGCTGATCGCGATGATGTCGTCGGTGAACCGCGCCAAGCTGGAGAAGGCGAAGAAGGCCGGCCACCGGATGGTGGGCGGCATCTACAAGCGCACCCGACTCGACGAGAACGGGGTCAAGGTGCAGCGCGCCGAGGTCCGGTTCGACGATGTCGCCGGCTGCCTGCGCACCCCGGCCGGCGGATCGAGCCGCCAGGTGATTATCGTTGTGGACGGCTCGAAGGTCCGCAGCCGCTTGATCTCGTCGCGGGAGACCGCGCGGCTGATGGGGCTGAAAGAAGATTACCAGCTTCCGAAGAACTACAACGAGGCTTACCACCTCACCGGCGATGGCGTGGCCGTCCACGTGGTGCGGCACTTGGCAGAGAACATCTTCGAGCCGCTGACTAAACCCAGCGAGCCGGTGAAGGCGGCTGCATGAGCGTGATTCCCTGCGAACGGGACGCTATCGTCCGCGCGCAGATCGAGCGCTTCGTCGAGACCCTCAAGACCGAGGCCCATCTCCTGGGCAACCACGGCCTGTCTGAGAAGGACTTTTACGAGTCGCCGATCCTGCGCGGCGCCATCGAGGTCATGCGCGGCGAATATTCGGCGAAGCTCGGACCCAAGCGCGAGTTCGTGCAGCATGTACTGAACCACCTCGAGGACGGCGGCCACATCGCCGGATGGGAGCGCGACGAGGGCCGCGCCCGACACGACTACACGGTGCGGCTGAACAGCGGGCGGATCGCCGTCATCGACCTCAAGGGTTGCCTCGACGGGAACAACACGACGATTTCAGAACGGCCCGCCGGCGCGGACGAGTTCGTCGTCTGGAGCGTGTGCACCAACGTCGGCGCCGATCCGGAGCTGAACGCCTGGTCGGGGGTCCATAGCCGGCTGGGTGCGGAGATGATCGCTCGCGGTCAGCGGGTCGACGGGGTGATCATCTGGGACTGGGTATGCGGGTGCGCTGGGCGGCCCTGCCCGAAGCTCGGCAATGACCCGACCGCAAGACGCACCTCGGTGGGCCCATATTCACTGCCACCGCCCTGCGTTTACGTTTTTCCCGGCCAGATCCCGAGCCAAAACGCGCCGATCGCCGAGGCGCAGCCGCTGGACTCGGTGGAACTATTGACAGCGTTTCACACGGCCTTCGGCGGGCGTCCGCAGGAGGTGAATTTCGTCGATTTCGAGCTCGCCCAGCGCAGCGGTAGCACGCGGCGTCGCACGATCATCCGCCGCGATGGAGTTCAGCAGCGCGCCTCGCGCATGACGCCAATCCGACGTGTCTAAGACCCCGCCCCTCTTCAAGACCTATCCGGACTGGGTCGCCAAGCCGCCCTTCGAAACGGACGACCTACGGGCCAACTTGACCAAGTTCCTCGACACTCCGTTCCAGCTCGCGGACGGGACGCCAGGCCCGCTCGTAGGCAACTACCGCTGGGGCGTCTACGCCTTCTTCGACTACGACGGCGAGCCGATCTATGTCGGCCAGACCAACGAGCAGCTGCGCAGCCGCATCCGACGCCATCTAACCAACCAGCGCACGGACGCGGTGGCGATGTCGGTGCTCGACCCTTTCGAAGTGTTCGAGATCGCGGTCTGGCCGTTGCCGCAATTCGAGGGCGTCAGCCCCAAGGACAAGGCGGCGGCGCCTCCGGCCAAGGCGCACCTCGACGCGCTGGAGCGGCTCATCACGGCCGAGGCGGTCGCCAATTCCCGCTTCAAGGCGATCCTCAACGAGAAGGACCCGCCGCCGGGCGCGCTTGAGGTCGAGGCGCCGCCCTTCTACCGCGCCGGCATCGTCTCGGACCGGGTCCTGGAGCTGCGCGGCCATCCGGACTTCCGCATCGCCCGCCGTGCGCTGATCATGTCGCGCCTGGCGCAAGTGATCTCCGAACGCCGGGTAAAGGGCGGACTGCGCCGCGTGCTGCTGACTCAGGCCAAACGCCTCGAGTGGCTGGCCGCCCGGCGTTACGAGGGCGTTGGCGGCGCCGCGTCGGTCCCGAAAGAGGGTGAGGGCGAAGACGAAGCATGACGGAGGCGATGTCGCAGGAAGAGATCGCGGCCCGCCTGCAAACGCTCGGTGAGGCCGAACTCGCCGACGTTGTCACGTTCGTCGGCGACTATGACGACTGGGCGTGCGGCGCCCTGCTGATCGAAGCGTGTCGAGCGCTGGACCTTGTCCAAGTGATGCAGAATCTCGGTCGGCCACCGGGCAAATACATGCCGGAGGCGGACCTTAGTATCATCGTGCGGGGCTGGAATGTCCTTCTAAGCCTGCTCCTACCGCGTGTTGGCCGATTCAGCGGCATACCAGGCGCCGAGAGCACCGAGGAGACGCGCCATATCGTGCTGAATCTGATGCACGCCTGTGGCCGCTACGTGATGTTGACCGACACGGCCGAGCGCATGCGGCACGGCATGGTGGAGGGGCGCATCCGCGACGAGCAGATTGAGCTGTCGCTAACCGAGACCGTCCAGATCGACTTCTTTCATGATCAAGTCGACCGGGCGCGGCTGAACGATTTGAAATCGAAGTTCGGTGCCGGGCGATCGCAAACCGAGCCGGGCGTGGGTCCTGCGCTGCGCGCCGAAATGGCGACCCAGGTTTTCCCTTGGAAACTGCCGCAGGGGACGATGGTCGGCTACACGTCCAGCCGCGACGTCGACAGCGCGTTCCTGAATTTTCTGGCTGACATGTTGATCGAATGGCGCGCGGATGCTGGCATCCACCCGGACGCGCAACTGGGCGACTGCACGGGCGCCGAGATGGTGACGACCGTGCACATGCTGCTGGGCCGTTCCTTGGCGCACATCGTCTACATCGAGGAGGCGAGAAAGCGTCTTCCCGACATCAACTTCGCCATGAGCCTCTGCATATGGAAAACCAGGCCGGAGCTCATCGCGGAGCTCATCACTATTGGCACGCCCCCACACCTCGCGACGGTCGTCGTGGACCTCGTCACGATCCGCGCCGGCGACGCGCCGTTCTTCTTCAGGGAGCATGCGCCCAGCTTCCCCATGCTGATCGAGATCGCTGAGGGCTATTTGCTGATGCCCATCAGCGCCGTCTTTCGCAATCCGCTGACGCACATCCGCGCGCTTCGAGAATCCGCCACACCGGCCTTGCTCAACGCCGTACGGTCACACCACGAACGCTGGATGACGGAGGATCTCTGCGCGCAGTTTCAAGGCGATCGATTTCAATGCGTCGCAACGCAAACGAAGCTGAGAGCCGGCAGTCGCGTGGTGACGGATATCGACGCCGCCATCTTGGACTACGTCACCGGCGATCTCGTCCTATTCCAGCTCAAATGGCAGGACTTCGACTCCAGCAACCTGAAGACCCAGCGCAGCAAGGCAAAGAATTTTGTCGAAAAGGTCGAGGCCTGGGGCGCCGCCGTATCGTCCTGGATAGACGACCACGGCGTCGCCCGTCTCTGCGAAGTGCTGAAGCTCAAGCTTCCATCAGGCAAGCTGCCGCCTACGATCCGACTCTGGGGTGTCGGGCGGTCCAACGCCCGGTTCCGCAGCCTCGGCTATGCCGCGGGTCCAACGGTGCTGGTGTTCACCTGGCCACAGCTGATCCGCCTTCGCCATGAGATTGGCGCCGGTGCGCCAATCTTCGCCGAAATCGCACGCTTGGTGCAGGAAGAAGGCGCTCGGCCCGTCAGGCGCACGCCCATTCCCTACACCATGGTGTCGCGCGGGCATCGGGTCTTATTTCGGGATATCTGGAATAGCATCGACGAGGACGAGGCGTCTGCCGACACCCGGTAGAGAGCGCACGAGACGCCCCCTGCCCCAACTCCGATGCGCCAGCACACATAGGACGGCGCGGTGCGTTCGCCCGAAGGGGTGCCCTTCGGGCGGCTCAGAGCGCGCGCCGAAAATCTCCAGCTCCTGCGTCTCTCGAGGGCTCTGGGGTTCGATCCAGGGTCCGGGCCGACGAAGTCCAGGGACGTGAAGTCGGTCACGGCTCGATTCGGCCGAAGACCGGCGACTTTCGGTAAGTCCGGCCGTCCGTCGAACGGACTAGGGGACCACCATCGGACCGGTTGCGATCATGGTGATGAGCGAAAGCGAGGGAAAGGCCAATCGAACGTAGGCGATCGAAAATGGCGCCGGCCCGAACACGATCGAACACTATGACGGGGCGACGCCATAGAACGGGCAGAAATATACGCTAAGCGGACAGAATGAGAACTCAGCCACTCGTTGGTCACGCGGCGTCCTTCATCGTTGCGGCGGCCCGGGTGCGCTTGACGATCTCGGCCACGGTATTTTTGCTGAGGCCGAGTTCCCGGCCGATCAAGCGATAGCTGCGGCCTTGCGCCACCAGGGCCAGGACCTTCGGTCCCAGCCGATCCGATTTCGGGCGCTGCCCGGGTTGGCGCCCAAGCCGTCGGCCGCGGGCCTTGGCGGCGGCCAGGCCCGACTTGATCCTCTCGCCCATCAGGTCGCGCTCGAACTCGGCGATGCCGGCGAGCATGGTGGCCATCATGCGGCCGGCCGGGTTGGACAGGTCGAAGGTCATCCCACTAAGCGCGATCACCGACACCCGCTGCGACTCCAGATCTCGAAGCGTCTGCAGCAGGTCGATCGTGCTGCGCCCCCAGCGGGACAGCTCCGTCACCAGGATGGCGTCCAGATGGCGGGCCTGAGCCAGCGCCATCACCTTCTTGCGTTGGGCGCGATCGAGTTTCGCGCCGGAG
>JBBQTP010000102.1:0-14291 GCA_038213205.1 Caulobacterales bacterium
GTCCGGCTCGCGCGCCGGGTCCGCCGGCTCGACGGCCTTCAGGCGCCCGTGGGTGCGCGGCGCCATGATCGACGTCATCCAGCGAAGTTGCCTCAGCCGCACCTCGGTCAGGTAGGCGGTCTCCCGCGTCGCCTCCATCGCCAGCGTCCAGCCCGCATCGGTGAACCGCTCGGCCAGCGCTTCGCGCGCGATGGCCAGGGCCTCGGCGAATTCCGGGTGACGGTGCTTCCAGCGGAAGATGGTGGTCGCGGTGGGCAGGCGCGGATCGGTGACGATCCGGGTCATCGACTCGCCCAGCGCCACGCGCACGGCGATCTCGTTCGCCTGGACCGGGCAGTAGCCGGACGGCCGCCCGACCCCGTCGCGCCCGCCCAGCGCCCGGGCGCGGGCCAGCAGGCGCCCGAACTCCGGATGCCGCCACGACCAGCGGCGCACTGTCGCCAGGCAGGGCATATCCGGATCGGCGCAGATCGAGGCCAGGGTCTCGCCGGCCATCGAGCGGGCGCAGACCGTCCGCGCGATCTTCGCCGTGTACCGCGAGAAGCCCGACGGCGGCAGATCGTGGGACATGTTTGGGGACATGTTTGGGGACATGAGGGGGCGCCCATGGGTTGAGGCCCGCAGGCAAGGCCCCGGGCGAAAGGTGGATGGGCGGCTGGTAAGGTGCTGCGCCTCGGCGAAGGCCGTGGGCGCAGGTCACGAGCCGCGCGCAATGGTAGCGCGGATGGCTCTCCCAGTCAAGAACAAAGAGAGAACACGCGCGCCTCGGCGTCAGACCTCGAACAGCCCGGCCGCGTGCTCATCGAGCATTTCGCGCAGCCCCTGGGCGTGCGCCCGCAGGCGGCGCTCAAGGGCCCGCTGGTCGGCGGCTGTCGACAGCCTGGCCGCGCTGATCGCGGCCTCGGCGGCGGCCACCTCCCCCGCGGCGGCGCTGAGGAACCAGACCAGGATCGGCTCGTCGTCGCTGCCGCGGGCGAGGTAGTGGCCGATCATCTGGCTCCCCGAGGCCAGGGCGTCGACGGCCAGGCCCTCGAACCGCAGGCCGCGCTTGGGCGTGCGCTCGGCGACCGCCTTGGCCGCATTATCGAGCATCGTGGCGCAGGCGGAGATCGCCCTCAGCCGCGCGGCCCGGGCCCGGTCGGCGGCCGCCTGGCGTTCGCGACGGTCGCGGCGGCTGGCGCCCTGGTCGATGAAGATCGCGGCCAGGATGGCGCCCACCGACATCAGCGCCTGGGTCCACGCCGCCGAGCTCTCGCCGAACGCCCCGGCCGGGTCGTGCGACGCCACCAACGCCAGCCATCCCCCGGCGGCGATCACGGGGACGGCCAGCAAGGCGAAGGTCCGGGGGCGCTCGATCAACGGCTTCACGGCGGGGAGGGTGCCGTGATTCTAGGCCTCGGCCTGTCCTGAACACCCACGGCGCCGTTCGATCACGAAGGCGCCCGATAACGGGGTGCCCCCGAAGGCGCGGTCGGAATTGAGTATAGTGTCCCCAGTTTTCGCTATCCGGACGCCCCGGCGGCGGCCTACCTGCGGGCGATCCAGCGCTGGCCCCAGGAGATCATGGAAGCCGTTGCGGAGTGAGCGGCAGGCTGGGCAGTATTGGGTATAGTGTCCCCGGATTTCGGGAGGGGGACCATCGGCCAGAGAGCCGATGGTGGAGGGGGCAACCCGTCTGGAGGAATAGGCTGATTGGGCCGCCGATAGAGCGTTTCGCGCGTGATCCAGAAGCGCCGCGTTGCGCCAAAGACATCAACCAACCTATCGGCCAGATCGCCGTCGATTAGAGTTCGACCGTCGATCAGATCAGCGAGATCTTCAAGTGTAAGGTCGAGTTGCGCACTAACATCACCGTCCGCCATTTGGCGCGACGCCATAATGGCGCGCATCGTCGCTCCGGGCGAAACTGACCAATCTCGTTCGAAGATGGTGCGGTCGGTCATCCTTGTTCGATCTTGGTCAGTAGCAACCGTCCGACCTTGTGCCAGTCAACAAAGCCATTCAAGAGTGGTGGCTTCGCCTCGTTCGCTGTCCCGAGCAAGTAAAATCCCGGGTGGAATTCGATGCGAATATTCGAGCCGTCGAGCTCAACTGGAACCCAATTCATTTCCACGACAACATCAACCGCTTCAAGGTCCGCGAGTCGCGCATGCAGATCAGCGGCTGCGGGAGCACCAAGTGCTCTTCGGGCTCTCGCCTCACTCTCGCAGATATAGCGGAGCGCCTTATCGCCGAACGCCAAGTCCAATGACTTCCCACCGTGACGATCTCCGCTCTTGACGGAATCAAGTCGACACTACGCTGCTTAAAGTTGCACTAAGGAGAGCGTTTGACCATTCAGTTGATCCGCTCGCTACAACAAGCTGCCTAGATGTTCTCTTCTGCCTGTGAATTTCCCTACCCCTTCCTGAAAAACCCGTAGATCCGCTCGGCGAGCGGCTGGCTCACGCCCTCGACCTTCAGCAGGTCCTCGACGCTGGCGCGGCTCACCCCCCGCGCCGATCCGAACGCATGCAGCAGCGCCCTCTTCCGCCCCGGGCCGACGCCTTCGATCTCGTCCAGGGGGTTCTTGATCATCGCCGCGGCGCGCTTGGCGCGGTGGGTGCCGATGGCGAAGCGGTGGGCTTCGTCGCGCAGGCGCTGGAGGTAGTAGAGCACCGGGCTCTTGTGATCGAGGCGGAAGGGTTCTTTGCCGGGGATGAAGAAGCGCTCCATGCCGGCGTCACGGTCGACGCCCTTGGCGACGCCGACCACGGGGATGTCGTCGACGCCCAGGTCGGCCAGCACCTCCAGCACCGCGGCCACCTGGCCCGCGCCGCCGTCAATGAGCAGGAGGTCGGGGCGGGCGAACTTGCTCTCTTCGCGGCCGCCGAGGAGCGCGGCTTCCTCCTCCTTGGCGAGGCGGGCGAAGCGGCGGCGCAGCACCTCCTTCATCATCCCGAAGTCGTCGCCAGGGGTGAGGTCCGTGCCCTTGATGTTGAACTTGCGGTACTGGCTTTTCTGGAAGCCGTCGGGGCCGGCGACGATCATCCCGCCGACCGCGTTTGTGCCCATGATGTGGGAGTTGTCGTAGACCTCGATCCGCTCTGGCGGGGCGTCCAGGCCGAAGGCTTCCGTGACGCCGGCCAAAAGCTTGGTCTGGGCCGAGCTCTCGGCCATTTTGCGGCCCAGCGCTTCGCGGGCGTTGGTGGCGGCGTCGTCGACCAGCCGGCGTTTCTCGCCGCGCTGCGGGCGGTTGATCTCGACCTTGCGGCCGGACTTCTGGGTGAAGGCCTCGGCCAGCAGGTCGCGCTCGGCCGGCTCGATGTTGGCGAGGATCAGCTTGGGGATCGGCCGGTCGTCGTAGAACTGGCCGATGAAGGCGCCCATGACGTCGGCGTCCTCGTCGCTCTTGTCGACGCGAGGGAAATAGGCGCGGTTGCCCCAGTTCTGGCCGGCGCGGAAGAAGAACACCTGGACGCAGGCCTGGCCGCCCTCGGCGTGGACGGCGAAGACGTCGGCCTCGTCCAGGGTCTCCGGATTGACCTGGGTCTCCTGGGCGACGGAGGCGAGGGCGCGAATGCGGTCGCGCATGCGGGCGGCCAGCTCGAACTCCATGTCGTCGGAGGCGGCCTGCATCTGTTCGGACATCCGCTGCATCACCGCGCGGGATTTGCCGCGCAGGAAGTCCTCGGCCTGCTCGACCAGGCGGGCGTAGTCGTCGAGGGCGATGAGGCCGGTGCAGGGCGCGGCGCAGCGCTTGATCTGGTGGAGCATGCACGGGCGCGTGCGGCTCTCGTAGACGCTGTCGGAGCACGACCGCAGGAGGAAGGCCTTCTGCAGGGTGTTCAGCGTCTTGGTCACCGAGTGGGCCGAGGCGAAGGGGCCGAAGTAGTCGCCCTTGATGGTGTGCGCGCCACGATGCTTTCGAAGTTGAGCCGCCGGGTGTTCCCGGCGGATCACGATCTCGGGGAATGACTTGTCGTCGCGCAGCAGGACGTTGAAGCGGGGCTTGAGCTGCTTGATCAGATTGATCTCGAGCAGCAGGGCGTCGGTCTCGGTGCGGGTGGTGATGAATTCCATCGACCGGGTGAGATCGACCATGTTGGCGATGCGCTGGGTGTGGAAGCGGCCCTGGGCGTACTGGATCACCCGCTTTTTCAGGGAGCGCGCCTTGCCGACGTAGAGCACCTCGCCCTCATCGCCCATCATCCGGTAGACGCCCGGCCGGTCCGGCAGGCGGGTCACCTCATCCTTGATCAGCGCGGCGCCCTGGAGCTTGGGGACCGCGGCAACGTCGTCGGGCATGTGCGCAGATATAGGCGAGTCCTGCTGACAACGCAGGGGCAGCAATCAGACAGAGACCCGAGCTACCAATATCACCGTCATCCCGGGCGGCCGAAGTGCCGACCCGGGACCCAGGAGCAACCGCATTGCATCCGCCCCTGGGTCCCGGCTCTCCGCTTCGCTGCGGCCGGGATGACGGAGCTTTATTGAGTGGCGGTCGATCGCAGCTTCACCCTGGGCCTGACGGCGCCCGCGAGGCAGGCCTGGCCGTCGACCAGGGCGTGGAGGCTGTGGCTGACCTGGTCGATGCGGATGTCGCCGCGCGACAGGGTGCAGCGGACGCCGCCGACCGCCAGCTCGGGGCTCGGGAAGGCGAAGCCGTCTCCGGGTTGCAGGGTGAGCGTGCGGACAAAGCCCAGGGCGCGGCGCCAGGCGGCCTCGTAGCGGACGGCGCGCCTGGTGTCGCGGCAGGTGAGCGCGGTGCGCCAGGCCGCGGCGATGCCCTCGGCGACGAAGCCGGTGTTGAAGCTGGGCTCGTTGAGGCTGAGCTCTTCGAGGAAGGCGCCGTTGACGTCGAGCTGGCGCGCGCAGAGCCAGTCGGCGACGCGGAACACCAGGGCGGCGTCCTGTGGGTCGCCGCTGAGCTCGTGGACCGCGCCCCAGCCCTGGGCCAGCCAGGGCGAGCCCCAGCCGGGGCAGTCGTCGAAGCGGCCGGCGTAGTGGCGCCGCGCGGCGGCGAGGTTGGGCGGCAAGGGCGCGCCCGTGGCCCGGCTCCAGGCGCAGAGCGCCCAGAGGGCGGCGCCGGGCAGGAACTCCTGGTCCTGCGGGTTGTCGAGGCGCTTTGGGCCCGCGCCGATCCAGCCGGAGGGGTGGATGAAGCCGCCGACGCGTTCGGCGAGCAGGACGGCCGCGCCGCTGGACGCCAAGCCGGCCTCGGCGGCTGCGGCGGCGAGCAGGACGGCGTCGGCCAACGGCCCGCCCAGGTGATCCGGCAGGGCGACACCGCCATAGCCGACGGTGGCCAGCGCCGTGGCGATGCCGACGCGGGCGGCGTCGGTCCAGTCGGTGCGCGCGGCGGCGCGGCCGGCGATGAACAGGCTGTAGAGGCCGTGGATCACCCGCCCGGCCGTGCCTGTGCGCTCATAGCCGCTGTGGTTGGCGGCCAGGCGGTAGGCCGGCAGGCCGTCGGGGCCCTGGGCGCGGCGGATGTAGCCCGCCATCAGCCCGGTCTGCTGCTCCGCGCCGGGGTCGTCGAGCGGCGTTGAATCTCGCGCAGGGAAGCCGAAGCGGAGCGGGCGGATGTCGTCAGCGTGAGATAGCCAGCCGGCGACCTGGGCGGTGCGCCAGTTGGCGGCGGGGCCGGTGGCGCCGGCCAGGACCTCGGCGGTGTCGAACAGCTGGGCCGGCGTCCAGGCGTTGAGGACCAGGGCGGCCGGCAGGACGGTGACCGGCTGGCCGGGGCCGTAGCGGGTGAGCGCGTCGAGGCCACGCCGCAGCTTTTTCTCCGCCAGCACCCGGCTGGATCCGTGATCCTCGCCGTGGTGCAGCACACTGACGGTCAGGTCGAAGTCGGCGGGGTCGCCACCAGAGTAGCGGGGATCGCGGCGCGCGGCCTCGACAGCCTCGGCCAGCGCCCGTTCCAGGTCAGGCCCGTGGGCCAGGCCGTAGCCGCGCAGGCCGCCGGCGTAGAGCGCAACGGCCACGCCCTCGATCGGGCACGGCAGCAGCCCGGGTTCGAGTGGCGGGCCGGAGGCCGGATCGGCCAGCCGCTGGCGGGCGCGGGCGGCGAGGCGCCGGCCGATCGCGGCGTCGCGCCACCAGCCGGTCTGGGCGCCTTCGAGCTGGCCGTAGGGCAGCCAGGTTTCGCCCGGCTCGGCGTGCTTGCTTAGCGTGTGGCGATAGAGGGCGTGCGGCTCACCGTCGTCGATCCGGGCGTTGGTGGCGCGCGCGTGGCGGTACTGCTCGATGTCGCTGATGAACACCTGGGTGTTGGGCAGGGCGCCGCCAATCTTGTCGGGCCAGAGCTCACTGCGCGCGACAATGCCATAGCGGTCGAAGTCGAGGCCCGACGGCGCGACCTGCTCCAGCGGACCGAAGAAGGTGACCGCGATCTTCAGCGCGTCGAGGCTTTCGAGCGTGACCGCGCCGGGGTTGCGCCACAGGGTGTCGACGGTCGCCAGGACGAGGTCGCGGGCGGGGTCGGCTTCGGCGGGATCGAAATGCCAGAACCCGTCACGGACCAGCCGGTGATCGTCGGCGCGGCGGCGGAAGCTGACGAACGAGCCGCCGCGCGCGTCATAGACGCCGTCCAGACGGGCCGGCCAGCGCGGCGTCTGCCCGGTCAGCAGAAAGGCCCGCGCCGCCAGCCGCGCCAACACCGCGGGCGCGAGGCCCTCCGGCAAGGGATCGCCGCCGACCGGCGGGCGCCCGGCCTCCGGGCCGGTGTAGCCGAGGGGCGGATCGGCCATGCCCAGGTCGCCCCAGATGTCGAAGGCGGTGGCGGTGCGGTAGCCGGCGGCGTTGGCCCAGGCCTTGGCGCCGCGGAACGGGAAGTGGACCAGGGCCGTCGTGCCCTCGACCTCCAGACCCTCGTTCTCCAGGGCGACGATGGCCTTGTGCAGCGAAGTGCCGGAACTGAGCGAGTCGTCGATCACCACCACCGGCCGGCTAGCATCGACGGCGCCGTCGATGCGGCGGTTGGTCAGGTAGGGCTTGCGGGTCTCGCGGATGCTTAAGCCCGTGTAGCGGCCGCCACCCTCCAGCACGCAGGCGGCCAGCAGGGGCAGGCCCGTATAGCCGTAGCTGGCGATCTGGGTGGAGCCGAAGCCCTCCAGAGTGCGCAGCAGTTCGCGCGCGGCCAAGCGCAGGCCTTCCTGCGACAGGCTTAGGCCCCAGCTGTAGAAGGCCCAGGGCGCGATCTCGCCGGTGCGGTGGGTGATCGGCGCGTCCGGCGTCGAGCGCAGGATGCCGTCGCGGCGCAACAACGCCAGCAGGCGCTCACGCTCGCGCGATGCCTCGGACATGGGACCTCACGAGTTGGGGAGCCTCACGCGATTGGGAGCCTCACCCGGATGATGCGACGGGGACACGGCGCCGGGGGGAGCCGGCGCCGTGTGGCCCCGCGTCAGCCGCCGCCGCCGCCGCGCTGCTGCTTAGCGATCCCGGCCTGGATGTCGGCCAGCTGCTTGGTCATCGCCGTCTCGAACTGGGCGAACCGCGACGAGAGGCCGGCGAACTCGGCGACAAAGCGGCTGATCGGCAGTTCCGCAATCTCGTGGATCTCACCGCGCGGATGGAAGACGCCGCCGCCGCCACCGCCGCCCTCGCCTTCCGGCAGCTCCTGAGGGCCGCCGAGGAAACTGCGGGCGGTTGCATGCGGCGCCAGGCGCTGGGAAAGCGCGCCGCCCTCCAGCACATTGATCCGGTCGCGCAGGCGGAACACCTCGCGCACCAGTTCGGCCGAGGACAGCCGGGCTTCGAACGGGGGGATCTCCGCAGGCCCGCCGATTCCGCCGCGGATTCTTGACCAATCGATTGTTCCGTTGCCACCACCGGTCCCCAATTCGGCCGGAAGCTCCGCTGGATTTCCAGACATGACGTCGCCCTCTGTTGAATTCGAGCGACCTTATCAACCGGATTTGCCGTGTCTTCATCGATTCAGGCGAGTCAACATCTTGTGATTTAACGTATATATTTTCGACACGTCGAGACTTACTGAAGAATAACCGGGTCTAGTCTCGAAAATTTCTCGCGCGTGACGCGAACTCGCTGCAAGCCGATTGGCGGCGGAAGGATTGCGCCATGACCGCCGCCTATAGTTGTGAGGATGGCGAACGATTCTACCTAGACGGGCGATCCGCGCCGCCGCGCCTGTCGCCGCCGCATCTGGACTCGCCCCGGGCTATTCAGAACATCGGTCTGCGAACCCTGCTGTGTCCCCGATGATCAGGGGGCCATCACGTTGAGGACGGCCAGCGTCATGGCCTCGACGCCGAAGCGGATGGTGGGCTCCGGCGTAGGGGCGAACTGCGGCGTGTGGTTCGCGGGGACCGGGACGCCCTTGGCCTTGGCCTCGGCGATCACCGCCGGGTCGAGGCCGCCCAGGCTCCAGAACAGCGACGGCACGCCGGCGACGATGAACTCCGAATAGTCCTCGCTGGGATTACCCGGCGCCGGCTCATACATGGCGCGGTCGCCGAACGCAGCCTTGAACACCTTCTCGGTGCGGGCCGTGATCGCGGCGTCGTTGATCAGCAGCTTGCCGCCGGGAATGAACTGCACATCGGGGGCCGGGGCGCCGGAGAGCGCAGCCTCGCCGTTGGCGGTGCGGCGGATGCCCTCCAGCAGCTTCTCGCGCACGGCCGCGTCGCGGGTGCGGATGGTGCCGCGCACCTGGGCCTGGTCGGGGATGATGTTGGCAGCGCTGCCCGCCTGGATCGAGCCGATGGAGATGACGCCAAAGGCGTTGGGCTCCTTCTCGCGGCTGATCACGGTCTGGACGTCGGTGACGAAGCGGGCGGCCTCGACGATCGGATCGATGGCGACGTTCGGCGTCGAGCCGTGAGCGCCGCGGCCCTTGAAGGTGATCTCCAGGGAGTCCGAGGCCGTGTTGTAGATCCCGGCGCGGTAGCTGAGCGTGCCTGTGGGCGCGGGGCCGACGTGCTGGGCGAAGCCGATGTCGGGCTTGCCGAAGCGCTCGAACAGATGGTCGTCGAGCATGGCGCGGGCGCCTTCGGTAATTTCCTCCGCCGGTTGGCCGATGAACATCAGCGTGCCGTGCCAAGAGGCCTTCATGGCGACAAGCTGCTGGGCGGCGCCGACCCAGGCGGCCATGTGGATGTCGTGGCCGCAGCTGTGGTCCACCGGCGTCGGCTTGCCGTGGTAGTCGGCCACCACGTGGCTCGCGTAGGGCAGCCCGGTCTTCTCTTCCATCGGCAGGGCGTCGAGCTCGGTGCGGATCATCACCAGCGGGCCCCTGCCGTTTCTGAAGATCGCGACGATGCCGGTCTTGCCGACATGCTCGGTGACCTCGAAGCCCAATGCCCGCATCTCGGCGGCCAGCTTCGCGGCCGTGCGGGTCTCCTGCATCCCAAGCTCGGGGTGCTGGTGGATGTCCTTATAGAGCGTGTCCAGGTGGGCATAATTCTTGTCGAGGGAGGCCTCGATGGCCGCCTTGTCCTTGGCCATGTCGCGGGCGTGAGCGCCGGTCGCGACGAGCGCCAGGGCGGCGGTAGCGAGGCGGAGGACGCGGGCGGGAATCATCGGTGCACCTGAGGCTGGAAAGCGTCACCTTAGGCGAGCTGCGGCCGGCTCGCGATGAGCGTTTCGATGGCCTGGGCGTCGGCGGGCGAGGACGGGGTGAACACGATCATGGTGAGACCCTCGTCGCCGTCGACGGCGAAGGCGGCGTATTCGACGGTGAATGGGCCGACCGTGGGATGGTCGAAGTGTTTCGAGCCGGATCCGTGGCTGTGCATCTCGTTCTCGGCCCAGAGGCGGCGGAAGTCGGGGCTCGTGGCCTGCAGTTCCTCTACCAGGGCGACGGCCTCGGCGCTGCCGCCGGCGCGGGCCACATCGACGCGGAACACGGCCAGCGCGACCCGGGCGTAGGCCTCCCAGTCGGGCGAGGGCGGGCGCATCGCGGGGTTACCGAACAGGCGTCGCAGGATGTTGCGCTCCTCGACCGGCACGGCGCGGTAGTCGCCCAGCACGGCCAGCGCGGCGGCGTTCCAGGCGACGACGTCCCAGGACGAGGTTCGGATGAAGGCGGGACTGTTGACCAGGGCGTCCAGCACGCGCTGCACGGCGGGCGCGACCTCGGAGACCGGCGAGCGCTTGCCCGGCGGCGGCCGTTGCTGGGCCAGCAGGAACAGGATCTCGCGGCCGCTCGGGTCGAGCTCCAGGGCGGTCGCGAGCCGTTCCAGCACGGCGCTGGACGGCGGCCCGCCCCGGCCCTGCTCCAGCCAGGTGTACCAGGTGACGCTGACCCCGGCCCGGCTCGCCACCTCCTCGCGGCGAAGGCCCGGCGTGCGGCGGCGCCTCTGGCCCGGCGTGGGCGCCAGACGCGCGCGGCGGTCACGCAGGAAGCCGCCAAGCGACATGCTCGGACCCGGCAGGGTGTTAGCGGTCATACCTGTATAAGCCCTCGGCTTTTCGAGCTTCTCAGACCGGAGGATAACCCGACCTCGCGGTGATGAGGAGAAAAGCATGCGTGTATTTGTGACCGGGGCCACGGGCTTCATCGGTTCGGCCATCGTGACGGAGCTGCTCGCCACCGGCCATGAGGTGCTGGGGCTGGCGCGCAACGACGCGAGCGCCGAGAAGCTGCAAGCGATCGGCGTGCCGGTGCATCGCGGCGAGCTGACCGACACCGCCAGCCTGGTGGCCGGCGCCAAGGCCTGCGACGGGGTGATCCACACCGCCTTCATCCACGACTTCAGCCAGTTCATGGCCAACATCGAGACCGACCGGCGCGCGGTGGAGGCCATGGCGGCGTCGTTGGAGGGTTCCGGCAAGCCGCTGGTGATCGCGTCCGGCACGCTGATGGTAGCGCGCGAAGGCGTCGCGACCGAGGCGGACGCGCCCGCCAATCCCGATGGGCCGCGCGCCGCATCGGAAATCATCGTGCGTGGGGCCGCCACGCGGGGCGTGCGCGGCGCGGTCGTACGCCTGCCGCCGACCGTCCACGGCGCCGGCGACCAGGGCTTCATCCCCCGGATGATCGAGCTGGCGCGGAAGAACGGCGCGGCCGCCTATATCGGCGAGGGGACCAACCACTGGCCGGCGGTGCACCGCCTGGACGCGGCGCGGGTGTTCTGCCTGGCGGTGGAGAAGGCCGCGCCGGGCTCGGCCCTGCATGCGGTGGCCGAGGAGGGCGTGCCGATGCGGGCCATCGCCGAGACGATCGCCGCCGGCCTCGGCCTGCCCGCGCGCAGCGTCACGCAGGAGGAGGCTCCCGCCTTCCTCGAGTTCCTGGCGATGTTCGCCGGAGTGGACAACCGCACCTCCAGCGCGCGCACCCGCGAGATGCTGGGCTGGACCCCGACGGGGCCCGACCTGCTCACCGACATCCGCGAGAGCGGCTACCTCACCGTGGAGGACTGATCCATGGCCATCGTCACACTCAAGGACCAACGCGTGGTGATCATCGGGGGCAGCTCGGGGATGGGCTACGCCGTGGCCGAGGGGGCGCTCGCGGAGAGCGCCCAGGTGGTCGTCGCGTCGAGTGACAAGGCTAAGGTCGATGCCGCTGTGGCGCGGCTGGGCGCGGGCGCATCGGGCGGCGTGATCGATGTCTCGGACGAGGCCAAGGTTGCGGCCTTCTTCGGCCAGGTCGGCGGCTTCGACCACCTGGTGTTCACAGCGGGCGAAGCCGGACTGGGGCGCGCGCCGGGGCCGATCGCGCAGCTGGATTTCGATGCCGCAAAGGAGGGCTCGAACGTGCGTTTCTGGGGTGCGCTGATGGCGGTGAAACACGCGCTTGGCGTGATCTCGCCGACCGGGTCGATCACACTCACCGACGGCGTGCTGTCGCTGCTGCCGATGAAGGGCATGCCGCTGGCCACGGCGTTCGGCGGGGCGGTCGAGCACCTGGTGAGGGGCCTGGCGGTCGACCTGGCGCCGATCCGCGTCAACAGCGTCTGCCCGGGCCTGGTGATGACCGAGCGGCTGGCCGGTTGGCCGGCGGAGATGATCCAGCAGATGGTGGCGCGCGTGCCCCTGCCCCGCGCCGCCGAACCGGCCGAGGCGGCGCAGGCGTTCCTCTATCTGATGAAGGGCGGCTACACGACCGGCCAGGTGGTGGTCGTCGACGGCGGGGCGACGCTGGTCTGAGGCGCGTTCAGAGCTTCATGGCCCCGGCGGAGAGCTTTTCGAAGATGCCCTTTGTGATCTTCACATAGCCCTTCCTGGGGTCTTTGAAGTAGAGCGCGCCCTTGATCCTGGCCGGGTCGTAGCCGTCGGCGACCAGGTCCATCTTGCGGGCCTTGAAGGTGCCAGTGGTGTCGATCTGCGGCAGGGTGCGGACGAACAGCGGCTGGGCGTAGGCCGGCAGGCCCTGGGTCACGAGATCGCCGAAGGTCTTGATGGCGAACTCCGGAGTGACCACCAGGCCGGCCATTCCGGCGCGGCCTTCGGCGCCGGGCACCTCCACGCCGTAGATCAGCGCCTCGAGCACCCCGGGACAGCTCTGCAGGCGTTCGGCGACCTCGTTGGTGGAGACGTTCTCGCCTTTCCAGCGGAAGGTGTCGCCGATCCGGTCGACGAAGTAGAAATAGCCGTCACCGTCGGTCTTCATGAGGTCGCCGGTGGCGAACCAGGCGTCGCCCTTCTCGAAGACGTCGCGCAGGACCTTGCGGTCCGAGGCGGCCTTGTCGACATAGCCGGTATATTCGCTGCGGGCGTCGCCGAGGCCGATCTTGCCGATGCACTCGCCCACCTGGCCGACGCCGGCCTCGATACAGAAGCCGTCGGTCCCGCGGATCGGAGCCTCGGCCTCCACGTCGAACTGCACCAGGCGGATGTTGAACTTGTTGCGCAGCCATTTCGGCGCGCGGCCGATGGCGCCGGTGCGGCCATCGAAGTTGAACATCGACACATTGCCCTCGGTGGAGCCGTAGAACTCCAGGACCTCAGGAATGCGGAACCGCGACTTCAGCTCGGCCCACACATCCGGGCGCAGGCCGTTGCCGAAGGCCAGCCGGATCTTGTGGCGGGTGTCATCCTCGCCGGGGGGCTGGTTGACCAGATAGCGGCACAGCTCGCCGATATAGACGAACATCGTGCACTCCTGCGCCACCACGTCGGACCAGAAGTGGGTGGCGGAGAACTTCTTCTTCAGCACCACCGAACCGCCGTTCAGCAGGGCCGCCCCCAGGCCGCACAGCCCGCCGGTGGAGTGGTAGAGCGGCAGGGGGTTGTAGACCCGGTCATTGGCCGTGGCCCCGGTCGAGCCCGCGAAGCCGCGTATGAACAGCTGGGCTCGCACGTGGGTGATCTTGGCCGCCTTGGGCATGCCCGTGGTGCCGGAGGTATAGATGAACAGCGCCGTATCGTGCGCGGTCATCCCCTCGCGCACCGAACGGTCCGGCGGCAGCGAGCTGCAGCTCTTCAGCGCCTGGGACAGGTCGCGCTGGTCGCCGACCGCGTGGCCCAGCACCCATTGCTGCATCGGCCGCTCCAGCAGCCCCTTGGCCTGTTCGAAGGCCGGCGAGGTCTCGGCGTCGACGATGACCTGGCCGGCGCCGGAGATGTTCAGGCAATGGGCCAGCGCCAGGCCCGAGAGCTGGTTGTTGATCAGGGCGGTGATCACGCCGACCTTGGTCAGGCCATACCAGATGGGGAAGTATTCCAGCCGGTTGGGCATGAACAGCGCCACCGTCTGACCGCGCCGCAGGTTGTTGGTCTTGGCCCAGTGGGCGTAGCGGTTGGCGATGGCGTCCATCTCGCCATAGCTGATGGTCTTGCCCTCGAAGGTCAGGGCCGGCTTGTCGCGCCATTGGTCGACGGCGGCCTGTAGGTCGTCGCAGATCAGGTTGGGCGAGGTGGGCGCAATGGTCTTCACCCGCTTCAGGGTGCGATTGAGCCCGCGTACGAACCGCCACTCACGTTCGAGCCGGGCCTTGAAACTCATGCATACCCTCCGACATCCGCGCCACCTTGGCGGGGCCGCGAGGCGCGGGTCAAGCGGGGCTTTGGAAGCCCGTTGTCACACCCCCGTCAGCCGGGCCTCACCGTGGCGGAAAGGACTCAGTCCACGGCTAAGCTTCGGAGATACATCCCCAATTTGGGCATATAAACGACTCACCCCTCGCCTCTGATAGGTTGGGCCCATGACAGTCCTGCCCCGCGCCATCCTGTTCGATCTGGACGACACCCTCATCTCCCTCGGCCACCTCGACCAGGATCAGCGGGCGGCGGCCGAAGGAGAGCAGGGTGTCGTCCAGATCAAACAGGATGGCGCGGGGCAGGACTGTCATGGGCCCAACCTATCAGAGGCGAGGGGTGAGTCGTTTATATGCCCAAAT
>JBBQTP010000103.1:0-14248 GCA_038213205.1 Caulobacterales bacterium
GACTCGGCCTTCAGCGAGTGCCGGACCGAGGTGCACTTGTGGATCACCTTGATGCCGGCTTCCTTCAGCGCCGGCAGCCACTTCTGCGGATTGTTGCCGGCGGTCTCCACCGCCTTCACGCCGCCGTCGATGATCGCCTTCACATAACCCGGATAGTCCGGCGGGGTCATCGCCGGCAGGAAGGTAAGGTTCACCCCGAACGGTTTGTCGGTCATCGTCCGGCAGCGAGCGATTTCCTCGGAGAGCTTCTCGGGCGTGCGCTGGGTCAGCCCGGTGATAATGCCCAGGCCGCCGGCGTTGGAGACGGCCGCAGCCATCTCCGCCAGGCCCACAAAGTGCATGCCGCCCTGGATGATCGGGTGCTCGATGCCGAAGAGTTCGGTGATCCGGGTCTTCATGGGTCAAGGTCCTGAGTTGGCTGTCGGTTTTCAGTGAAGCACAGGCGAAGCTTGGGCGCCTAACGCCTCAGGCGAGGTAGGGGATGGCTTCCGCGGCTTCGAGGATGGCGCGCAGCCCGGCGTCCGAGCTTGCCGCCTCGTACTTGGCGCGCAGCACGGAGAGGGATTTGGCGTGATATTTCTGAGGCGCTTGGACATAGGCGCCGCCTGGCAGGTCGACCGAGAAGTCCGCCGCCCCCGCCGCCAGGGCGAGCGCGTTGGCCTGCGACCAAGGCAGGAAGTAGCGACCGATGTAGGCGACTAGGGGCTCAAGCGTCGGCTTGAGTTCAGTCCAGGTCTCGAACGGGCCGTCGTTGCGCGGCTCGTTCATCCGGTAGCACCAGTCGAGCACCCGGGGTCCCCGCGCTCGCAGGCCCGCGCTGCACGTCGGATCGACCGAGCACTCGAAGAGCTGCGCGGCTAGGCCGAAGTCCCCGAACGAGGGCCGCGCGCCGAACAGGTATTTGCGGTCCGTCAGATGCGGTTCGAGGATGTCCAACAGTTCAAAGAAATAGCCGCTGATCAGCGGCGCGGTCGCATCGCTGGAGCCGACGAAGCCGCCTCGACCGGTCATCCGCGCCAACACCATCTGCTGTCGCGCGGCGACCTCTTCCTTGCTCCCGTCGGGCACCATGAGGCGCGCCAGGATCAGCGAGGCGGACTGCTGGTCGACGGCGTCGTACCAGCGATGGTGGAACATCAGTTTGTTGCCCCACTCGTCGCCGAATTCCTCGATCAACGCCGAGAGGAAGGCGAGCTCCGGCGCGTCCGGATGGATCGAGGGCTGCGGGAACTTGGCCTCCAGCAGCTCGATGATCGGGGTGGAGTCCTGGATGCCCTCGCCTTCTGGCGTCGCCACGGTCGGCACGATCGGGATACGGGCGTACTTCTCGTACTCGGCCTGGTTATCGAGCCGGCGCGCGATCGAGTCGTACGGGATCGCCTTGTAGCGCGCGTAGGACCGCACCTTCACCGAATAGGGCGACATCTCCGAGCCGAAGATCCGATAGGCGTCGCCCATAACCGTCTCCCTCGCGCGCGGCCCTAGGCGGCCGCCTCAAGTTTCAAGGTCTCGCGCAGCTGGCGCTTGAGGAACTTGCCGCTGGCGTTGCGCGGGATGGCCTCGTCCAGGAACCAGACGTATCGGGGCGCCTTGTGCCGCGCCATCAGGCCCTCGCAGTGAGCGCGCAGTTCTTCGGCCGAGACGCTATGGCCGCGCCGAAGCACCACCGCGGCGCCGACCTCCTCGCCCAGGCGCTGATCGGGCACGCCGAACACGCAGCACTCCGCCACAGCCGGATGGCGGTGCACGCAGGCCTCGACCTCGGCGCAGTAGACGTTCTCGCCGCCGCGCAGCAGCATGTCTTTCTTGCGGTCGACGATGTAGAGGAAGCCGTCCTCGTCGATGCGCGCCACATCGCCGGTGTTCAGCCAGCCCTCGGTGATGGACTCCGCGGTGGCTTCGGGGCGGTTCAGATAGCCCTTTATCACCTGGGCGCCACGCACCCACAACTCGCCGATTTCGCCGGCCCGCACGGCGTTGCCATCGTCGTCGACGCACTTCACCTCGAAGTCCGGGACCGGGCGACCGACGCTCTCGGGTTTGCCGACATAGAAGTCGGCGCCAACCGAACAGATGATCCCGCAGGTCTCGGTCATGCCGTAACCGGTGCCGGGGCGACCCATCTTCAGCGCCTTGTCGATCTTGCCGACTAGGTCCGGCTGCACCGGCGCCCCGCCGCCGGAGATCGCCAGCAGGCTGGAGGTGTCATACTTCTCGAAATCCGGGTGCATGATGATCTCGCGGGCCATGACCGGCACGCCGCCGGTGCTGGTCACCCGCTCACGCTCGATCAGCCTCAGCGCCTCGCCGGCGTCCCAGCGATGCATCAGCACTATTTTCCCACCCGCCGCCGTCGTGGCGTAGGCCCCGCAGTTGTTGGCGGTGACGTGGAACAGCGGCGTGGTCAGCAGGCTGACAGGGACCATCGGCGGCGCGGCCGGGTCAGGGCCAACGCCAGTGGCCTTCTGGACGGCCAGTATCTGGGCCTGGCCGACGAACATCATGCTGAAGAGATTGGAGACGCAGCCGCGCTGGGTGAGCTGCGCACCCTTCGGAAAGCCGGTCGTGCCGGAGGTGTAGAAGATGCAGGCGTCGGCGTCGGGATCGACCGTCACATCCGGCATCGCCCCGTCGCCGGAGATCACCTCAGACCAGGCGATGACGCCGTCCGGCAGGTCGGCGACGCGAACGCCGACGACCTTGGCTGCGCCCTCCATGCCGGGCCGCTCGCGCATCCGTTGCAGGCGCTCCGGGTCGCAGAACACCACCCTGGGCTGGGCGTCCTTCAGGCCGTATTCCATCTCCTCGGCGACCCACCAGGCGTTCATCCCGACAACGGTGATGCCTACCGAGACGCAGGCCCAGTAGATCAGCATCCATTCCGGGAAGTTGCGCATGGCGATGGCCACGCGCTCGCCGGGCTTCACGCCCTGGGCGAACAGCCACGACGCGATGGCGCCGGTCTGCCGGTGGGCCTCCCCGTAGGTGATCCGCTCGTCGCCGTAGACCAGGTAGTCCCGCTCGGCGAACTGGGCGGTCGACAGCCAGAGCGCGCGGACGCTTGGCGGCACGTTCTTGTAGCTGCGCAGCTTGCGCCCGCGCACCTCGATCTCCTCCACCTCGAACGGCGCGCCGGGCGCCGTGAGCGCGGACCAGACCTGATCGAATTCCCGGTAATGCATAGCGTTGTCTCCCCTGAGGGCCCGCCGAACTTCCGCCGGCTGGATGGCTCCCACTTTCGTCTATCAGCCTGCCGTAGCGTCGGCCAACGGCGAGCGCGCCGTCAACCCGGCCTGCTGCATGCTCCATTTCGTCTGCTCGAAGCGATCCGGGCCAAAGAAGGGCTCTGCGCCAAACGCCATCAACGGCACGCCGTACTCGCGGGGTGCATGCCTGCAAACGGTCCGCGGCTGGCCGCTTGGCGCCCGGCGGGCGTAGGCTAGGGTCCAGACGCTCGCGAGGACTCGACCGATGGATGCGCTGATCGACGAGCTGACCAACGCGCTTGGGGCCGACGCCGTCCTGACCGGCGAAGCCGCGGCTGAGCGGGCGACGAGCCCCTGGACGCGACTGGGCACGCCGCGGGCCCTGCTGCGTCCGAGGACCACCGAGGAGGTCTCCACGGCACTGCGTATCTGCCACGCCGCCGCCGCGCCGGTCAGCGCCTGGGGCGGCAAGACTGGCCTGGTCAGCGGCGCCCGCGCCGAGGGCGAGATCGCACTCTCTCTCGACCGGATGAGCGCCATCGAGGAGATCGACACGGTCGGGGCGACCATGACTGTCCAGGCCGGCTGCGTGCTGCAGACCGCCTGCGAGGCGGCCGAGGCGACGGGGTTGATGCTGCCGCTGGACCTGGGCGCGCGGGGCTCGGCGACCATTGGCGGCAACATCTCCACCAACGCCGGCGGCAACCGAGTGCTGCGCTACGGGATGATGCGCGACATGGTGCTGGGCGTCGAAGCGGTGCTGGCCGACGGCACGGTGGTCTCCTCGATGAACCACCTGATGAAGAACAACACCGGCTACGACCTGAAGCAGCTGTTCATCGGCTCCGAAGGCACCCTCGGCGTCGTCACCCGCGCGGTCCTGCGCCTACGCACCAAGCCGGTCAGCCAGGACACCGCCCTGGTGGCGGTCGAGACCTTCGCCCAGCTCCCGGCCCTGCTGCAGTTCCTCGATCGGCGCCTCGGCGGCACGCTTTCGGCCTTCGAGGTGATGTGGGCCGACTTCTACGAACTGGTCACTACTGCGCCCGCCAAGGGCCGCGCGCCGATACCCTTCGGCCATCCTTACTATGTACTGATCGACGGCATGGGCGGCGACGAGGCGGCCGACGCGGAGCGCTTCGAGACGGTGCTGGGCGAGGCCCTCGAGGACGGGCTGATCGCCGATGCCGTGGTCGCCAAGTCGCTAGCCGAGCGCGAGGCGATCTGGGGCCTGCGCGACGACGTCGGCCAGACCGGCCGCGGAGGCCCCTCGCACACCTTCGACGTCAGCCTGCGCATCTCCGACATGGAGGCCTATGTGGCTAATGTCCGCTCAGCCCTGGCGGCCCGCTGGGCCGATCCGGCCGCCTTCGTCTTCGGCCATCTGGGGGACGGCAACATCCACCTGGTGATCGGTGTCGGCGTCGGTGGATCGGAGATCCGCAAGGCGGTCGAGGAGATCGTCTACCAACCGCTCGCCGCCATCGGCGGCTCGATCAGCGCCGAGCATGGCGTGGGCCTACAGAAACGCGCCTACCTCGGGCTCTCGCGCAACGCCGGCGAGATCGCCCTGATGCGCACCCTGAAGGGCGTGCTCGATCCGAAGAACATCCTCAATCCCGGGAAGATCTTCGAGATGGAGACCCCAGTCTAAAGCCTCAGGTCAGCATCGGCGCCATGTCGGGATCACCCTTCGCCATCGCCCGCTGATAGGCGGGCCGCGCGGCAATGCGCTGCAGATAGGCCAGCGTGTTGGGCGAGCCGGAGATATCGCGAGCCACGAAAGCGCGCATGGTGGTGAGCGTGAAGACCATGATGATGTCGGCGGCGGTGAACTGCGAGCCGGCGAAATAGTCCGCCTCGCCCAGCCGCTTCTCCACAAGGTCCCAGGCTGCCTCGGCGCGCTGGCGCATGAACCTCGCGCGCGGGCTTTCCGCGGCCCCGTCCGCCGCCGCTGCCCGCATCAGCCCCGATTGCCGGGGCATCATCGAAGCGTTGGCGAAATGGAACCAGAACAGATAGTCGGCAAAATTGGGCGCCTCGGGCCCAACGGCCAGGCGCCCATGCCCATACTTGCCGATGATGTACTCCATGATCGCGCCGGTTTCCGGCAGGATCACGTCGCCGTCGGTGATGATCGGGGCCGTGCCCACCGGATGCAGCGCCTTGTACTCCGGCGGCCCCATCCGCGTGACCGCGTCGCGTGCATAGAGCTTCAGCTCATAGGGAATACCGAGCTCCTCGCAGAGCCAGACGATCCGCTCGGATTGCGAGACGCCGAGGTGGTGGACGGTCAGCATGGCGGAGGTTCCCAGGATGTCGCGGTCAGAGGTTCATCTTGGCGCATGGTCGAGCCGCTCGCTACCGATCCTGACGAACCCATGCCGGGCCTCAAGGTCGTGTCCGCCACGGGCGATCAGGATCACCTGTTCCAGACGGCTCAGTCCCACCACCAAGGCCGAAAGCCAGAACCAGCCGGTCCAGCCGGTGACCGCGATAGCCGGCCACAGGCAGAACAGCAGGAAGGCCCCGACCTTGGCCGACCAGACGTGGAACATCATCAGCCGCCGCGTCATCAGCCAGGAGACGCCCAGATAGGCGATCGGACCGCCGAACAGGGCGGCGGCGGCGATCCACTGGCGGGCGACCAGGTCCGGATAGGCCAGAGCCAGGAAGCCCAGGATCGCCAGGGAGAAGACGTTGTCGACGATGGCGTCGAGCTGAGCGCCGAACTCGGAGGACTGATTGAACCGCCGGGCCAGCCAGCCATCGATCAGGTCGGTGGCCGCGGCCAGGATGTAGAGGCCGAGCGCCGCCCTGCCCTGGCCGATCCAGAGCAGGCCGAGGATCGGGGCGATGAGGACGCCGCGTAGCAGGGTCACCGCATTTGCGGGTTTGAACTCGCCGCGCTCGACGACCAGCGAGACCGGCGACCAGTTCATGGTGCGGGGATCAACCGGATGGTCGCCGGATTGGCGATCAGGCTGTCGATCGAAAACGCGTTGTGATGCATCGGGCAGACCAGTTCGCCCTTGTCGTTCAAGGTCCCGAACTTCAGCGGCCCTCCGCGGTGTGGGCACCGATTGGGGACCAGGTAGAGCTCTCTATCGACCGACAGCAGGAAGTATTCTTCGCCGTGGCGGCGGATGGGCGGCAGGTCGTGGCCGATCCACACCTCGCTCACGCCGCCACCCGCCCGATGGACGCCGACGGAAAGGCCGCGAAGTCCGACGCATCGGCCAGGACGCCCAGCGCGCCGATGCGGACGGGACCAACGCCCGTGAGATCGCTTGCCGGCGTTAGCGGCCGGCCGATGTTGGTGCGGGGCTCCGCAGGTTGGCCGTAGCTCGCCGACGGCGCTGCGGCGAAGGCTTGCGACAGCGCCAGCAGGTGGTCGCCGGCACGGGCGAAGGCGGCCTTGGTGAGCTCAGCGCCGGCGATGATCTCGCGCCCCGCCTCATCGCCGAATCGCGCCGTGAAGGGAACCACCGCCTCGTCGATCACCATACGGGTGTGGTGCAGGTCGATGTGGGCATGCTCGCCGAAATAGCGGGCGTCGGCGTCGGGATGGAACCGACGCAGATAGCGATGATGGGAGAGCGTCGAGCGCTGATAGGCAGTCTCGGCGTGCAGCAGAAAGCCGATCTGCTTGAAGAAATTGGCCGGATTCTGGAACAGCCAGTGGATGGCGTTGTGCAGCTCCAGCGCCATGGTGTCGAACCAGGGCCAGTAGCCGTTGTAGGCGTCTTCGAGGCCGAAGCTCTTCATGGTCGCGCGGTAGAGCACGCTGTGCTTCTTGGCCGGCACGCCATAGCCGAACTCGTCGATCAGGATGCGGAACAGAGCCGACTGTGGTTCGCCGTATTCGCCGATGATCCCCAGCGCCGAGGCCGAGGCTTCGGCCAGCAGGTCTGGCGAGGATTGCACCAGGAAGTTCCGATAGTGATCGTCGCGGTGCTCGGCGCCGCCCAGGAAGCCCACGAAACCGCTCTCCGGCGCGCCGCGTATCTCGGCCAACATGGCTTCGACGTAGGCGCCGATGTGGCCCTCGCCGGGCTTGGCCAGCGGGACGACCAGTTCGGCCTCAAGCCGGGGCCGAAGCTCGGCCAGGACCGCCAGCCGCCGCGCGTCGTAGTGGCGCAGCATCGGCGCCAGGACCCCGCCCGCGGGCGCCTGCGCCGGCAGCACGACGTAGCGAGCCTGGTAGCAACGCAGCAGCGCCTGATGCGCGACAAAGGCCCGCAGGCTGTCGTCGTCGCCGACCCGGTCGATCCGGGCGTCGAAGGCAGCCGGCGCTTCTTCGTCGCCGTCCAGCATGACCGCCAGATCCGCGAGCGCCTGACGGATCATGGCGCGGACTCCCGCACATAGATTGACACCCCGATCCCGCCCTTCACGAACCACTCGTCCATCCGCCAGCGCGAGACCCCGAGCTTCAGGCCGGGCCGGGGGTTCAGCGTCAGGTAGGTCGGCGCCTCCGGGTCGCCGGATATGATTGGGATGTGCTTGATGATGATCCGCGTGACGAGCCCCTGGCCGAACAGGCTGGAGAGCAGGGTCGAGCCGCCCTCGACGATCAGGGTCTTCAGGCCGCGGGCCGCCAGCAGCTCCATGAGGGCAGGAAGGTCTACCTGGCCGTTTCCGCAAAGCACGACTTCGACATTCGGCTTGGCCCGCAGCGCCGCCACGGTTTCGGCTGACGCTCCCGAGGCGGTCGCGATCAGCGTTGGAACGCCATCGTTCAGCAGAGCCGAGGAGAGCGGCAGCAGGCCGTCCGAGGACGGGATCACGCGCAGCGGATTTCGGCCCTCGACGTAGCGCACGGTAAGCGACGGGTCGTCGACGCGGACCGTATTGGCGCCGACCATGATCGCGTCCGCCAACGCCCGCTGGCCGTGGAACCAGGCCTTCAGCTCACCGGTGGAATAATCGAACAGCTCCTTGCTCGACGAGGTGCGGTGAAGCGCAAGCTTGCCGTCAATCGTCAGCTCCGAGAGCGTTGTGATCTCGATCATTAGCGCTCTGTCGGCTGCGGAGGTCTGGCGCCAAGGTGGCATCGGCCATCCCGGGTCGCAATCGGCTGCCGACCCAACGGCCCAGCTATTTCGAAGTTCCCGTGGTCAGCCGGCTACGATGCTGACGTGACTGGCCCCTAGCGAGGCCAATGTGCCGGCGCGCTGGGTGGAGCTCGCGCCATAGACCATGACCGACTTGGTCAGCTTGCGCGCCGCGGCGATGGCGGCACTGCTCCAGCCGAAGAATTCGGCGTCGCCCATCCCTTGCGGGCACTCAAACGAGAGCGCTTGCAGACCTCCGCCCTGGAGACGCGCGATGGAGGCCTGAGAGGGGCGGTCAACACGACCCACGACCAGCAGCGAAAACGGCCGCACCAGCGTCGTCACCGTGAGCAACGCGCCCGGCGGAACGCCCTCGATATCGAGGATCTCGCAGATCACCCCCAGCTTCACCAGATTGCCGGCGGTCCTCAGCGGCGCGGTGAGTTCGGAGCGCCCGCGCAGGCTAACGAGGCTGGAGAAAGAGACCGGCACGATCAGGCTGAGCTGTTGTTCGCCGCCTTCCGCGCCCAGGCGATCCACGCCGCGGGTAATGGTGGCCAAGTCGGCCCGCAGAAGGTCGACGGGCGCCAGCGCCGACATCTGCTGCGATGTCAGCTCCTCGCCGGACGAGACCACGATGACCCGGCGGATCATTCGAAAGCCGATGCGCGTGAAGCCCTTCAGCTCATAGACCGGCTCCAAGGTCGCCGAGATGCGCAGTTGCCGCCCGTCCGCCGCCACGAACTGGGACCAGCGGTCGAGCAGCCTCGGTCCGGGCTCGACGTCGCCCCGATAGGCCGCGAGCCGGGTCGCTTCGTCGGTCTCGACTTCGCCGCGCGACAGGGAGGCCTCAGCGCTCAGGACGTCGGCCGGCACGGCCTCAAGACGGCCCTTGTTGATCCGCCTGACCTGCAGGATGCCGTTCGTCGCGGGGTTGGCGTCGCCCAGGAAGTGCAGAAGCACCTCGCGCAGGTAGCGCAAGCACGCTGCCTGGCCGGCCAGGCGCCCGAGATCCGGGTGGATAACGAAGAAGTCCGTGTCGGAAACCCGCAGGAAGACACCGCGGCCCGACAGGTTGCGGTCCAGCACGCGATCGGCGAAGGCGAAGACCTGCTCTTTGCGCGACAACCAGCGCTCGCCGAACCGCTGCTGAACGGCTTCCAGCGAAATGATGTTGATCTTGCCCGCCGCGAGCAGTTGCGGGTCGCTGAACTGCTCGACCGCCGCCTCGGCGTCGGCGGACACCAGGCGAACCGCGCCGGCCAGTTGGGCGGCGGCTTGGGCGTCAAGGACGCGTCGCTCCGCGTCGGAGCGTGCGCCCGCGGCGGGTGCAATCTGAGCCACCACCTTAGCGGTCTCCGCCACGATCCTCTCCCAGATGCGCGTATCAGACCGTCATTGTCGCAAGCGAGAGTTAAGGGAAGGCGCACCCCGAGGTAGAAAACCGAGCTATTTCACGACGATCCCGCGCGTTGGCGGCGGGCCGTAGACAGCAAGAAGCCCCGTGCGCCGCAAGGCCCACAGGGCTTCTGAAATCCCGGATGCGGCGGACCTTGCGGTCGTCGCGGGATCAAATCGCCTACTTCAGGTGGCCGGCGAGATGCTTGTTCATCTCGAACATGCTGACCTTGTCCTTGCCGCCGAAGACCGGCTTCAGCTTGGCGTCGGCCAGGATGTCGCGCTTGTTCTTCGGGTCCTGCAGATTGTTGGCCTTGATATAGACCCAGACTTTCGAGACCACTTCGCCGCGGGACAGTTGTCCAGGGCCCACCACAGCGGCCAGCTCAGGCGAAGGCGTCAGGGGCTTCTGTAGCGCGTTAGGTTTCTTGGTGTCAGCCATTGGGCTCCCCCAGCTAGATTTCAGGCCACTGCCGCCGCGCGAAAGATCCGCGTGAACTGAGTCGCTTGGCGGTATCCTAGGGGCAATTGCGCCTCGCGCCACCCGTAGAAGTGTCATCACGCGGTTACAGGGTGGAAAAATGCCCCCTCGGGGGCCAGGAGCGGCCTCTAGAGGGCCTACAGCCCAGCCGCGCCTCCACGCGGCGGCGCGACTGGGCCTGCAGGTGGTGGTCCGATTGAGGGCGATCAAAATCAAGCGCGGCGGCGCAGCAAGGCTAAAGTTCGCGGCCGCGGCTAATCCTATCGACTTTCGAGGACAAATGACCTTTGCAGCACGAGGCTCTTAGAAGGTCGTTCCCGATCAGGGGGAGATTTGATGGAATTCGTTCTCGACGCGATCGACCGGCGCATCCTGCGCGAACTGCAGGCCGACGCCACCGTGCCGATCGCTGAGCTGGCGGAGCGGGCCGGCCTGTCGCAGACGCCCTGCTGGAAGCGGGTCAAGCGCCTGACCGACGCTGGGGTGATCGAGAAGCGCGTCGCCCTGCTCGACCGCGAGCAGCTGGACCTGGGCCTGGTGGTGTTCGTCTCCATCAAGACCAGCCGCCACGATGAGGACTGGCTGACCGCCTTTGCCACTGGCGCGGCCGGCTTGCCGGAGGTCGTCGAGTTCTACCGGATGTCGGGCGAGACGGACTATCTGCTGAAGGTCATCGTCAAGGACATCGCCGCCTACGACACCTTCTACAAGCGCCTGATCGCCGCTGCGCCGCTGCAGGACGTATCCTCGTCCTTCGCGATGGAGCAGATCAAGTTCACCACCGCTCTGCCTATCTGAGTTGGCTTCCTCCGGTTGACTTCCTCGCGGTCGCCGTCGCCAAGTTCTTCCCAACGATAAGAAGCGCTTCGGGAGGATTGCGGTGAGTTCTTGGACAATTGCCGACGTCTGGGAGGCAATCGCCGCCATCCAGCCTGAACGGGCAGCCTTCATCCAGGGCGATCGGGTGCTGACCTGGGCCGACTTCGACGCTCGGGCCGACGCGCTCGCCGCCCATATGATCGCCGCCGGCCTGGACCGCCAGGCCAAGGTCGCGGCCTTCCTCTACAACGGGCCGGAGTACATCGAGACCTACCACGCCGCCTTCAAGGGCGGGTTCGCCCCCGTCAACACCAACTATCGCTATGGGCCGGAAGAGCTTTTCTACCTGTTCGACAACGCCGATGCCCAGGCCGTGGTGTTCCACGCCCAGTTCGCCGAGGTGCTGGAGACGATCCGGGGCCGCCTCACCGGCGTGAAGGCCTGGATCGCGGTCGCCGAGCCGGGGCACGCCGTGCCGGCCTGGGCCACTGACTACGACTCCGTCGTCGCCAAGACCCCGGCCCAGCGGCCGACCAAGGCGTCCTGGGGCCGCTCGGGCGACGACCTGCTGCTGCTCTACACCGGCGGAACCACCGGCATGCCGAAGGGCGTGATGTGGACGCAGGACGACCTGTTTAACGTGCTGGGCGCCGGCGGCAACGCTCTGCAGGGCATCCCGCCGGCCGGCTCCATCGAGGAGTTGCTGGCGCGCATCCAGGGCCCGGAGCACCTGCGGCCGACCACCCTGATCGCTTGTCCGCTGATGCACGGGACGGGACAGTTCTCCAACCTGATCGCCTTCAACGTCGGCGGCACGGCGACCTATCTGCCGTCGCGCAAGTTCAACGCCATGGAACTGTGGGACGAGACCGACCGGCTGGCGGCCACCAATATCGTCATCGTCGGGCTGGCCTTCTCCACCCCGATGCTGGAGGCGCTGGAGGCCGAGCCGGGACGGTGGGACCTCTCGAGCGTCAAGGCGATGAGCTCCTCAGGCTCGATGTGGAGCCACGAAAACAAGCGCGGGCTGCTGAGCTTCGCCAAAAATGCGATGATCTTCGACAGCTTTGGCTCGTCGGAGGCCGTTGGCCTGGGCGTGTCGGCGTCGGCGCCCGGCGCCGAGGCGCAGACCGCGGCTTTTACGCCCGGCCCCAACTGCGTGATCTTCACCGAGGATGGGCGGCGCGTGCAGCCGGGCTCCGGCGAGCGCGGCATGGTGGCCGTCACCGGCCTGCTGCCGCAGGGCTACTACAAGGACCAGGAAAAGACTGACAAGACCTTCAGGATCATCGAGGGCGTCCGCTGGAGCGTGCCGGGCGACTGGGCCGAGGTGAACGCGGACGGCACGCTGAAGCTGCTCGGCCGCGGCTCCGTCTGCATCAACACCGGCGGTGAGAAGGTCTTCCCCGAAGAGGTCGAGGAGGCGCTGAAGACCCACGTCGACGTGCGCGACGCCGTCGTGGTCGGCCTGCCGGACGCCCGCTTTGGCGAGCGAATCTGCGCGGTTGTGGAGACCGATGGCGCGGCCCAGCCGACGCTGGCCGAACTTTCCGAGCACGTGCGCGGAACTCTGGCCGGCTACAAGGCGCCCCGCGATCTGGTGTTGGTAGACTCCATCGGCCGGGCCCCGAACGGCAAGGTCGACTACAAGGCCATCAAGGAGCGCGCCGTGGCGGCGCTGGGCGTCAGCGCCTAGGGTCTAGACGGCCTTCAGGCTGCGCACGAACTCGACCAGTGTGGCCCGCGGCGCGCCGCGCGGCAGGCGGGTGTAGGCGCGCAGCAGTTCCAGAGCGCCCGGCTCGGACAGCAGCGCGGCGACCTCGTCGATGGCGCCGCTGGCGGGACCGGCCTCGCCGAACATTTCCGACATCGGGGCGCCCAGGGTGCCGGCGATGCGCGAGAGCATGGAGGCCGAGACGCGGTTCGCGCCGCGCTCGTACTTCTGGATCTGCTGGAAGGTAACGCCGGCGGCTTCGGCCAGGGACTGCTGCGACAGGCCGCGAACCTTGCGCAACAGGCGGATCCGCGCGCCGACGGCGATGTCGATGGGATCTGCGAGTGCTTCGGGCTTACGGGCCATGATGTCTCCGACAGGGGCTTCTGGTCTAACCGGCGCGTCGCGCCTGGCCATCAGCGGGTGGAACCCACTCATCCTGACCGACTGTGTGATCGCTGATCAGGAAGCAAGCCTCGGCAATAGTGATTCCCACCGCACGACGCAACTGGCCCGTCACCGGCGCGTCGCGTTCGAGCAGCATCAGCTCCTCCTCATAGGAAGAGAGAACTTCGACCAGATTTTGCGCGAGCCGCTTGGCGCGCTCCATGCTCGACTGGCTCATCTCACATCCCCCGCGCTCGGTCTGAGGGTTGTGCATTGCCATGACGATTGCAAGCGGGGGAAGTACGAAAGCGTCGCTCAACCGAGGCGTTGTGACGCACCGTGATCGGACAATTCGCCTGCCGCGCGATTAATGCGACTCACGGTCGACTTCGGAGCTCGATCTACCCACCAGGAAGTCGAGGTCGACGCCACGGTCGGCCTGCTGAACGGTGTCGATGTAGAGCCGGTACCAGCCGCGGTCGTACTTGGGTTTTGGCCGTGTGGCGGCCCATTCGGCGTGGCGGCGGGATAGCTCCTCGGCATCGACCAGCAGCTCCAGCGAACGGTTCGGGCCATCGAAGGCGATCTCGTCGCCGTTGCGGACCAGGGCTAACGGCCCGCCGGCCTCGGACTCCGGCGCCACGTGGAGGATGACGGTGCCATAGGCTGTGCCGCTCATCCGCGCGTCGGAGATGCGGACCATGTCGGTGACGCCCTTGGCCAGCAGCTTGGGCGGCAAGCCCATGTTACCGACCTCCGGCATGCCGGGGTAGCCCTTTGGACCGCAGCCCTTAAGCACCAGGATCGAGGTCTCGTCGACCTCCAGGTCCGGCGCATCGATGCGCGCGTGGTAGTCCTCGATGTCCTCGAAGACCACGGCGCGGCCGCGGTGGGTGAGCAGCGACGGGCTCGCCGCGCTGGGCTTCAGGATCGCGCCGTCGGGGCAGAGGTTGCCCTTCAGAACCCAGACGCCGGACGAGGGCCCTATGGGCGCCTCAAGGGTGCCGATGACGTCGCGGTTCCAGACCTGGGCGGCGTCGGCGATCTCGCCTTGGGTCTTGCCGGAGACGGTGATGGCGTCGCGGCGATAGAGGGGGCCCAGCTCCTTAGCCACCGCCGGCGCGCCGCCCGCGTAGCAGAAGTCTTCCATCAGATATTTGCCCGACGGCATCAGGTTGACCAGCAG
>JBBQTP010000104.1:0-14235 GCA_038213205.1 Caulobacterales bacterium
GCGCTCCCAGGCGCGGCGGATGCTGGGCGAGATGTTCCAGCTATTCCTGGCCGAGCCCGATGTCCTGCCCGCCGAATGGTACGCCCGCACCGAGGGCCGCGGAGACGCCGGCAAGGCGCGCGTGGTCTGCGACTACATCGCCGGCATGACCGACCGCTACGCCATCGAAGAGCACCGCAAACTCTTCCACCTGGACTCGCTGCACTAAGGTCTGCGTCACTCCGCCCACAGAAAAACGCGCCGCCGACGGTTCGGGGCGCCCCCGGTCCGCTAGACTGCCGCTCCAGGCGCGCGATTCGTTTCTCTGAAGGTCCGCGCGCCAGCCTCGGGAGCCCTCGATGTCCGATCATGAGCGCGGCGCCTATACGCCCCCCACCGACGCACCGTTGAGCTTCGATGCGCGCCAGCCGGTCCGCGGGGCCTCGCCCGTGCCCTTCACCCTGATCATTTCGATCCTGGTGCTGGCGGGTCTGGCCGCGGCGATCTTCGTCTTCTATCGCCAGGGCGTGCGTCAGGCGGGCCAGGCGCCGCAGACGGTTGGCCAGCCGGTGGCCGGCATGAAGGCGCCGCCGCCGGCCGAGGCGCAGCCGCAAGACCCCGCCGCGGGCCTGCAGATCTACAAGACCGAGGGCGGCAAGGCCGGCCCGGCCTCCGCCCAGCCGCAGTTCACCCAGGGCCCCGAGCAGCCGCAGCCGCGTCAGGCGCCGTCGCCCGCCGTGGTGGTCACCCAGGCTCCGCCGGCCGCCGCGCCCGCCAACGCCCCGCCGACGCTGCGCCCGGCGATCCCGGCCCAGCCGCCGGTCGCCGCCACCCACGCCCCCGCGCCCAAGCCCGCTGTCACGGCAGCGGTGACGACAACCACGACCAACGCCAAGGCCGCTGCGCCCGCTCCCATGAAGGCGCCGCCGGTCAAGGAAAAACCCGCAGCTCCGGCCAAAGAGAAGGCTGCCGCTGCCGCGCCGACGCCCGCCGCCAAGCCCACAGTCGCGGGCGCTGCCGCCGTGCAAATCGGGGCCTTCTCGTCCCAGACCCTCGCCGACAAGGGCTGGAGCGACGCCGCGGGCGTCGCGCCCGGCATGGCCGCCGGCAAGGGCAAGAGCGTCGAAAAGGTCGACAAGGACGGCAAGACCCTGTTCCGCACCCAGGTCACCGGCTTCGCCAGCCGCGCCGACGCCAGCGCCTTCTGCGACAAGCTGAAAGCCGCCGGGAAAGCCTGCTTCGTCAAGTGAGCGTCACGGCGGCCATCCTGGGCTGCGCCGGTCCGACCCTGACGGCGCAGGAGAAGGCGTTCTTCCGCAGCGTGCGGCCCTGGGGCTTCATCCTGTTCGGCCGCAATGTCGCCGGCGGGCCGGACCAGGTTCGCGCCCTGACCTGTGAGCTGCGCGAGTCGGTGGGCCGCCCCGACGCCCCGATCCTGATCGACCAGGAGGGCGGGCGCGTGCAGCGCCTGGCCCCGCCGCACTGGCGCCGCTACCCGCCCGGCCGCGCCTATGGCGACCTGGCCGGCAACGACCCGCTGCTGCGCCGCGAGATCACCCGCCTGGGCGCGCGGCTGATCGCCCATGATCTGACGGCGCTGGGGATCAACGTCGACTGCGTGCCGGTGCTCGATGTGCCCGACCCCTCCGGCCACGAGATCATCGGCGACCGCGCCTATGGCAAGACCGCCGACGAGGTCGCCGTGCTGGGCCGCGCGGCCGCCGAGGGCCTGATCGCCGGCGGCGTCCTGCCGATCGTCAAGCACATCCCCGGCCACGGCCGCGCCATGGCCGACAGCCACCTGGAACTGCCGGTGGTGGCCGCCAGCTTCGACGACCTCGACGCCATCGATTTCGCGACCTTCAAGGCGCTCTCCGACATGCCCATGGCGATGACCGCCCACGTGATCTATTCCGCTGTGGACGCCAAGCGCCCGGCGACCACCTCGCGTTCGGTGATGCGCCGTGTGGTGCGCGGCGCGATCGGTTTTGACGGACTGGTGATGAGCGACGACCTTTCCATGAAGGCGCTCTCCGGCGACTTCCCCGAGCGGGCAAGGGCCTCGCTTGCCGCCGGCTGCGACGTGGTCCTGCACTGCAACGGCGACATGGGGGAGATGAAGGCGGTGGTCTCCGGCGCCCGCGATCTGGCCGGCAAACCGGCTCGGCGCGCGGCTGCCGCCCTGGCCCGCCTGGCCAAGCTCCCCGAGCCCTTCGACGCCGCCGAGGGTCGGGCGCGGTTCGACGCGGCCTTCCAGGGCCGGTGGGCCGCATGACCGACGGTTTCCAACCCAGCCTGGACTTCGCCGCGGCCAATACGGCGGCCGAGGACGGCGAGGCGCTGATCATCGACCTGGAGGGCTATGAAGGCCCGCTGCACGTCCTGCTGGCGCTGGCCCGCAGCCAGAAGGTCGACCTCCTAAAGCTCAGTGTGCTGAAGCTCGCCGAGCAATATCTGGCCTTCGTGCGCCAGGCGCAGCGGCAGCATTTCGCGCTGGCCGCCGACTATCTGGTGATGGCCGCGTGGCTGGCCTATCTGAAATCCCGACTGCTGCTGCCCAAGCCTGAGCAGCCCCAGCCCGACGAGGCGCCGGCCGAGGAAATCGCCGCGCGCCTGGCCTTCCGCCTCGCCAAGCTCGACGCGATGCGCAACGCCGCCGAGGCCCTGCGCGTGCGGCCCAAGCTCGGCCAGGAGGTGTTCGGCCGCGGCGACCCGGAGGCCATCAAGGTGATCCCCTCCGGCCGCATCGAGGGCGACCTTTACGGCCTGATGAGCGCCTACATCGCGCAGCGCACCAAGGAAGCCAGCCGCAGCTACACGCCGGCCCTGCCCACCGCCTATCCGCTCGAAGAGGCCCGTGACCGCCTGCGCCGCCTGCTGCCGGAACTGGCCCGCTGGACGCCGCTGACCGGCGTCGCGCCGTTCGGACCCGTGCGGGGTTCGGAAATCGGGCAAGGGCCCAGCCGCGCCTCCTACGTCGCCTCGACGCTGTCGGCCGGCCTGGAGCTGGTCAAGGAGGGCGCCCTGGAGGCCCGCCAGCTGGAGGCCTTCGCCGACATCTATCTCAGGACCAAGAAGGCAAAAGTGGCATGAGTGACGCCGCCTATACCGAACGCGAGGTCGAGGCCCTGCTGTTCGCCGCCGGCGGGCCGCTGAGCGACGCCGACTTGGCCAAGCGTCTGCCGGAAGGCGCCGACATCGCCGGCGCCATTGCCGCCCTGCAGGCCCGCTACGAGGGCCGCGGCGTCGAGCTGGTCAATGTCGCAGGCCGCTGGCGCTTCCAGACCGCCGCCGACCTCGCCTGGCTGATGACCGATGAGCGCGACGAACCGCGCCGCCTGTCCCGCGCCGCCCAGGAAACCCTGGCGATCATCGCCTACCACCAGCCGGTGACCCGCGCTGAGATCGAGGCGGTGCGCGGCGTCCAGGCCAGCAAGGGCACCCTCGACGTCCTGCTGGAGCTCGGCATGGTGCGCATGCGTGGCCGCCGCCGCACGCCAGGCCGACCGATCACTTACGGCACCACGGACGCCTTCCTGGAGCACTACGGGCTGGCCAGCGTCGGCGATCTGCCGGGCGCGGCGGAGATGCGGGCCGCGGGCCTGCTCTCCCTCGACCTGCCCGCCGACTTCGCCGTGCCCGACCCCACTGCGCTTGGCGTCGATGAAGACCCCCTGGACGCGGGCGATGCGCCTGAATTCCACACCGATTTCCTCGGCGAAGAAACCACCTGAAAGTCGCGTGGCGTGCGGCGCCAGGACGGACTATATAGTCGCTAGCAAGATGTCGCCGCAGCGCGACGGTTTGGAGTTTCGATATGGGTACGTTTGGCCCCGTCCATTGGATCGTAGTGGCCGTTCTGGTGCTTCTGCTGTTCGGCGGCCGCGGCAAGCTCAGCGGGATCATGGGCGACGCCGCCAAGGGCGTCCGCGCGTTCCGTGACGGCCTGAAGGGCGACGAAGAGACCGCCAAGCCGGAGGAGCCGGCCAAGCCGCTCCCCAAGGCCAAGTCCGAGGCCCGCGCTCCAGCGCCCAGGACCAGCGCGCCCAAGGCGCGCGCCAAGGCCAAGACCACCGCGGCCAAGCCGCGTGCGAAATCCAGGGTCAACAGCTGAGCCCAAGCCCGGACACCGGCGCCTTTTCCCGCAGCCAGAAAGCGCGCTAAGGCTCCGCGATGTTCTTCGAAGGCCTATCCGTACACCTGCTGATCGCCGCGGCCGTGGCGCTGATTGTCGTGGGTCCTAAAGATATGCCCTCGATGCTGCGCAAGTTCGGGCGGTTCATGGCCAAGGTCCGCGCCATGGCCGCCGAATTCCGCGCCAGCTTCGACGAGATGGCCCGCCAGTCGGAACTCGACGAGCTGCGCAAGGAAGTCGAGGCCATGCGCCAGGGCCAGTTGACCGACATGGCCTCGCCGGAGACGAACCAGGCGTTCGATGAGATCAGCCAGGGCCTCTCCGACGTCGGCGCGCAGCTGAACGCGCCGGTGACGACGCCCTACGCCATGGCCCAGACAGAGCACCTCGAGGTCAGCGCCTCGCCCAAGGCCCGGGCCCGCAAGGCGGCCGCGAAGACACCTCCGGCCAAGGTCGCGGCGAAGACGGCCGCCGCACCGAGGGTCAGGGCCGCCAAGTCCGCGGCGAAGGCCAAGGCGCCTGCCGCGAGAGCCCCGGCGAAGAAGGCCCCAGTTGCGGGGGCCCCCATTGCGAAGGCCCCCAGTGCGAAAACGCTCGGCGCCAAGGCTCCTGCCGCGCGGGCCAAGCCGCGTGCTCGCAAGGTCGCCGCGTCGTGAGCGACGCCCCCCACGAGGACGACATCGAGGCCTCCCGCGCGCCGCTGCTGGACCATCTGGTCGAACTGCGCTCGCGCCTGATCACGTGCGTGGCGGCGCTGATGCTGGGCTTCGTTGCCTGCTTCATCATCGCCGAGCCGGCCTACAAGCTGCTGCTGCATCCGTTCTATGTCGCCGCCCAGTTGGTCGCCCTGCGCGCCCAGCCCGCCACCCATTCCGGCGCCTTCGACGCGATGGGCCTGGTGAACAGCATGCGCGACATGTTCCTCGTGCTGGCCGGCCAGAAGGACATTCACGTCCAGGCGCCCAACCTGATCTTCACCGCGCCGCTGGAATTCTTCTTTACCAAGGTGAAGCTGGCGGCGCTGGGGGCGGTGGCCATCACCTTTCCGGTGCTCGCCTGGCAGATCTACGCCTTCGTCGCGCCAGGTCTCTACAAGACCGAACGCCGAGCGTTCCTGCCGTTCCTGATCGCCTCGCCGGCGCTGTTCACCCTGGGCGCGGCGATGGTCTACTACATGATGCTGCCCTTCGTTCTGTGGTTCTCGCTGAACCAGCAGATCACCGGCGGCAGTGGCATCTCGGTCTCCCTGGTGCCCAAGGTCTCCGACTATTTCGACCTGGTGACGACGCTGATCCTGGCCTTCGGCCTGTGCTTCCAGCTACCGGTGATCCTGACGCTGCTGGGCATCGCCGGCCTGGTCAGTTCCAAGACGCTGATGAGCGGCTGGCGCTATGCGGTGGTCGGCGTGTTCGTGGTGGCCGCCGTGGTCACCCCGCCCGATCCTATCAGCCAGACCCTGCTCTCCATTCCGATCATCGGGCTCTATTTCGTCTCCGTCGGCTGCGTCTGGCTCATCGAACGCGGCCGCAAGAAGGAAGACGATGCCCGCGACCTGACCGTGGTCTGAGTTCCCTAGGGGTTGGCCCTGGCGCCAACGCGCTCTAGAGAGAGCCGCTTCCAAACCCCTCAGCGGCGTCCAACCCTCAGATCGACATGCACGATATCCGAGCCATTCGCGAAACCCCTGACGTCTACATCCAGGGCTGGACCGCGAAGGGTCTGTCGGGCGCCGAGCTGGTCAGCCGCGCGCTTGAGTTAGACGACGAATTGCGCGCGTCTCAGACCCTCCTTCAGGCCGCGCAGGCCGAACGAAATCGACTGGCTAAGCTAATTGGGCAAGCCAAAGCCCAAAAGAACGAGGCCGAGGCCGATCGTCTTATGGTGCAAGTTCAGAAGCTGTCCGACGGAGCGATCGAACCAAGCGTCGAGGCGAAAGTTGGGCTCCGTCAACTGCTGGAAGGCCTGCCGAATATCCCGGCGCTCGACGTGCCACCGGGGGCGGACGAGGACGGGAATGTTGAGATTCGCCGCTGGGGCACGCCGTTCGCGATCTCCAACGCCAAGGACCATGTCGATCTCGGCGCTAACCTGGGGCTGATGGACTTCGAGGCCGCCGCGCGGATGAGCGGCGGGCGGTTCGTGGTGCTGATGGGCTTGCTCGCCCGCCTGGAGCGCGCGCTCGGCCAGTTCATGCTCGACATCCAGACCCGCGAGCACGGCTACACCGAGGTTTCGCCGCCGCTGCTCGTGCGCGGCCAAGCGCTGTACGGAACAGGCCAATTGCCAAAATTCGAAGAAGACCTCTTCAAGATTGACACCTTCTACGCACCAAAGGTCGGCGGAGGGCACGTAGAGATTCCCAGCGGGGATCCGAGGTATCTCATTCCGACCGCCGAGGTGTCGCTGACCAATCTGGTCATGGGCCAGATCGTCGCGGAGGAGGAACTGCCGCTGCGCCTGACCGCGCTCACCGCTTGCTTTCGCTCGGAGGCCGGCGCCTCGGGCAAGGACACTCGCGGGATGATCCGCCAGCACCAGTTCTACAAGGTCGAGTTGGTTTCGATCACCGCCCCGGACAAATCCGACGAAGAGCACGAGCGGATGGTCGGTTGCGCCGAGGCGGTCCTCCGCCGCCTGGACCTGCCATTCCGCACCATGCTGCTGTGCGTTGGAGACATGGGGTTTGGCGCCAAGAAGTCCTTCGACCTGGAGGTCTGGCTACCGAGCGAAGGCCGGTATCGCGAGATCAGCTCTTGCTCCAACTGCGGCGATTTCCAAGCTCGCCGCATGGATGCCCGGAGCAAGGCGGCCGGGGAGAAGGGCACGCGCTTTGTCCACACTCTGAACGGCTCGGGCCTGGCGGTCGGCCGCACCCTGGTCGCGCTGATGGAGAACTATCAGGACGAGAACGGTCGCATCGCGATACCTCAAGCGCTCCAGCCCTACCTGCACGGCCTGACCCACATCGGGGGGAACGCGTGATCTTGTGCCCTTCCGCTCATCCCGGCGAATGCCGGGACCCAGATCGCCGAACGCCGAGGTGGGTAGGATCGCCTTTGTGCTCGTCGAGCCCGCGTCTGAGTCATTCCATCTGGGTCCCGGTATTCGCCGGGATGCGCGGGGTTTAGGTGAGGATCCTGCTCACCAACGATGACGGGATCCATGCCGAGGGGTTGGCGGCGCTGGAGCGGATCGCGGCTCAGCTTAGCGACGATGTCTGGATTTGCGCGCCGGAGTACGAGCAATCGGGCGCCAGCCGGGCCCTGACGCTCGCCGACCCCGTCCGGGTGCGCCGGCTGGGCGAGCGGCGCTTCGCCACCACCGGCACGCCCACCGACTGCGTGATGCTGGGCCTCAACGACCTGGTCGAGGGCAAGCGGCCCGACCTGGTGCTGTCCGGCGTCAACCGCGGCGCGAACCTGGCTGAGGACGTGACCATGTCCGGCACCGTGGCCGGCGCGATCGAAGCCATGGCGCTGGGCGTGCCCGGGATCGCGCTTTCCCAGATGGGTTTTTACGAGCCCGGGGCCGACTACGAGGTTGCCGAGGCCTATGCGCCCGGGATCATCAAGCGTCTGGTCGAGACCGGTTGGGAAAGCAACGTCGTCCTGAACGTCAACTTCCCCAATGGTGATCCGGCGCAGGTCACCGAGGTGGAGGTCACCCGCCAGGGCTTCCGCGACGCCCATATCCGCCACGCCGAGAAGCGCACGGATCTGCGCGGGCGCGAATATTACTGGATGGGTTTTCGCCAGGAACGGTCGAAACCCGAGCCCGGCACCGATCTGCGAGCGCTCTACGAGGGGCGAATCTCTGTAACGCCGCTGCATATCGACCTGACGCACATGGCCAGCGTGCATGCGTTGAAGGCGGTTCTGGGTGGGTCGCCTCCGAAGGCTTGATATGGCGAAAGCGGACGATCACAACGACGGTGAGGACGCCAGGCTGGCCCGCCTGATCCTCGCCCTGCGCTCGCAGGGCGTCGTCGATGCCGCCGTGCTCAACGCCATCGAGACCACGCCCCGCGAGGCCTTCACGCCGGACCTCTTCAAGGCGCGCGCCTTCGAAGATAGCGCTCTGCCGATCGCCTGCGGCCAGACCATCAGCCAGCCGTTCATCGTCGGCCTGATGACCCAGGCCCTGAAGGTCGACAAGCGCGACCGGGTGCTGGAGATCGGCACCGGCAGCGGGTATCAGACCACGATCCTCTCGAAACTCGCGCGGCTGGTCTACACGGTGGAGCGCTATCGCACGCTGATGAAGGACGCCGAGGCGCTGTTCAAAGCGCTCGGTCTCACGAACGTGATCACCCGCTTTGGCGACGGCGGGGAGGGGTGGGCGAAGCAGGCGCCTTTCGACCGCATTATGGTCACAGCCGCGGCGCCTGATGAGCCCAAGGCGCTACTGGCGCAACTCAAGCCGAACGGGATCCTGGTAGCCCCGATCGGCAAGGGGCCGGTGCAGAGCCTGAAGCGCTACACCGGCGATGGTCAGGGAGGCTTTGAAATCGAGGCGCTGACCGACGTGCGGTTCGTCCCCCTGTTGGATGGCGTAGCAAAAGAGTTATGACCAAGAGACGGCTGAGAATTTTCCGGTCGGAGCCCGGAAAATTCCCGGGGACTTGCGGCGGTTTGCGGGTTGGCGGTAGGGGGGCGATTAACCCATCATCAACCCTGACGCCCCGACTGATTCTAAACACCACTCCGGAGCGGCGATGACGCACTTCTTCCAGCGAACGGCCCTGGTCCTACTGGCGACGAGCGCGCTCTGCGCGGGGCCTGCCGCCGCGCGCACCCATCACCACCACCACGCGGCCAAACCGGCGCCGGCGCCTGTCGCGGCCAATGGCAAGATCGTCACCCTGCCGGGCGAACGCGGCGCCTATGTGGTCAAGAAGGGCGACACCCTCGACAAGATCGCCGACAAGCTCGACACCTCGGTCGCCGCGCTCAAAAAGGGCAACAAACTCAAGGGCAACAACCTTCAGCCCGGCGACGTGCTGAAGGGGCCGCCGGTCACCAAGAAGGCCTATGTGGTCAGCAAGGGCGACACCGTCTACTCGATCGCCCAGCGTTTTCACGTGAGCGTCGAGGAACTGCGCGACGAGAACGATCTCTCGGCCAAGGTGCACATCAGGCCGGGTCAGAAGATCCGTCTCCCGGCGGACTACAAGGCGCCCGCCGTCCTGGCCGCCCAGGACGAGGCCGACAACGCCAGGCCAGCGCCGAAAGCCGCCAAGGGCAAAAAAGGCAAGACGCCCGCGCCGGAAGCCGCCGACGAGACGCCCGCCGCCGGGGTCCCCGCTGGGCCTGTGGCCGAACCGGGCGCCGGCGCCCAAGGCCGGATCGTCAAAGATCCCGGCCACGCCGCCGCCTACCGCGTGCGGCGCGGCGACACGCTGAACAAGATCGCCGACCGCCTTAACACCTCGGCCGATGACCTGCGCCGCGACAACCACGTGCGCGGCAACGCGCTGCGGCCCGGCCAGACGCTGCACGGCCCGCGCACCCAAGGATCCACCGCCTACATGGTGGCTTCTGGCGACACCCTGGGCGGCGTCGCCGCGCGGCTGGGTGTCAGCATCGAGGCGCTGAAGGCTGCCAACGACCTGGGCGGCAAGACCACCCTGCGCGGCGGCCAGAAGCTGAAGCTGCCGTCCGGCGTCCACGAAGAAACCGCTGTCCCGGCCCGTCCGGAAGGCCGCTATCCACGCCCGGCGCTGCCCGGCCGCGACGACAGCACCTTGCCGTCCAGGCCGCAGCCCTATTCCGGCAGCGCCTCCGGCCCGATCCAGACGCAGCGGCCCTATGTGCCGCCGGCCGGCAGCGCCGCCGGCGGTCCCGCCGCGACGCCCACCCAGGGCGCCGCGCCCAGCGACGCCCAGATCGCCCAGCTCGGCAAGGGACGCTTCCAGTGGCCGCTGAAGGGCGACCTGCTCTCCGACTTCGGCGCCAAGCCCGGCGGCCAGCGCAACGACGGCATCAACATCCAGGCCGAAGCTGGCGCCTCAGTGCGTGCGGCGGCCGACGGTGACGTGGTCTATGCCGGCGACCAGGTGCCGGGCTTCGGCAATCTGGTGCTGATCAAGCACGCCGATGGCTGGGTCACCGCCTACGGCCACCTCGGCCGGGTCGAGGTGAAGATGCAGCAGAAGGTCATGCAGGGTCAGCAGATCGGCCAGGCCGGCCAGACCGGCGGCGTGCCTGAGCCGCAGCTGCACTTCGAGGTCCGCTACGCCCCCAACCCCCTGGCCGGCGACCGCGCCCGCCCGGTGGACCCGAAGCTGGTGTTGCCGAAGTAGCCTAGAGCGGCAGGTCCTTGCCGAGCTCGCCGGCCAGGTCCCGGATGAACTGCCACGCCACGCGGCCGGATCGCGCCCCGCGCAGTTGCGCCCACTGCAGGGCCCGGCGGTCGAGGTCCGGCGTCTTCAGGCCATAGCGCTCGGCGTAGGCGCCGACCGCCTCCAGGTAGGTCGGCTGGTCCATCGGCGGGAAGCCGATCCATAGGCCGAAGCGGTCGGAGACGCTGACTTCCTCTTCGGCATCCTCAGCGATGGCGATCATCCCGCGGTCCTCGGCGTGGCCGCCTCTTTCACTGTGGGATCTGGGCATCAGGTGGCGGCGGTTCGAGGTCGCCACGAACAGCACATTGGCCGGCGGGCCGGACACCCCGCCCTCCAGCGCCGACTTCAACGCCTTGGCCGCCGACGCGCCTTCCTCGAACGACAGATCGTCGCAGAGCACCACGAACCGCTCGGCCCGGGCGCGCAGGATGTCGAAGAGGGCGGGCAGGGCGGTCACCTGGTCGCGGTCAACCTCGACCAGCTTCAGGTCGTTGGCGGCTTTGGCCACATGCATGAACGCCGCCTTGGCCAGTGAGCTCTTGCCCGTCCCGCGCACCCCCCAGAGCAGGGCGTGATTGGCCGGCAAACCCTGGCCGAACCGCTCCAGCGCCCCCACGAACCGCGCCTTCTGCCGGTCAACCCCGATCAGGGCGTCCAGCGGCAATGGATAGTCCGGCGCCGGATGGAAGACACCGCTCAGCGGGTCGTGGCGGAACAGGCGCGCCGCGGCAAAGTCGGCCGGAGCGGGCGGGGCCGGCGCCAGCCGCTCCAGCGCCTGCGCGATCCGCCCCAGGATGGGTTCGAGCTCATGTGTCATCGCAGCGACGCTTAACCCGCTAACTACGGTCGTTCCATTGCAAATCGAGGTCGCAACGCATAGCTTCCGCCGACTTTGAGCAGGGCCTTCCAAAGGGGCGCTGCTGTGATGCTATTCGGAGAGGCCATGACTGCTACCCCCGCCTTCGCGCGAGCCACAATCACCAGCGTGGGGGTCGCCAGCGCGTCCGCCCTGTTCGGGGTGATGCTGTTCGCGGCCCCGGCCTACGCCCAGGCCGCCGCGCCGGCCGGGCCGGGCGGCATCGCCGAGATCATCGCCAATCCGCTGTTCATGCTCGTGCCCATGGGCCTGCTGTTCTATTTCCTGATCATGCGTCCCCAGCAGCAGCGGGTGAAGCAGCATCAGGCGGCGATCAGCGCCATCAAGCGCGGCGACACGGTGGTGCTGTCGTCGGGGATGATCGGCAAGGTCGTCCGCGTCGAGGACGCCGAGGTCGGCCTGGAGATCGCCACGGGCGTCACCGTGAAGGTGCGCAAGGCGATGATCACCGAGATCCAGGCCCGTGGCGCTCCGGCGCCGGCCAACGACTCCAAGACCTAGGATTCCGCGCTTCCCATGATGAATCTCGCGCGCTGGAAGGTGATCCTCGTCGTTTTGGCGACGGTCCTCGGCCTGCTGTTCACCCTGCCGAACCTGCTGCCGTCCAACGTGCGCGACGGCCTGCCGGGCTTCATGCCTAAGAACACCCTGCACCTGGGTCTCGACCTGCAGGGCGGCTCCTACCTGCTCTATTCGGTCGACACGGTGGCGCTGCGTACCGAGCGGCTGACCAATATCGCCGAGGACGTGCGCACCCTGCTGAAGGAAAAGCAGATCGCGTTTACCGACTTGGCCGCGCTGAACGGCGAGGTCGGCCTGCGGATCACCGACGCCAACCAGGTCGGCGACGCGCTCAACGCTGTCCGCCGCTCGCTCGCCACCGTGGCCGCCGGGGCCCAGCGCGAGGTCGCGGTCGACGCCGTGGCCGATCAGCGGATCCGCATCACCCTGGATCCGGCCGGCTTTGACGCCGAGGCGGCCAAGGCGGTCGATCAGAACATCGAGGTCATCCGCCGCCGGATCGACCAGATGGGCACCAAGGAGCCGGACATCTCCCGCCAGGGCAAGGACCGCATCGTCATCCAGGCGGCCGGCGAGAGCGATCCTGACCGGCTGAAGAGCGTCATCGGCCAGACCGCCAAGCTGTCGTTCCAGATGGTCGATGACACCGCCGATCCCGCCGACCTGGCCGCCGGGCGCATTCCGCCGGGCGACGAGGTGCTGCCGGCGACGGACGGCTCGGCGGCCACCTACCTGGTCAAGAAGCGCCAGCAGATCACCGGCGACATGCTGACCAACGCCGCGCAGGTCTTCGACCAGACCACGGCCAAGCCGGCCGTCTCGTTCCGCATGAACGGCAAGGGCTCCGCCCGTTTCGCCGACATTACCCGCCTGAACATCGGCAAGCGCTTCGCCATCGTGCTCGACAAGAAGGTGATCTCCGCCCCGGTCATCCAGGGCGTGATCCCCGGCGGCAACGGCCAGATCACCGGCAACTTCACCCAGGAGAGCGCCAACGACCTGTCGGTGCTGCTGCGCGCCGGCGCTCTGCCCGCCCCGATGAAGGTCGAGGAGCAGCGGACCGTGGGCGCGGAACTCGGCGCCGACGCCGTCCACGCCGGCACGCTGTCAGCCGTCGTCGGCCTGGTGGCGACCATGATCTTCATGCTGCTGATCTACGGCGCGCTGTTCGGCGGCATCTCGCTGATCGCGCTGGCCGTCAACGCCCTGATGATCATCGGGGTGATGAGCTTCAGCCAGGTGACCCTGACCCTGCCGGGCATCGCCGGCCTGATCCTGACGCTGGCCGTCGCGGTCGACGCCAACGTGCTGATCTATGAGCGCATGCGTGACGAACTGCGCGCCGGGCGCACGCTGATCGCCTCGATGGAGGCCGGCTTCACCCGCGCCTGGGGCACCATCTTCGACGCCAATATGACCCACATCTTCTCGGCGGCGATCATGTTCAGCCTGGGCGCGGGCACGGTGAAGGGCTTTGCCTGGACGCTGTTCATCGGCGTGCTCACCACCGTCTTCTCGGCCATCCTGGTCACCCAAGTTCTTCTCGCCTGGTGGTTCCGAACCGCCCGGCCGAAGACGCTGCCGATCGCGTAAGGGACTTCGGCCCATGAAATTCTGGCCCCTGATCAAGGTGCTTCCTGTCCGAACCCACTTCAGGTTCGTGCGCCTGGCGCGCGTGTTCTCAACGCTGTCGGTGCTGGCGATCATCGGGTCCCTGTGGCTCAGCCTGGTCCCGTTCAAGCCGCCCTGCGGTGGCCTGGCCTGCGGCATCGACTTCCAGGGTGGCACGGTGCTGGAGATTTCCACTGCGCCCAAGGCCGTCGATCTGGGCGCCGCGCGCACGGCGCTGGCCGGCATGGGCATCGGCGACGTGCAGGTGCAGGGCTTCGGAGCCCCGTCCTCGGCCCTGATCCGCTTTCAGCAGCCGCCCAGCGCCGACGCCAACGCCACCGCCCAAAGGGTCCAGCAGCGCCTGACCCAGACGCTCGGCCAGGTGAAGTTCGTCCGCACCGATCTGGTCGGCCCGAAGATCTCCAAGGAACTGTTCGGCAAGGGCCTGCTCGGCCTCGGCCTCGCGATCCTGGCCATGCTGCTCTATATCTGGTTCCGCTTCGAGCTGCAGTTCGGCCTGGGGGCGGTCGCCGCCCTGTTCCACGACGTCTTTCTGACCTTCGGCCTGATCGCGATCATGGGCCGCTACGGCAAGATCGAGTTCGACCTGAAGGCCGTCGCCGCGATCCTCACGATCATCGGCTACTCGATGAACGACACCGTCGTCGTCTTCGACCGCATCCGCGAGAACGAGCACAAGCTCAAGGACAAGAAGTTCGACCGCGTGATCAACATCTCCATCAACGAGACGCTGTCGCGCACCATCCT
>JBBQTP010000105.1:0-14081 GCA_038213205.1 Caulobacterales bacterium
CCGCCACGCCGCGACCAAGGCCCGGGTCTACGCCGCCGTGAAGACCTTGATCTGGAACGAGCACGAGGCCGCCGAGGCCGAACCCCTCGAAGACCAGCTCGCCGAACTGCTCGACGACGACGCGCTCGCCGAAGACTTCGCGACCACGCCGGTCGAACGCCACGTCGCCCGCCTCGCCGCCGACCTCAAGCTTTCGGCCAACGCCGCAGCCGAACCGCCGGCCCAGGACACCGACCGGCGAAGCTCGGGCTGACCCCCACTCCGCGCGGACCTCAGCGCGCCGCGGCGATCCAGGCGGCGAGGTCGGGGTCGTCGGTCACCCGGTAGGGGCGGTCGAAGGCGTCGATGAAGAAGCGCTCCATCTCCGGCCGGTTGAAGGGCCGCGCGCCGAGCCGGCCGAACACCGCGATCTGCTGGCCGGTCTCATCCACCGCGCGGTCGCGGTCGAGCCCTTTGGAGAGCGCCAGCGCCGGGCTGGCGGTCTTGGCCCAGGCGATCATCTCGGGCTTGGGCGCCGGCGAGAAGCCGTAGAAGTTGGGTTGGCTCGACGGGCTGGTCAGCTGGATCACCTTCATCCCGTTCCTGCCGTCGGCCACATAGGCGAACAGCGAGGCGTTGGTCGAGCCGACCACCACGTCCTCGGCGTCGTTCAGTGCGCCGCCCGCATCGAACCGCTGGTAGACGCGCGGCTGCTCCGGCTGCTTCACGTCAATGATCACCAGGCCGTCCTTCTTGGCCGCCACATAGGCGTAGGTCCGCGCCACATAGACGCGGCGGGCATCGGCCAGCGGCACGGTTGCGCCGGCCACCACCACCGGGTGCTCCAGCCGGCTCACGTCGACCACTTCCAGGCCCCGCGCGTCGGTGACGAACAGGTAGCGGAACTGCAGCGCCGAGGCCCGCACCTCGGGAAGGGCCAGCGTCGTCACATGACGGGGCTTCAGCGGATCGTTGAGGTCGACCACCACCAGGCCGGCGTCGGCGGCGATGTAGGCGTAGTGGCCGCCCAGCGTGATGTGCCTGGCGCCCTTCAGCAGGTTGCCGGGGTTCCAGGTCAGCGCGCGCTTCAGGAAGTTGTTGCGCGGGTCGCCGTCGGTGAGCGCGTTCACGTCCACCAGGATCAGCCCCTCCTCCGCGTCGGTGACGACGGCGTAGGAATACAGCGGGTGAATCGCCTGCTCCTGGTTCTCGGCGCGGCTCTGGGCGGTGCTGCGCAGCGGCGCGATCGACTGGTTGGTCGGCAGCGCCATGCAGGTCGCGTTCTTCGAGGCGACGTGGGTGTCCTGGCCAAGCGGCGACAGCGGCGCGGTGATGATCTTCTGCGAGATATCCTTGTTGGCGATCGAGGCCACGTCGTAGACGCGGAAGCCGCCCTTGCCCTCGGCGACGTACATATATTCGCCGCGCAGCTGCAGGCAGCGCGCCGCGCCACCGGTCTTCTCGGTGACGTTGCTGATCTCCTCGGCCGCCTCGGTCTCGCCGCCCTTCAGGCCCTTGGTGAAGGGCCCGCCGCGCCGCCAGTTGATCAGTTCCCGGCGGTTCTTCTCGACGTGCAGCTTGTAGAAGTCGGGATAGGCATACTTCTGCAGGTAGGAGCCGAACACCGCCTGCGGCTCGTTCCACTCGGTCACCCGCACCGCCTCCAGCCCGCCGTCCAGGCCGACCCAGGCATGCATGCCGATGAAGTTGACGGTGTTGGTCCCGAGCAGCAGCAGCTGGGCCAGGATCGCGTTGTTGTCGTTGGCCGCGGAGACGTGGCAGTCGCCGCAGGTCTTGGTCTCGGTCTTGCGCACCGTGTGCGCGAAGTGCGGCGCGAAGGCTTGGCTGGAGAAGCCCGACGCCGAGATCGGCGGCTGCTGCACATAGATCCGGTCGCGGTTGATGTTGGTCGACGACAGCACCAGCGCCGAGGACGAACGCACCGGCGCAATCGTCCCGCCCTTGGTGGTCATGTGCCGGCCGAGTTGGAACATGTCGTCGCGCGCCACCTGCGGATTATAGGTCGCGTAGTTGCGGGTCTCCTCACCGTCGAAGTGGTGCGACTTGGTCTTCCAGTTGGCCTCGATCGGCAGGTGGCAGCCGCCGCAGGACGGCGTCCACGAGGTGTGGCAGGCGAAGCATTCCATCTCGCCGTCCTTGTGGGCGAGGTTCCCCGGCGCCACTCCCGGTCCCCAGGTGAACGGCTTGCCGTCCTTGGTGATCCTGCCCATCAGCTTGGCGCGGGCCGCCTTCGGATTGAAGTCGGGGCTCGCACGGTCGACCGAATCCTTCACCAGGTGGACCTGCCACTCCAGCGCCGGGTCGACGATCGAGCGCTGCATCAGCACGCGCCGCCCGTCCTTCTCCATCCACTCGAAGCGGCGCTGGCCGTCCGGGTTGCGCAGTTGCGTCAGGTCCGTGCCCTCAGGCCCGGCGGCGACATTGGAGGTGCGCAGGCTCGGATAGGCGCCCACCGTGCCGTGGCAGTCGCGGCAGCCGATCTCCACGGCATTGGCCACCTCGCCGACGATCAGGCCCGAGCCGTGGCTGTCCTGGCTGAAGTGGCAGTCGGCGCACTGCATGCCCTTCTCGGCGTGGATGTCCATCATGTGGACCGCCTTGCCGGGATTGATGCCGGGCGGCACGAACTTGCCCTGCGACGTGCGGCGCCACTTCTCCGGATCGTCGTTGCTGACGATCTTGCCGTTCTCGTCGAGCAGGTTGCCGTCGCGGTCGCGCTTGAACACCCCGCGGAAGTTCCAGCCGTGGCCGTGGTAGTCGGCGAACTGGGTGTCCTGCAGCTTCGGATTGAGGTCGAAGACGTTGCGCAGAAAGTCGAGGCTGGCCCACAGGCCGCGCGGCGCCGCGCCTTCCGGATTGCGGTCCAGGACCTTGCGCATCTCCTCGGCGGTCGGATAGCGCTGGCGCTCCGGCCACATGTGCGGCGCGTCGGCCTCGTAGTCCCACATGGTGTAGCCAAGGAAGCTGTTCACGAACATGTTCGGCTGGTGCATGTGGCAGCTCATGCACTGCGAGGTCGGGATCGACCGTGTGAAGGCGTGCTGGATCGGGTGCCCGCTCTCGGTCTTGTCGATGGTCGGGTCGGTGGTCGCCGATTGGCCGTCGCGGCCGTACTTGGTCCAGGTCAGCGCGTGGGTCGGCTCGCGGTCGTTGGCGTAGACCACGTGGCAGCCGGCGCAGCCCGACTGGCGGTAGTCGCCCGGCTGGTCGTTGGCGCCCATGAACCACATCAGCGGATCGTTCAGGCGGGTCTTGTGGATGTTGAGGACGGCGATCGCCACGCGCGTGCCAGTGCCGGGGCCACGGTTGGACTGATGGATGTCCGGCCGCCCAGGCTCCTCCAGCCGCTGCGCCTCCCCGGTCGCGTCGGGCAGGCCGATCTCCGGGAAGCCGGAGGAGATGTTGCGCCCGCCGCGCTCGAACACCCGGAAGATGTCGGACGGCGGCATCACCTGCCAGGTCGGCAGCGGATAGAGCGTGCCGAGCGCCCCCTTGGCCTTCTGCTCCGGCGTCACAGTCCCGGGGGGCGCACCCGGCGCCTGGATGCGCGCCGGCTCGCCGGTGCGGGTGTAGGCCTCGCCGAGGATGTAGTTCTTGTTGGGCAGGATGCCGTTGTTGTAGGAGGCGCCGCCCCAGAACATCGCCGTCGTCGCCATCAGCGAACGCTCAGCCTTCTGGATCACATCCATGTGGCAGGCGCCGCAGGCCTCGCGCACCACCCGGTAGTCGGACGGGTTCTTGAAGCGCAAAAATTCCGGCGCCTCGCGGTTCAGGAGCGTGAAGCTCTGCTTCGGATTGGCCGAGTGCGGATAGCCCCAGGACTTCGGATAGCGCGGCAGGACGTGGGCCTGGTCGCGCAGCTTGGCGTACTGGGCCGAGGTCTTGGTCAGGCCGGTCGGCGCGGTGACGGTCGCATCGCCCCCGTGGCAGTCGGCGCAGCCCAGCACCACCGCCGAGGACTTGTGCATCGACGGCGCGTCGGACGCGGTGTGGCAGCTCTCGCAGCCGGCGCTCTTGGCGTGCGCCTGGTCCTCGGTCTCGCCTGCGATGGCGGCCGGCGCGGTGTGGTAAGTCCGCGCGACCGGCTTTTCCTCATCGCCCGCGGCGCGCAGCGAGATCGGCAGGGCGAAGACCAGCGCCGCCAGCGCCGCCATCCCCCAGGCTCTGATCGTTCCTCGCGCCATGCCGCCCTAGAAGGTGAGAATCGCGTTCAGCAGGACCGAATAGTAGCGGTTGTCTCGGTCGCTGTTCGTGAAGAGATCGGTGAAGCCGGAGCGCGGGTCGAAGATTGCCACGGAGCCGCGGAACACCAGGTTCTGGTTCAGCATCGGCCGCCAGATCAACGAGGCCGAATAGTCCCATCCAAGGTCCTTCGGGATCGAGCCTTCCTGGCGCAGCGTCTGCAGCACCGCGGTGTCGGCGAACCACAGCCGGTTGACGCTGGTCGTGAACCGCAGGCGCGGCGTCAGGTCGACGTCGGCGCCGACGCCCAGCAGGATGGTGCCCGGGTTGTTGAAGTTCGACTGGCCCTCTTCCTTCGACGAGCGGAGGCTGTTGAGCACCCCATTGCGGCCGTTCAGCGAGACCGCCCGGCCGCCGCCCACGAACGGGATCGACTGGCGGATCCAGTAGCTGGAGTCCGCGCCGGCGAACTGCGGGTTCTCGAAGATGGCGTCGAAGCCGGTTTCCTTGTTGTCGAACGGGTTCTTGTCGCCCGACGCATAGAGGGCGGAACCCCGCACCCGCACCCAGGAGAAATCGTAGGACGGCTCGACCGCGGCGAACCAGCTGCTGATCTTCGCCTTCCGGTTCGTGAAGATCGAATTCTTGTCGCGGCCAGCGGCGTAGTAGGTCGAGGCCGTCAGGTTCAATCGGCCGATGTGGCCGTCGGCGTTGTAGCCAAGGTAAACGACGTCGTAGTCGCGGGCTCTAACGTCGCCGATCAGCGAGGGGCGAGCCGGGAAGCCGTTGTCGTCATAGTGGACCTGACCGGCCTCGCGGTTGCGGTTGTAGACCAGGCTGATCTGCGAGGTCATGCCCGGGACCGGCAGGTCCTGGCGGTAGAGGTTGGCGACGAAGACGTCGTCTTTGCGCGGCTTCTGGCCGACGTCGTTGAGGCCGGAGTTGGTGTCCTTCTCGAGCCGGCGAAAGACCGCCAGATTGTACTGCCAGCGGTTGTTGTCGCGGTCGCCGAACAAGCGGACGCCGAGCTGATTGTCCTGGAAAAGAAACCCTCGGAAGTCACTGGAAAATGGCTGGATTCCCACCCGGATGGAATCGAAGTCGTAGTGATCCGAGACGTTGCGGATGTGGTAGTCGATGAAGGCTTCCTGCACACCGACGAAGGCGTCGGTGCGGTGCGTCGGATTGCTCGGGCTGATCGACAGGATGCGTTTTTCGGGGACCTGGGCGTAGTTGGCGTTGAAGCCGAGGGTAAGGTGCGCCTCGATCTCCGGCGGCTTGAACGCCGTCGAGCCCTTGGTCAGCGCCAGGCCGACCAGCACCGTCTGCGAAGCCACCACGCTGTTGGCGCGGCCGAAGTTGTCCAGGCTGCCGGGGCGGTTGGTGGTCTGGCTGCCCACCGGCAGCGGGAAGCTGCGCGGCTCGATAAGGGTGTCGGAGACGCCGTTGAACGTAAAGAACCAGTCGTGGGTCCCGCGAATCGGTCGGTCACCCTTGAGGGTGTTCTGATTGTAGGGATCGAACCACCTCGAGTGGACGCCTACGGCCTCAACCAGCCGCCATCGGTCGGGGATCGGCAGCACGTCGGTCGGGAAGGCGTCCGGAGGCGGCGCGCGGACCGCGTTCGGATTGGGCGCAATCGCTTGTGGGGGTTGGGGTTGCTCGACGCGGCCGGGTCTGCGGCGGTCCTCCGGCGGGGCCGTATCAGGCTGGTTTTCCGAGGCCTGACTCAGGGCACCAATGACCTCATCCGCCCGGGCGCGATCCACCACCGGCGCCATGGCCAGCAGGAGCGCGAAGAGCAGGCCGCCTCGCATTCCCTATTTTCCCTGACAGACGTTCTGGTCCGCGGTGTCCAGGAACGGTGCAAACGGACAGTTGGCGAAAAGCAGCCGCTGGGCCGGCGGCGGTCCCACCACCAGCTGATCCGCGCGGATCGCAGCGTCCGCTTCCGAGACGGCTACCCGGGTGGACGCATTGAAGAGGCCCAGGAACGCGACCATGTCGTCCTGGTCGATGCCGTCGCCGGAGACGCCGATCCCGCCGATCAGTTTTCCGCTCCGATAGATCGGCACGCCGCCGGGGAAAATCTGCAGACCGTTCTGCAACCTGTTCTGGCCGGCCGCGACGTCGGGCAGGAAGGTGCAGCGGGCCGGCGTGTCGAGGCCCGCGCCGCTCACAAAGCCCAGGTGCTGGCCGATGTTGGTGAGCACCAGGGCCGACTGCAGGCCGGTGGAGAATGGGCTCCACTGGCTGATCGGCCGCGACAATGGACCGTTCGGGCGGCCAACCTGGCCGTCCGGAAAATTCGGGCGCGCGAGGTTACCGATCGAGCGCATGCCGAACGCCGTCTTGCCGGTCAGAGCCGCGGCGTCAGGGAAGAAGTCGCGGACCTTCTGGACGAAGCCGCGCACATCGGCGCTCGGGTCGCCATTGAGGTCGGAGGCGGCGAAGGCGCTCGAGAAGAAGGTCGCCGACCGCGCCTTCTGGACAGCGACGTCGGTGCCGAACAGCGCGGCGTCCGGCGCGCGCACCAGGCCCAGCACGACGCCGCGCGTGTCGGTCACCGCGATCGACATCTGGGCGCGGCTGTCCTTCGGCTGGCGGATCTGGCCGCGGGCGCGGACCATGATCTTGAACGCCTCCTCGAGAATCGCGGTCACTTCGGCGGCGGTCAGCGGATTGGTCACCTCCGCCCCGTCGGCGCCGGCGCGGATTGGATAGCGATCCTGGCCCGAGCCGTTGGTGAGCACGAAGGCGCCGGCCTGCGAGAACTCCGCCGTCGTCGCCGCGCGCACGCCCGAGGCCTCGGTCCCATAGGGCTGGCCGGCCAGCACCGCGCCGGCGAAGTAGCCGTTGACCGGGCTCAGCGCCCCGGTCCCGGCCGCCAGCGAAGCGAAGGGCGTCGCCGTCGAGGGACTGACCTTCAGCGACGCGGTCGTGGCGTCGGAATAGCGCAGCGTCGTGCCGCCGACCGAGATGTGTTCGGCGCGGATCGTATCGGGCGGCTCGAACCCGGACGTGGCGGCGAGCGCGACGTTCTCCTCGTCGTCGTTGTCGACATCCAGCACGTTCTTGTCGAAGCCGTAGTCGCCGTCCGACATCACGCCGACGCCGCCCACCAGGACGCCGTTCTTGTAGAGCGGGAAGCCACCCGGGTCGGCGGCCAGGCCCAGCGGCGAGCGCTTCGGCCCGATGGTCGCGGCCGAGGCCAGGCGCTGGGTGACGTCCGAACAGGGCAGCGAGGAGAATTGAACCCCGAACAGCGGTCCGGACTCAAGGCCGACGCCGGCCGGGCCCGGCGGGAAGTTCTCCTGCACGATCATGCTCGCCGTGCGGGTCGAGAAGGCATGTGCGCCGGAGGACAGGTAGGCGCCGGTAATGGCCTTGGCGATGGCGGCCGCCGCGGCCGGAGCCACCACGCCCTGGGCGTCGAGATTGCCGCCAGGGCCGGGACGCAGCGTTGCGGTCGCCCGTGCGCCGGTCATCGAATAGACCGCCAGCACATTGCCGACCCGGTCGACCACGGCGAACACGCCGGGCGTGTGCCGCGCGTTGGCTTCGCCGACCGCCTGGGCCAGCACCTTCTGGACGTCGGCCGTGGTCAGGGCCTCCGCGGCCGGCGCGACATAGGGGCTCGAGGCGCCGCCAATCGGCGGCGGCGGCGGCGTGGTCGTCGTTGAGCCGGCCCCGCCGCCTCCGCCACATGCCGCAAGCGCCAGGGCCGCGACGCAGGCGAGCGCCGTGCCGAAGGGACCACGCTTCACTTCAACGCCCTCACCTTGTCAGCGACCGCCGCCAGCGCCTTGCGCGCCTCGGCGGGATGGAAGGCGTTGGGATCGCGCACCGCCTGGAAAGCGCGGTCCAGGTCGGGCTTCATCCGCGCCGCCGCCCCCCGGTCGACGCTACCCTGGGCGACCAGCGCGTTCAGCAGGGTGTCGGCCGCCATCACCGCCTGGGAGGCGCCGGCGAAGTCGGTGTAGCGCCGGGCGCCCTCGCCGCTCAGCACCGCCTGGAAGATCGCCAGAGTGTCGGCGCGGCCGAAGCCGTGGGCGGCGAAGGCGTCGGCCAGCGCCCGCGACGTGGCGGCCAGCTTGGCGGCGGCGCGCGCCGAGCCGGCGCGATCCTTGGTCAGTGCGGTGTGGAAGGTCCCGCTATCGGCCTCGAACCGGGCCGCCAGCGCCGGCGCTACCACCTTCGCGGCGGCCGAGAGCATGATCATGTTCTCGTCGTTGAACGGCGGGGTCCCGACGGGCGTCGCGCGGCCTGGATTGGCCTCGGCCGAGGGCCGCCACTTGGGATCGTCGTTGCCGATGCTGCGGTGACAGCTCTGGCAATCGAAGAAGTAGAACTCGGGGAAGGCCCCGGCGGCGTTGTGCGCCGGCTCGCCGTAGAGGGTGAGCGCGCGGTCGAGCGCCATGGCCTGGCCGACCGCCCAGACCTTCACGCCGGACGGCCAGGACTTGCGCTTCACGAAGTCGGCGTCGACGTCGTAGTGGCGCTGCAGGCTGGTGTAGAGGTCGAGCTCAAAGGCGATCCGCGGATGTCCGGCGGCCATGATCTCGTGGGTGATGAATTGGCCGGGCCTGGAGCCGCCGAAGTGGCAGTCCAGGCATTTCGCCGCGCGGACCTTGGCGTCGTCGAGAGCGACCATGCCGCGCGCGACGTTGCCCGCGTGGCTGGCGCCCATGGTATAGTGGCTGGCGATCCAGCCCCCGGCTCCGCCGTGGCAAGCCTCGCAGCTGACGCCGTCGGAGAGCTGGAACCGCGCGCCGCGCTGACCGGCCGCGGCCGGATCGGCGTGACAGCCGAGGCAGGCCGGGGCGCGTTGGGCCGGGCCGATGCCCAGGCGGTCGGCGATGGCCTGGGCGCGCCGCTCGGTCAGCGCCTTCCAGGCGCGGCTATGGGCGCCCACGTCGCCGGAGCCTTCCCAGGTGATCAGCTCGTTCTGGCGCACGGTCAGGCCGCTGGCCACCGGCCGGCTGTGGCAGGTGGAACCGGCGCAGGAGACGACGCCTTCGTGCACGCCCACACGACCCGCGGCCGGCGCCGCCACCGCCGCGATCGAGGCGCCGCATGCCACCAGGACGACCAACAGGCTAACGATCTTCGCTATTCTGCCCAGCCCCATCGTCGCCCCACGATGCCCCTTTGCGGGGAATCTTAGCCGCCCGCCCGCGCCTTAGGTAGCAATATTGCGAAGGGGCCTTACGCCGCACCGAATCGTTGCGTCCAAGCGGCAAGAAAGGTCGCAGCACCAACATGTTCATTGCAAACCACGGGCGCCAAGCTCGACTCCTAGCTCGTGCTGTCGGCGGCGAGCTTCGCTGCGCCGTTCCGGGTCGGTGGCCGGCAGCGAGGCGGCCAACGTCTGCGAGAACACGCGGCAGGCGCCGCTCAGGTTCCCGGAACTCCCGGACACCGCCGACGAGCTGCTCAATTTCGCGACCCATGGCCTGCTGCCGCAGCCGTCGGCCTGCCTGCCCGAGCCGGCCCTGCTGACCTCGATGGGCAAGGCCCCGACAGCGGCGGCCTGCTGGACGCCGGCGAGATCCTCGACCTCAAGCTCGACGCCGATCTGGTGGTGCTCTCGGCCTGTGACGCCGGCGGGGCGGGCTCCGATGCGGCTGACCTCACCGGCCTGCAGGCCCGCGGCGTCGCGGCCGCCGCCGGCCAGCCCTGGCCGGAGTCCGACAAATGGTCTCAACCGTCAGGTGAGGCTGAAGCCTAACCACGACCGTACCGTTATGGTACTCACAGACCGTGGGTTCCACCCCGCGGCGCGCACTGATCGCGGCGAAGCGTTTCAATCAAAATCTGACAGGGTCTAGGCCGGCTGCTCGGCCCGTCCATCGACCGAAAGCCCGCAATCGATCAACCGCGCCCACACCTCCTGCGCCGTCTCGGCGAAGCGGAAGATGTCGAGGTCGGCGGCCTCGATCATCCCGGTGTCGACCAGGGCGTCGAATTTGATGACCGAGCGCCAGTAGGTTTCATCGAACAGCACCACCGGGATCGGCGGCGACTTGTGGGTCTGGCGAAGCGTCAGGATTTCGAACAGTTCGTCGAAGGTGCCGAAGCCGCCCGGGAACACCACCAGCGCATTGGCCCGCATGGCGAAGTGCATCTTGCGCATGGCGAAGTAGTGGAAGCTGAAGGTCAGCTCCGGTGTCGACCAGGCATTAGGCTCCTGCTCCGCCGGCAAGTGGATATTGAAACCGATCGAGGGCGCGCCGGCGTCGGCGGCGCCGCGGTTAGCGGCCTCCATCAGGCCCGGCCCGCCGCCGGTGGCGATGACGTTGTCGCGCTGCCGCCCGCCGGTCAGGATCGCTCCGCCGCGGCGCGAGGCCAGCGTGGCGAACTCGCGGGCCGCAGCGTACCAGCGGGCCTGTTCGCCGGGGCCTGTCTCGCTCACCCGGGCGCTGCCGAACACCACGATGGTCGAGCGCACGCCCCAGGCGGCGAGCGCCTCGTCGACCTTTTCGAACTCCAGCAGGAAGCGCACGCCACGCATCGGCGGGCTGAGCAGGAAGTCCTGGTCGAGGGCGGCGAGACGATAGGCCGGCGACGCCAGCTGGGCGGCGTTGGCCTTCGGCTGGAGGTTGGCCTTGGCGCCCTTGGCCGGGCGCGGCGGACCGGTCAGGACGCGGTCGCCCTGCGCCGCGGTGCGCCGAGCGCCATCAGGGCCAGGCCCGCGGCGATCGCCAGGGCGTTGCCGTAGCAGACCGGGCAATGGCCCAGCGACGCGCCGGTCATCCCGCAGATCACGCCTAGGTGCAGCGCGCCGGCCGATCCGTTCAACCAGATCGCGTAGGCCGACAAGGCGCCGGCGCCGCTCAGCACGAGGCCCGCGGGCCGCAGGTGGGGGGTGGTTTGCTGGGGTTTCATCAGCCGGCTCCGATCGGTGGCGACCATCTGGCCCCAATGTCTGACAGGTCTTGGCCGCAGATCAAGACCATCGTGGGTTGCGCGCCGCTCATGGCGCCGCCGGCATGGGGTAGTGATCGGTGAACGGGCCGAGCTTGCAGCGATATCCCTCGGGTAACGCTTCCGGTGGAAATCCTTGGGCTTGGAGTCCTTCGGATAGGACGCCAGCGTCACCGGGGTCCAGAGGTTGAAAGCCTGGGCATCTACCTGCGGCACATCTGCCCGTGGGTCGCCGAGCAGGCCACGCGGACCATTCGAGTCTTGCATCGATTGCCGCAGACGCTGCGAAGTAGCGACCATGAGCCTCATGATCACCAGTGTCGCTTTCCTCGTTGGGATCCTCGGCGCGGCCATCATGGGCTACGCAATCCAGCGCGGCGCCACCTGCATGGTGGCCGCCGTCGAAGAGGTGGTGAGCCAACGCAAGGTCGGCCGCTTCGTCGCCCTGGGCGAGGCAGCCCTGTGGGTCACCGGTGGCCTGTTCATCGCCTGCCACATCGGCCTCTTGATGCGCGCGCCGTCAGGCTTCGCACTCTCCATCTGGTCGGTGGCCGGCGGGGCGCTGCTGGGCGCCGGCGCCCTGGTCAACAAGGCCTGCGTGTTCGGCACGGTCGCCCGCCTCGGCTCCGGCGAATGGATCTATGCCTTGACGCCTGTGGGCTTCTTCCTGGGCTGCCTGACCGCGGCCCCGCTGGTCGCCGGCGTCATGCCGACGCCGCTGACCGGCTCGTCCCTGCTGTTTGACCTACCGCTGTGGGCCGGCGCAGTGATCGTCGCGGTGCTGGCCTGGCGGGGTTACGAAGCGATCGTCGCCGCCCGTCAGAAGACGTTCACCGCCCACATCTGGTCGCCGCACCACGCGACGACGGTGATCGGCATCACCTTCGTGATCACCATGCTGACCGTCGGCGGCTGGGCCTACACCGAGCTGCTGTCGGAATTGGCGCGAAACGGGATGGCCACGAACGCCTTGCCGCGCGGCCTGCTGTTCGCCGCTTTGCTGCTGGGCGCCGTCGCCGGTGGCTGGACGTCAGGCAAGCTGCGGCGCTCGCGGCCGAGCCTGTCGGCCGTCGCCCGCTGCGTCGGCGGCGGCTGGCTGATGGGCCTGGGCGGCCTACTCACGCCGGGCGGCAACGACGGCCTGGTGCTGGTCGGCATTCCGCTCCTGCACCCGCACGCCTGGGCCGCGATCACCGCCATGATCGCCACCATCGCGCTTGGCGTGGCCATCCAGGGCCGCCTCGCCGCGAGAGTGGTCACAGTCGCCGACTAGGTTGTGGTCGTGGAGGCGCTTGGACGTTTTGGAGATGCAGCAGGTCTGCGTCTTCAGCTCGTCAACGCCGCGACCAGGTCGGCGACGGTTTCGATCACCAGGTCAGCGCCCGCGGTCCGCAGGCGGTCCGCAGCCGCGGCCACACGTTCCACCCGGTCGGTGGGTTCCAGGGCCGCCAGGGCCGCGTGCGACAGGCCGATGCTGTTGCCCGAGGCGGAGACGCCGATGGTGAAGCAGCCTGCTGCCCGGCCCTCGGCGATGCCGGCCTCGGCGTCGTCCACCTTGATCACCCGCGACAGCGGCCAGACGCCCAGTTCGGCGCAGGCCTTGTAGATCATTAGCGGCGAGGGTCGGCCCTGCGGCGTCTCGTCGGCGCAGACCAGGTGGTCGGGCGCATAGCCCTGCTCAGCGGCGCGAACCAGCACCGGGGCCATCATCTCGCGCGTGTAGCCGGTCGACGAGGCGACCTTCAGTCCGGCCGCCCGTAACGCCGCCGCCGTATCCGCCGCGCCGGGGATCAGCGCTGACGCATGCTCTGCCGCGTCGCGCATCAAGGGGCCGAGGTCATCCATCAGCGCGGCGACATCCGCCTCACCCGGCGCCGCGCCCTGGGCCTCAGTCCAGGCCCGCGCCACAGCTTCCAGAGCCAGCAGCGCGCGGACATGGTCGGCCTTAGCCTTGCCCATGTCGACGCGCGCGGCAGCCTCCTCCAGATGTACGCCGCGGCGGGCGAAGGCCTCGGTGAGCGCCAGGACCGGCGCGCGGCAGCCGAAATCGACCATGGTGCCGGCCCAATCGAAGATTACCAGATCGAAGGCCTTCAGACCGTCATGCGTCACGACACAAGCTCCCCAAACAATTCCGCCACCACATCTTCGCCCAGCGCGAAGCCGGTGGAGGCCCCCGCGCCGGTGGTCACCATCGCCAGCCGCACGCCAGGCAGCGGCGCCTCCAGCAGCACCGTCCGCTCGCCCGCCGACGCATAGGTCCCGGTCCATCGTTCCAGCACCGGCGGCGGCGCGCGGCCGAACACGGCGGCGAATTCGTCCAGGATCAGCCGGTCGACGGCTTCGTGGGAAAACGGGTCCGGCGTCGGGGAATAGTGGTGGCTGTCGCCGACCACCAGGCTGCCGTCGGCGCTTTGCACGACGATCAGGTGTACGCCATTCGCCAGCTGGGCGGCCTGTTCGCGGGCCAGGCGGATCCGCAGCTCCTCCGCCTCAGGCAATGCGGCATAGCCGGCGTATCGCACCAGGCCGAGATCGGACATCACGCCGGCGCTCAAGCGAAAGCCCGGATCGGCGAGCCGCAACATCTGCAGCTTGCAGCGGGTGATGCCATGGCGGGCGATCGCGTCGGGGAACAGGGCCGTCAGATCGTCACCTGGACAAACCGCAATGGCGGCGGCCTCGATCGGCCCGCGGGAGCTCAGAACCCTTGAGGTCTCCACCCCCTGCACCGTCGTACCCCAGTGGAACGCCACCCCGTGGCGCGCCGCCAGCCAGGCGGCCAGGCGCGGGATCACCTCGCGCGACTCCACCCGCAGCTCATGTGGGCTCCAGAGCGCAGCCTGCAGGCCGGGCGTCGCAAGTTCCGGGTGGTTTCGCCCAACATCGCCGGGATCAAGCAGCCGGCATCCCTGCGCCATCTCGGTCCGGGTGAAGGCTTCCAGCACCGCCACCGCCTCCGGCCGCCTGGC
>JBBQTP010000106.1:0-14039 GCA_038213205.1 Caulobacterales bacterium
CGCCACGGCGGGCACGCGCGTGTGGAAGCGGACGATCTTAACGTGATCGATCTGCGCCAGCCGGGCCATCACCTCGGCCAGGCGGCGCGGCGACAGGATGAGGGGATCACCGCCGGTGACGATCACCTCCCAGATGGCGGGATGCTCGGCAATGTAGGCCACCGCGGCGTCCAGGGCGGCGGGCGACAGCGGGCGCAGGCCCTCGGGGCCCACCATCTCGCGGCGGAAGCAGAAGCGGCAGTAGACCGCGCAGGCGTGATTGACCTTCAGCAGGCAGCGGTCGGGATAGCGGTGGACGACGCCTTCCAACGGAGAATGGGTGAAATCGCCGATCGGGTCGACGGACTCTTCCGGCTGCAGGACGAGCTCGGCCTCGCAGGGAATGAACTGCCGCGCGATGGGGTCGGCGGGGTCGTTGGCGTCGATCAGCTCGGCCATCGCCGGCGTAATGGCCACGGCGTACTGCGCCGCGACCGCCTCCAACCCGGCGATGCGTTCGGGTGCGACGAGGCCGGCGGCGGCCAGGGCCTTCGGGCTGGTGAGGGTCTTGGCGCTCATGTCGGACGCGGTATGGCCCAAGGCGGCTGGGCGGGCAACGTGGGGCGGGTCAGGTCTCGATCAGCGACAGCGGGTTCGGCGTCGGCTCGGCGATCTTGTGGAGCGTATTGCGGTCGCGGTGCAGGAAGGGCTCTGGGCGGCCACGCACCGCCAGAGTGGTGTCTGAAACATAGCTCCAGGACCCGTCGGCGTTGAAGGTCACATCGAGCTGATAGGCGTCGGTGCGGAAGGCGTATTCGAGAAAGGCCGTCGAGGTGATGCCGAACTCGGTCTCGCCGCGCCTGGCGGACACGATCAGGCCCGCGCCGTCCGGCTTGGCCTTGCCGCCGGCCAGCAGCGACTGGCCGCGCGGGATCGCCAGGGTCTGCATGACCAGACCGGTCGCGGGCTCCCAGAGCCAGTAACCCACCTGGTCGTGGAAGGTGATCGCCTCTTCCTCGGTATTGATGTGGATGTGGTAGCGCAGGCCGTAGAGCAGTTGCGGGCCGTTGGCCTGCGGATCGATCGGCTGCATCTCGATGCGCTCAATGTAGACCCGCCGCTCTGGCCCGTCGGCCTTGGGATTGAGGTCGATCCCCTTCTTGCCCTCCCAGACACCGGCCAACCGGGTCAGCGGCCCGAGGTTGGCCAGGGTGTCCGGGTCGACGTTGGACGGCTCGGTGAAGATGTCGTCTGGCCAATCTGCCTTGGGGGGGAAGTCGCTCATGCCTGAAGAGATGCGGTCCGGGTCCGGAGCCGTCAAGGCGTGGCGACGGGCGCCCAGAGAACCTGTTCAATATGCGCCGCGCCGGTGGCCAGCATAACGAGGCGGTCGAGGCCCAGCGCGCCGCCGCTGGCCGGCGGCATCTGGACGAGCGCGGCCAGGAAGTCCTCGTCGATCGGATAGGTCTCGCCGTAGACGCGAGCCTTTTCGGCCATCTCGGCCTCGAAGCGGCGGCGCTGTTCGGCCGGATCGGTGAGTTCGCCGAAGCAGTTGGCCAGCTCGACCCCGCAGGCATAGAGCTCGAAGCGTTCGGCCACGCGCGGGTCGGAGGCCTTGGGCCGGGCGAGCGCCGCCTCGCTGACCGGGTATTCGCAGAGGATCGTCGCCCGCTCGCAGCCGAGGTACGGCTCGACCTTCTCCACCAGGAGCCGGCTGAAGACATCGGCCCAGGTGTCGTCGGAGGCCGTTCGGACCCCTTGCGCGCTCGCGGCGACGGCCAGGGCCTCGCGGTCATCCAGCGTCGCCAACAGATCGATGCCGGCGAACCGATCGAACGCCTCAGCCAAGGTCAGGCGCTCGGGCTCGGCCAGGGGGTCGATGCTGTGCCCCCGGTAGGTGAGCATCCTCGCCTCGGCCGCCTCGGCGGCCACCGCCAGCAGGCTTGCGGAGTCGGCCATCAGGGTCTCATAGGGCTCTTCGGCGCGATACCACTCCAGCATCGTGAACTCGGGGTGGTGCAGCGGGCCGCGCTCGCGGTTGCGCCAAACCCGGGCAAGTTCGAACAGCCTGGGCTCGCCAGCCGCCAGCAGCTTCTTGGCCGCGAACTCCGGCGAGGTGCGCAGGTAGAGCGGCGACCGCTCGCCCGCCAGGCCCAGCGCCTCGGTCTCGAAGGCATGCAAATGAGCCTCGTTGCCCGGCGAGACCTGCAGGGCCGGGGTCTCGACCTCGACGAAGGCGCGAGCGTCGAACCAGGCGCGGATGGCTCGAGTGATCGCCGCACGCCTGACTAGGAACGGCCGGCGGTCCGCGAGCCGGCCGGGGCTCCACCAGGGCGAGGGCTCAGGTTCGGGCATGGGGTGCGACCGGTTGGGGGGGCTGGCGATTTCGGCGTCAATCGCTATAGGGGCGCGACAACAATTTCATCTGCGGAATCGCTGCGGGTCACGCGCAGGTCCGACGCCACCCGAGGAACACCGCTTGAAAGTAGCCGCCAGCTCGCTCCGCAGGGGCGCCGTCGTCGACATGGAGGGCAAGCTCTACGTCGTGCTCACCGCCGAGAACATCCACCCTGGCAAGGGCACGCCCGTGACCCAGCTCAACATGCGGCGCATCTCCGACGGGGTGAAGGTGTCCGAGCGCTGGCGCACCACCGAGCAGGTCGAGCGCGCCTTCGTCGACGACCGCAATTTCACCTTCCTCTACCAGGACGCCGAGGGGTTCCACTTCATGAACCCGGAGAACTACGACCAGGTCATCGCCACCCCGGACGTGGTGGGCGATGCGGCCCCATGGCTGCAGGACAACATGACGGTGACGCTCTCGACCCATGAGGGGGTGCCGATCTCGATGGAGCTGCCGCGCACGGTGACCTTTGAGATCACCGACACGGAGCCGGCGGTGAAGAACCAGACGGCGTCCTCGTCCTACAAGCCCGCGATCCTTACCAATGGCGCGCGGATCATGGTGCCGCCCTACATCGCCGCCGGCACCCGCGTTGTGATCCTGACGGAAGACGGCTCCTACCAGGAACGCGCCAAGGACTGATCCAAGGCGCGGGGGCGCAAGACGCTAGGCAGACGTTGGAGTAGCCATGCGAACCACCCTGCAAGACATTCGCCAGCTAAAAGCGACTGGCCGGCGCATCGCCATGCTCACGGCCTACGATTTCCCCTCAGCGCGGATCGCCGATCGGGCGGGCGTGCAGATGCTGCTGGTCGGCGATTCTCTGGGCATGGTCGTGCATGGCCATGACACCACCCTGCCCGTCACCCTCGACGACATGACGCGCCACGCCGCCGCGGTGGTGCGCGGGACTGTGAGCGCCCTGGTGGTCTGCGACCTGCCGTTCCTCACCTACGCTAGCAAGCATGACGCGGTCGCAGCCGCCCGCCGCTTAATGCAGGAGGCGCAAATTCATGCTGTGAAGCTGGAGGGTGGCGCGCATATGGCCCCGACCGTGCAACACCTGACGGAGCTCGGCGTGCCGGTGATGGGGCACCTCGGCTTCACGCCCCAGTCGCAGCACCAGCTAGGCGTTCGCGTCCAGGCCAGGCAGGCGGACTGCGCCAAGCGGTTGATCGAGGATGCGCTCGCCCTGGAGGCGGCCGGCGCCTTCGCTGTGGTCCTTGAACTCGTGCCCGCACCGCTGGCGGAGGCTGTCACCCAACGGCTGCGCATCCCGACCATCGGCATCGGCGCCGGCGCCGGCTGCGATGGGCAGGTGCAGGTCTGGCACGACATCCTGGGCCTCTTCGAGAGCTCGCCACGCCACGCCAAGCGCTACGTCGAGCTCGGCGCGGCGATAGAGGCGGCTTTGCGCGCCTACGTCTCCGACGTCGAGGATCGCACCTTCCCTACCTCGGCCCAGGGCGCGGGGATGGACGCCGACGAACTCGCCCGCGCCCTGGCCTGACCGGCGACCGGCATGCGCGTCTTGCACACGATCGCGGAGGTCCGCGCCGCCCGAGCTGGCGTCGGCGATCTCGGCCTGGTTCCGACGATGGGCTTCCTGCACAGCGGCCACCTCAGTCTTGTAGCCCGGGCGCGCGCCGAATGCTCATCGGTGGCGGCCAGCATCTTCGTCAATCCCACCCAGTTCGCGCCCAACGAGGACCTCGCCCGCTATCCGCGTGACCTGCCGCGCGACCTCGTCATGCTCGAGGCGGCGGGCGCTGATCTGGTGTTTGTTCCCGAGCCTGCGGAGATGTATCCGCCCGCCTTCGACGCCGAGATCGTGATCGGCGGCGTCACCGCCCGTCTGGAGGGCGCGGTGCGGCCCGGCCACTTCGCCGGCGTGGCGACGGTGGTCGCCAAGCTGTTCAACATCATCCAACCGACGCGGGCCTATTTCGGCCAGAAGGACGCTCAGCAGAGCGTGGTGATCCGCAAGCTTGTGCGCGACCTCGACATGCCTGTCGAGATCGTCGTTGCGCCCACTGTGCGCGAGAGCGACGGCTTGGCGCTCTCCAGCCGCAACAGCTACCTAACGCCTACGCAGCGTGCCGCAGCCCCCGTGATCTATCGGGCTCTAAGCGCGGCTCGGTCGCTGTTCGACGCCGGCCAGCGAGACGCTGAGAGCCTTCGCGACGCCATGCGCCGGACGCTATCGGCCGAACCCGGTCTCCTCATCGACTATGTCAGCATCGCTGATCCAACCACCCTGGCGGAACTTACCGTCACCGGCAGCCGGGTCCTCGCGTCCGTGGCCGTGCGCTTCGGCGCCACGCGGCTGATCGACAACCTGATCCTGGACGAGGCCTAGTACCGCCAGCTTGTCAGGTCCGCGCCAGGGGGCGCGGTCTTGGCGATGCGGTCGAGGATCTTCGGCAGGTACATGAAGTTGTAGTGCAGGCGCGAATAGGCGTTCGCCAGCGTCGGGTCGCCGTTCCAGCAGTGCTCATCCTTGGCGCCATAGGCGAACTCGCCATTGAACGGCGGGTCCCTCAGGCCCTCCAGGGTCTCCTGAGCGTAGTAGACGGCGTTGTTGAGGAAGTAGGTGTCACCGCGGCCCACATAGATGTGGATCTTGCCGGTGAGCTTCGGGCCCAGGGTCTTCCAGTCGCGCGCGATGATATGGGTCAGGTCGGCGTGTTCGCGCCAGTAGGCGGCGACCTTCGGATCGATGTCCCCGGTGACCTTGTCCCAGATCGGGGCTGGATAGCCGTCGGCGCCCTTCGGGCCGTAGACCGCCTGCCAGATGTCCCACTGCCCGCCTGAGCGGCCGTGGTCGCCCAGCGCCAGCTCCAGGTGGTTGGCGTCGCGCTGGGTCTGGAAGATCTCGCCCAGATAGTTGCGGCTGGCCGGACGTTCCTCGTTCCGGGCCTGTCCCTTCAGCTCGTAGGCGTTCTTGTCCTGGTAGATGTTGACCACCGTGTAGGCGCGGAAGTCGATCGGGTCGGGACAGGCAACGTACGCGCCATTGTAGAGGTCCGGATAAAAGACCTGAGTGGCCAGAGCCTCCCATCCACCGGTCGAGCCGCCGTAGGTGAACCGCGCCCAGCCGGCTCCGATCGCTCGGAACTGCTTCTCCACCGCCGGCAGGAGCTCGTAGTTGAGCGCATCGCCATAGGGGCCGAGGTTCTCGGAATTCACCGCATAGCTGTCGTCGTAGTAGGGCGTGGCGTGGTCGATCTCGATCACAAGAAACCGCGGGAAGTCCTTGGACGTCCAACGCTTGTAGAAGTTATAGGCCTCCTGCTGCTGAATGCGGTTGTAGCCGGCCAGGTGGAAGCGCTCGGAATAGTCGGGCTTGAGGTTCGGGTCGGCCGGCGTGGTCCGGAACTCGGAGATGTCGTCCGGGAAGTGGCCGTGGAAGACCATCAACGGATAGCGGGCGTTCGGATGGGCCTCGAAGCCCTCCGGCAGCAGCACATGGGCGCGCAGATAGACCGGCCGGCCCCAGAACTTCGACAGCATCTCGCTCTTGATGCGGATGTGGCGGACGTAGGGGGTGTCCGGCTTGTCGGCGATCGGAGCGATCTTGTTGGCGAGGCTCAGCGTGATGGTTTTCGGGTGCGCCGGGTCGACATGGACCTTGATCGGCGTCGAATAGAGGTTGCCGGGCTTTTCGTTCCACTGCTGACCCTCGCCCTTGTCCGGCGGCAGTTTCAGGACGGCGCCGTCGGCCCGGTGGAAGGTCTCGTAGCGGTTCAGCACCGCCTGGACGGTGTAGTCGCCGGCCTTGAGGCCGGCGAGCGAGCGGGCCGGCCAGCCGAAGGCGACCGCGCCCACCGTGACCACCTGGCCGGCTTTCATCCCGTCGACGGTCTGGCCGAACACGAAGGGCGACGGCAAGGCGCTTTCGCCGGAGACCTGGGTGCGCGGCTCGCTCTTCGTGTCGGTGGAGAACAGCAGGATCAGCCGGCCGTCGATGGGCTTGGCTTCGGCCGCGCCCGGGAAGCTGACGGCGACGTTGAGCCCGGCGGCCTGGGCCGATGTCGCCGCCACGCCGAGGACCGCGAACGCCAGCGCTCGCCCGACCCATTTCACAAGATGCATGGACACTCCCCAACACTGCCAATCCCCAACGGTCGCGCGCCCGTGCCTGGGGCGCAAGCTAGGGTTTGACGATCTTGCCGCCGGTCATCGGCGTGACCACGCCGGTGGTCTTCGGATAGCTGATCGGCAGGCCGCGCGCCGTGCGGGCGGCGAGGTAGGCGAAGGCTTCGGCCTCGATGGAATCGCCCCGCCAGCCGTGGTCCTCGGAGCTCTTCACCGGCATGGGCAGGCGCTCGGCGAGCGCCTTCATGATCTGCGGATTGTGCCGGCCGCCGCCGGTGACGATGACCTCGGTCGGCGTCTGGCCCATCAGGTCGAAACCGAGGCGGACGGCCTCAGCGGTGAACGCGACCAGCGTGGCGGCCGCGTCTTCAAGCTCAAGCTTTTCGAGCGCCTCGAGCGAGAAGTCGAAGCGGTCGAGGGACTTGGGCGCGGGCGCGGCGAAATAGGGATGGGCCAGCAACCCCGAAAGCACGCCGGCGTCGACTCGGCCAACGCTGGCATAGCGGCCTTTGTCGTCGAAGCGCCCGGCGCCTCGCGCCTGAACCATCAGGTCGATCATCCCGTTGCCGGGGCCGGTGTCGAAGGCGGCGATGTCGTCGCCACCCGCCCAGAAGGTGACGTTGGCGACCCCGCCAACGTTGAGCACCGCCAGCGGGGCCTCCAGGCCCGACGCCACCGCCCGGGCCAGATGGTAGATCGGCGCCAGCGGCGCGCCCTCTCCCCCCGCGGCCACGTCGGCGGTGCGGAAGTCGTGCGCCACCGGCACGCCGGCCTTGGCGGCCAGCAGCGCTGCATCGCCCAACTGGACGGTGCGGCCGGGCCGCCCCTTCAGGGGGCGCTCGTGCAGGACGGTCTGGCCGTGCATGCCGATCAGGTCGATGTCCGACCATTTGAGGTCGTTGGCCGCCAGGAACCCCTCGGCGGCGGCGAAATGCTCCTCGGCCCCCGCCCGGGCGGCCTCGGCGAAGATCGCCGGCTCCGGCGTCCCGCGCGCCCAGGTCAACGCCTCGGCTGTGGCGGCCAGCATGATGTCGCGGGTGGCGTCGCTGAGCTTGCGTTCCCCGGCCGGCCCAAAGGCGGAAATGGCCTCGCCGTCGGTCTCCAGCACCGCCATGTCGACGGCGTCGAGGGAGGTCCCGGTCATGAATCCCAGTACGCGCATATGGATTGACTGCCATGAGCGCCGTCCTGTAGCTAGCCCGCCCATGATCGAACCCGCCGCCCGTACTGGCCGCTATTACCGCCTGCCCCTTTAGCAGGCGACCGATCTCTCGCGCCTGCCCTCCCCGGCCGGCGCACGTTCCAGACCATCCTGACCAGCGCCGTCCTCCTCACACAGAAGGAGCCTGTCATGTCCCTCGATACGTTCGGCCCGGCCATGCTAAAGCCCGGCCAGCCCGACCCAGAGAATCCCCGAATGCCCGACGCGCTGTTCAAGTCCGACTTCCTGCAGACCATGCAGGCGCGGGGCTTCATCCATCAGATCACCCATCCGGCGGAGCTGGACGCGGCGTGCCTGGCCGGACCGGTCCACGCCTACATCGGATTCGACGCGACGGCGGCCAGCCTGCACGTTGGCAGCCTGATCCAGATCATGATGCTGCGGCGCTTCCAACAGGCCGGCCACAAGCCGATCGTGCTGATGGGCGGCGGCACCACCAAGGTCGGCGATCCGACGGACAAGGACGCGGCGCGTCCGCTCCTCACCCACGACCAGATCCAGGACAACATTGCCTCGATCAAGACCGCGTTCGCCAAGTTCCTGACCTTCGGCGACGGGCCTACCGACGCGGTGATGGTCGACAACGACGAATGGCTGTCCAAGTTCGGCTACGTCGAGTTCCTGCGCGAGTTCGGGGTGCACTTCACCATCAACCGCATGCTGGCGTTCGACAGCGTCAAGGCCCGGCTTGAGCGCGAGCAGCCGATGACCTTCCTCGAGTTCAACTACATGCTGATGCAGTCGGTGGACTTCCTGGAGCTGGAGCGCCGCATGGGCTGCGTCCTGCAGATGGGCGGGTCCGACCAGTGGGGCAACATCGTCAACGGGGTGGAGCTGATCCGCCGCGTGGACCAGAAGGCCGCGTTCGGCCTGACAACGCCGCTGCTGTCCACTGCCTCAGGCGCGAAGATGGGCAAGACGGTGGGCGGGGCCGTGTGGCTGAACGCCGAGATGCGGTCGCCCTACGACTACTGGCAGTTCTGGCGCAACACCGAGGATGCCGACGTGGGCCGGTTCCTGCGCCTGTTCACCGACCTGCCGCTGGACGAGATCGCGCGGCTGGAAAAGCTGCCGGGCGCTGAGATCAACGAAGCCAAGAAGGTGCTGGCCAATACAGCGACGACCCTGCTGCACGGCCCCGACGAGGCGGCGAAGGCAGCCGGCGCGGCGGAGGCGGCCTTCGAGCGCGGCTCGCTTTCCGACGATCTGCCCACGCATGAGGTGCCGGCGGCCGAGCTCTCGGCAGGCATCGTGCTGGCGGCGCTGGCGACGGACGCGGGTCTGGCCGGCTCGCGGGGCGAGGCTCGCCGCCTGGCCCAGGGCGGCGGTCTACGGCTGAACGACAAGGCCGAGACCGACGCCAACCGAACGGTGAGCGACGCCGACCTAGTGGACGGCGTGATCAAGCTCGCCGCCGGCACGAAGAAGATCGTCCTGGTGAAACCCGTCTGAGGAGTTCGTCGATGACTGGACCGAGCGAGGGCGCCAAGGCGCCGGACTTCGAACTGGAGGGCGCGGACGGGTCGATCCGGCTGGCCGACTTCGCGGGCAAGACCCTGGTGCTCTATTTTTACCCGAAAGACGACACCACCGGCTGCACCATGGAAGCCCAGCAGTTCAGCGCGCTGGCCGCCGATTTCGCCAAGGCCGGCGCCAGCGTGATCGGCGTGTCCAAGGACAGCGTGAAGAGCCACGAGAAGTTCACCGGCAAATATTCCCTCACTGTCCGGCTGGGCTCCGACCCGGCCGGCGCCGTCGTAGAGGGCTATGGAAGCTGGGTGGAAAAGAGCCTCTACGGACGCCGCTATATGGGCATCGACCGATCCACCTTCCTGATCGCCGACGGGACCATCCGCCGCATCTGGCGCAAGGTGAAGGTCGCGGGACACGCCCAGGCTGTGCTTGACGCCGCGAAGGCCCTCTAGGGTCCGAAGGGAATTCAACTGTGGAGCGAATCCGAATCAGTCGGGAATTGGGCGCAAAGCGCCTTGCATGTGGTTAATTTCTGATTGCATATCGCCGGCATCGAAGGGGTGGGGACCCGAGCGACCGCATGACACGCCTGGCGCGCCTACGACGCTCGATCGAGGATTTTTTCCCAGAGCGTCACCTCTACGTCCGGTCGGGCGGCGAGATGAAGGGCTACGTGCTCACGCCCCGCAAACAGATGGTCGCCGCGGCCGGCGTTTCGGCCGCCGCCCTGTGGATGGGCATCTGCAGCGCGTCGATGCTAGTAAGCATGCTGTCGGTCGGGTCGGCGGACCGCGAGGTCGCCCGCACCCAGGCCAAGTATGAGCGCTGGATCGCCGACCGCCAGGCGCGCCTGAACTCGGCGGTGGCTGAGCTGAATGGCGGTACCGCCAACACCACCGTCGCCGCCGGGATCGCAAAGCGTCACGCCGCGCTCGCCATGCTGCTCACTGACATGAAGGACACGCCAGGCGCCGCGGCGGCCCTGACACCCGTGATCAACCAGGCGCTGGCCTCCAACGACAAGAACCCGACGCACATCGTCGACACCATCCGGGTGAACCAGGAACAGCTGCTGGACGCCGCCGACAGCTTCGCCAAGAGCCGCGCCGACCGGCTGCGGCTGGCCTTCCGCCTGGCTGGCCTGACGCCGGCCTCCTTCATGCCCAAAAGCGGTTCGCTGGGCGGGCCGCTGATCGAGAGCAAGGATCCCCGCGCGCTGGCCGCCGTGCTCGATGTAGACGAGAGTTTCGCCGACCGCATCCAGCGGGCCGCCGCCGACATGAGCGAGGCCCACGCCTTGGAGCTGGCCGCCAAGGACCTGCCGCTGGCCAAGCCGACGGTAGAGGGCGATGCCGACCGCTCCAGCGGCTTCGGCGTGCGCAGCGACCCCTTTAACGGCCACCCGGCCTTCCACTCCGGCCAGGACTTCTCAGGCTCCCGCATGGAGGCGATCCACGCCACGGCGCCGGGCGTCGTCTCCTTCACCGGCGCGCGGTCCGGCTATGGCAACACGGTGGAGATCGACCACGGCCGCGGCTTCAAGACCCGGTACGCCCACCTCGCCGCGATCTCGGTCAGCGTCGGCCAGCAGGTCGCCGTCGGCCAGCGGCTGGGCGGCATGGGCTCGACCGGCCGCTCCACCGGCACCCACCTGCACTACGAGGTGTGGGTCAACGGCCGGGCGCAAAATCCGGAACGTTTCCTCAAGGCAGGCGCGTATGTTCAGCAAGCAGCCGACTAAGCCAGCGAAGTCGGGCTCCAGCCGGCCCGAGAGCCCAGACGCGCCGGCCCGCAAGGCCATCGCCTGCTCGCTGATCGCCGAGAACGTCTCGATGGTCGGCGACTTGGTCACCGAGGGCGAGGTCCAGCTCGACGGGGCCGTGCGCGGCGACCTGAAGGCTGGGCACCTTTCCATCGGCGAGACGGGCCAGGTCGAGGGCGCGGTCGAGGCCGAGACCGTCGAAATCCGCGGCCGCGTGGCCGGCACCATCGCCGCCCGCGCTGTGCGCCTCTACGCCACCGCCAAGGTGGACGGCGACATCACCCACACCCAGATCGCCATCGACGCGGGGGCCCACTTCTCCGGCCGCAGCGTGAAGTTCGTGCCGCCGATCCCCGAACAGCTCAGCCTAGTGCCGGAGGCAGCCGAATAGGCTCCGCCTAGCCCTCCGCCGCGTCCCGCGTCACGCCCACCCGCTGGGCCAGCGACGCGCCCATGAAGGCGTCGAGGTCACCGTCCAGAACGCCCTGGGTGTCGGAGGTTTCCACCTCGGTCCGCAGGTCCTTGACCATCTGATAGGGCTGCAGAACGTAGCTGCGGATTTGGTGGCCCCAGCCGATATCGGTCTTCTGGTCTTCCATGGCCTGCTTCTCGGCCTCACGCTTCTGCAGTTCGGCCTCGTAGAGGCGCGCGCGCAGCATCTTCCAGGCCTCGTCGCGGTTCTGGTGCTGTGAGCGGCCGGCTTGGCAGGCCACCGCGATGCCGGTTGGGATGTGGGTGAGGCGCACGGCCGAGTCGGTCTTGTTGATGTGCTGACCGCCGGCGCCGGAGGCGCGGTAGGTGTCGGTGCGCACGTCGGCGGGATTGATGTCGATGACGATGTCGTCATCCACCACCGGATAGACCCAGACCGAGGCGAAGCTGGTGTGGCGCTTGGCGGCTGAGTCGAACGGCGAGATGCGGACCAGACGGTGTACTCCGGCCTCGGTCTTCAGCCAGCCGTAGGCGTTGGTCCCCTTGATCTGCAGGGTCGCCGACTTGATCCCGGCCTGGTCGCCGGAGGTCTCTTCCAGGAAGTCGACGCCCATGCCGTGGGCGTTGGCCCAGCGAGAGTACATGCGCAGCAACATGCCGGCCCAGTCGCAGGACTCTGTGCCGCCGGCGCCGGAGTTGATTTCCACGAAGGCGTCGTTGCTGTCGGCCTCGCCTGACAGCAATGCCTCCAGCTCGGCGCGGCCGGCGCGCTCCTTGATGGCCTTCAGCTGGCCGCGGGCTTCCTCGAGCGAGGGCTCATCGCCCTCCTCGTCGGCCATTTCGGCGTAGCCCAGGGCATCGGCAAGATCGCGCTCCAGGCCCTTCACCGCGTCGACCTGGCTGGCCAGCCGCGTGCGTTCGCGCATCAGGGCCTGGGCCGCGGTGGCGTTGTCCCAGAGGGTCGGGTCCTCGACCCGGGCGTTCAGTTCGTCGAGCTGGCGGAGTGCGGGCTCCCAGTCAAAGACGCCTCCTGAGCAGTTCGATCGACTGCTCGATGTCAGCCTTGGCGGCCTCGACATCCAATCTCATGGGAAACTCCAATCAGTGCGCCCCATACTCGTTGGGACGGGCCAGATAGGCTGGGCCGGCCGTTCAGTCGAGCCCTACGCTCGATTGAACAACAATTTTCATCACTTCCTGAGCGCGCGGTAGGGCGCGCTCAGGAGGTCAGTACAAGCCTTTGGTCTCGTCGGCCTTCTTGGGCGGCGGCGGCGGCGGGGCGATGGCCGCGGCGGCGTTGGGCGCGCCGGTGATGCCGTTCTGGAAGACCTTGCTGTAGGGCTGCGGGCCGGTCGCGGCGTCACCCTGGTCGGCGACCCTGGGCTCGGTGCCGGGCCGGAAGGCTTCGCGGATGCCGCGCACCATTGCGAACTTGGCGTTGGCCGGCGCCCTGAAGTCGTCGGGGGCGTAGTACTTGTTCGCCTCCTTCATGAACTCGATGAACATCGGCAAGGCGGCGCGCGCGCCCTGCTCGCCTTCGCCGAGCGTCCGGTTGTCGTCGAAGCCGATATAGGTGCCGACCACGATGTGCGGGGTGAAGCCCACGAACCAGGCCGAGCGGAACTCGCTCGTGGTGCCGGTCTTGCCGCCGGTGGGTCGGCCGAGCACCGAGGCGGCCGCGCCGGTTCCCCGCTGCACCACACCCTGCAACATCGAGGTGATCTGGTAGGCGGTGATCGGATCCCAGACCTGGGCGCCAGAGACCGGCACGCGGGGGCTCTCGTCGCCGTTGAAGCCCTGGCCGCAGCGGTCGCAATCGCGCTGGTCGGCGCGGAAGATGGTCTTGCCCTCGCGGTCCTGAACCAACTCGATCAGGTGCGGCTCGATCTTGCGGCCGCCGTTGACGAAGGTGGCATAGGCGCTGGTCAGGCGGAACACCGTGGTCTCGCCGGCGCCCAGCGCCATGGCCAGCACGTTCTCCATCTTGGTCACCACGCCCAGCCGGATCGCCGAGGCGCTGATTTTTGGCATGCCGACGCCCTGGGCCAGGCGCACGGTCATGGTGTTGAGGGAGAGCTCCAGGCCTTTGCGTAGCTGCAGCGGGCCCAGGTATTCGTGCTCGTAATTTTCCGGCGTCCAGGCTTGGCCATTCCCGCCCGGCAGGCTGATCGGGCCGTCCAGCACCACGCTGGCGGGCGTGTACCCGTTCTCCAGAGCCGTCGCATAGACGATCGGCTTGAAGGCCGAACCCGGCTGGCGCATCGCCTGGGTGGCGCGGTTGAAGCTCGACAGCGAGAAGGAGTAGCCGCCGACCATGGCCAGCACCCGGCCGGTGTCTGGATCCATGGCCACCATGGCGCCATTGACCGCCGGCACCTGCTTCAGCAGGAAGCCCGGGCCTTTGTCCGATGGCGCCACGAACACCAAGTCCCCCGCGCCGATGCCTTTTCCGCGCCGCGCCCAGGCGACGTCGTCGGCGGCGAGCGCGCCGGCGCGGCCGTCCAGCGTCCTGACTTGCACAGCCCCGCCATTGGCCGCGGTGACCACCGCCTGCAGCCACGTACGGCGCTCCGCCGGGGTCACCGACTTCTTCGCCACGGCTTCCCAGCCGTCCAGCGTGGTCACGTGGCCCCAGGCGCCGCGCCAGCCATGGCGGTAGTCGTAGCGCT
>JBBQTP010000107.1:0-13964 GCA_038213205.1 Caulobacterales bacterium
TCCTTCGCCACCCGCTCACCGGGCGTCGACTTTAAGGGCAAGGGTTTTGATCTCATCTTCGTTCCTACGTCACTGCGATGAGACCAAAACCCTCCGCTAATCGGAACCCTAAATCCGTCTCAGTGGACCTGACGGCGGACAATCTGTCAAAATAGACAAGACGGCGTCAGACAATGGTACTTCGTGTCGGCTGCCGTTCTTTACGCGCTCTCGCGGTATGGTCCACATTGCTGTTGAAAGGTCGATTTCTGACCACCGCATGTGGGATACTTCCGTCAGGCGTTGCCCCGTCAGCATGAGCATCTGGACGAGGGGCCCGAAGGGTCGGCCAAGACGCTCGCAAGCCGTCCACACAGTTCGAAGTTCCGCATCGCCGAGCACCCGATCCCGAGGTATCTCGCTCGTAGGCGCCTTTACCCCGACGCACGGAGAAATCTCTAATATATCCCGCTCCACGCACCAGTTGAAGAATCGACGAAGCACCGCAAGTGTGCGGTTTGCGGAGACCGGCGCGGTCTGCGCGACATTATCCAACAGAGCAACGACGTCGCGTTTCTTAATACGGTCTAGTGGCCAACCCATGGTCTTGATTTTCAACAAGCTCAGGGATGAGGGGGCGTATAACGGCGTCCTTAGGTCTCTCGTCTTGGAGGACAAGAAGAAGCTCTACGCCCTCCAGATTTCGGACTTCCTGGCGTTCTTCTGCCGGCGGTTCCGCTGCATGGCTGCGGCAAATCCTAAGGCCGCCACGGAGCGTGCATTTTTCGAGGAGGCGACGGCGGGAGTGAAGAACCACAACCACTTCGTGGCGACGGACTTCGGCACCCGCGACTTCCCGACCGAGCTTCAAAAGACCTACCCTGGTGGGTGAGGCTTCTTTGGCGCAGCCTTCGACATCAGAACCTCAAACGCCTCCTCGGCCTCGGTGGGGCTTAGTCCGCCATCGGCTTCGGCGGCCTCTGCGGCTTCGAGGAACCTTTGGCTTTGGTCCTCGTCCTCGTCCGGCGGCGGTTTCTTCGGTGCTTTCGCCATCAGGCTTGCCCACTAGCTGTTTGATAGGTGAGGCGGCGGCCCACGATACCAGCCAACAGGGTGTCGGCGCGAGCCACGTCACCAACGCCCAACGCGATGCGGTTGGAATACCGGAAGTCGAACTCGGCAAGGTAGCGGTGCAGGTGGTGCTTGGCGCAGTGCTGATAGACGCCGCGCATGCCGCGCTTGAAGATGGAGAAGCTGCCCTCGACGGTGTTGGTGTGGACCAAGGGGTTGAGGCGCGAGACGTACTCGCCAGCCGCATGATGGGTGTGTCCGTGACCGGCGAATTGCTGGCCCAGCTTCGCGTAGTGGCGGGCCTCGTCGGTCATGAGGATCGCTTCGCGCGACAGGTTGGCAACGACGATTTCGCCGATGGCCTTGGCATTGATGAAGTCGAGCACGAACGAGCGCTTCCGGCCGCTGTCGCGGTCGAGGAGGCTCAGCACCTTCATCTTGTGATTGCCACCCGCCTTGGCCTTCGGCTCGCCCGGCTCAATGCCGATGAAGGTTTCGTCGGCTTCCACGATCCCGCCGCCGCTACCGAAGGGCGCCAGATCGCCGGAGCGCATGGCCTCACGAATGCGGTGGGCCATGAACCAAGCGGTCTTCAAGGTGACGCCAAGGGTCCGGTGAAGCTGGTTGGCGCTGATCCCCTTTTTGGACGAGGCCATGAGGAACATCGCTTGCAGCCAGAACCGCAGCGGAACGTGGCTGGACTCGAAGATGGTCCCGACCTTCACGGTGAAGGGTTTGCGGCACTGGTAGCACTTGTAAGCGCCGATCCGGGTCGACTTGCCGCCCATCAGGCTGATGCGCTCATAGCCCCCGCAATGCGGGCAAACCGGACCTTGCGGCCACACGCGCGCCTCTACGTAGGCGTAGGCGGCGCGCTCGTTGTGGAAGTGAGGGGCGGAAAGAACCGACATCGGGGTAACTCCTTATGAGAGCTACCCTAATCCGTCAGTTGGGTACGTCAAGTATAATAACGCCCTTCGCTTGGCGTTTATATACTTTGCAAACGGCCACGCCGCCGAACCCTAACGAGCCGTGCCGCCGCCTGAAGGCTCTCTTCCCAGCTGATCGACATCCGAATTCTTCCGAACCCGTCATACTTGCCGCAACACCTGGCCGCCGGACCGCCGTATTCCGCGGGCATGGAAGGGCATAGTGACGCTGCCCGGGTTGACCGCGTGACATTTTGACTTTCGGCGGCCAAAGTGGGGCGACGGAGAACAATGGTATGCCGAGACTTGGGTCTCTAAAATCTCCGCATCGGCTTGATGTGGCCATCGGCCAGCGCATCCGCGAGCGCCGCCGCGCGCTCGGCCTGTCGCAGGTGGCGCTGGCCGAAGCGGTGGGCCTGACGTTCCAGCAGATTCAGAAGTATGAGCGCGGCTCCAACCGCATCTCGTTCTCGCGGCTGGTGGAGATCGCCGAGGCGTTGAGCTGCCAGCTGAGCGACCTGGCCGAAGGGCTGATCGCGGCCTCGGCGCCCGACGAGCTGGAGCACCTCAACGCCCTGCTGGCCAAGCCGGGCGCGCTGGAGATGCTGGAAGCCTACGCCACCCTGCCCACCCAGGACCTGCGCCGCGCGGTGCTGCAGCACATCCGTGCCCTGGTGACGGCGCTGGCCGCCTCCGACGCGAAGTCCGGCGAGTAGCAGACCGTGCCCCTGTTCGACGACGTCGAGCAATTCGTCAAAGGGGCCAACCGGGCCACCGACATAAACGAGCTGTCGGGCCTGCTGAACGGCGCCGTCGAGACTTTCGGCTTCGATCATGTGGCCCTGGTCCATCATGTGAACCTCCATGCACCCGACGCCGCCACCCAGGCGCTGCAGTACATCACCTACCCCGACGCCCTGCGCGCCGAGATGAAGGCCCGGCGCCAGTTGGGCGACGATCCGGTGCTGATCGCCGTGCAGAGGTCGGCGTCGGCCTTCCTGTGGTCGGACCTGCCGCAGATCATCGACATGAACCCGCGCCGCACCGAGATCCTGAACGCGGCGATGGCCTGCGGGATCAGCGACGGCTTCACGGTCCCGGTGAACGTGCCCGGCGAGTTCCTGGGGTCCTGCTCGTTCGCCCTGCGCGCCGGGCGGGAGGTGAAGCGGGCCATGCTGCCGGCCGCGCAATATGTGGGCTGCTTTGCGTTCGAGGCGGTGCGCCGTATTCGCCAGCTGGGCGACACCATCCGCGTCAAGGAGGCCAAGCCGGCGCTCACCACGCGGCAGTACGACTGCCTGGTGCTGGCCGCCCAGGGCCGCAGCGACTGGCACATCGCCCAGCTGCTGGGCATCAGCCGCGAGACCGTCCACCAGCACATTGAGACGGCCAAGCGGCGCTACCAGGTCGCGTCCCGCACCCAGCTGGTGGTCCGCGCCCTGTTCGACAGCCAGATCACCTTCGCTGATGTGCTGGGCCCGCAGCTCTCCCCCGATTAGGGGCCGACCTATCCCCCGATTGGGGGAATGGCCGGGCCGGACCGGGAGGCCCAAGCCTGTCTCCCCAGGGGGACAGCAAGATGATTCAGCTGATAGCGACGCCGGACCGGCCGATGTTCGAGCAAGAGCTCGCGCACATGTTCCGAGAACGCAAGCGGGTGTTCGTCGACCGGCTGGGCTGGGAAGTGCCGGTGGTCGACGGCGAATTTGAGATCGACCAGTTCGACACCGAGGACGCGGTCTATCTGCTGTCGCTGGACGCCGCCGGCGTGCAACTGGGCTCGGTGCGGCTCCTGCCGTCGACCCGGCCGACCCTGCTTTCCGAAGTGTTCCCGCACCTGTGCGAGCGGGGCGTGCCGATCGGCGAGGACGTCTGGGAGATCACCCGCATCTGCACACTGGGCTCTGGCCCCGAGGCGTTGGCGGTGCGCAAGCGGCTGATGATCGGCATGGTCGAGTTCGCCCTGCTGAACGGCGTCAAGCGGTTCACCCTGGTGGCGCACCTGCCGTACCTGTCGCGGCTGCTGGCCGTCGGCTGGGACTGCGAGCCGCTCGGCCTGCCGCAGCCGCACGCCGATCAGCTGGTCGGCGCCATGGTGATCAACGTTACCCCGGACACCCTGATCCACCTGCGGCAGCGCGCCGGCGTCCAGGGCCCGGTGCTGCGGTGGGAGGTGCGCGATGCGGCCTGAGCCCGCCCCGGCCGGCCTGCCGGTATTTGGCGCCGTGGCCGTGGGCGAGCCGTCGCCCGCGGACCTGTGGGTCGCCCGGCTGAAACGCGACGGCTACTGCATCATCCGCCAGGTGATCGGCGGCGATGCGGTCAGCGGTCTGGCCGACGACCTGGCCGAGCGGTTCGCCCGTACGCCGTTCTGCGACGGGGTGTTCTACGGCGACAACACCAAACGCTTCGGCGGGGTGCTGAAGCGCTCGCACCACGCCGAGGCCTTCGTGCGCCATCCGCTGATCCTGGAGATCGTCGAGGCGCTGCTGAGCCCCTATTGCGACCGCTTCCAGCTCAACCTGACCCAGGCCTTGCAGATCTTCCCCGGCCAGGGCGCCCAGCCGCCGCACCGCGACGAGAACATGTGGGGCGGGCCGAAGGGCGAGATGGAATATCTGGTCAACGTCATGTGGCCGTTGGGAGCCTACCGGGCCGAAAATGGGGCGACGCTGATCTATCCGGGCACCCACAATGGTGGGCCCCAGTCCGGCATCGGGGGTGAGGGTGCGCCGGTGTCCGCGGAGATGGCGCCGGGCGACGTCCTGCTGTTCCTGGGTTCGACCCTGCACGGCGGCGGCTGCAACGCCACCGAGGGTCCACGCACCGGCATGATCGTCAGCTACAGCCTGGGCTGGCTGAAGCCCTACGAGAACCAGTGGCTGGTCTATCCGCCGGAGGTCGCCCGGACCTTCTCGCCGGAGCTGGCCGCCCTGGTGGGCTACCGGCAGCACCGGCCCAACCTCGGCAACTACGAGGGCCGCTGCCCGTCGATCCTGCTGAGCGGCGAACCGGCCGACTACCTGGGCGCGGTGGACGAGCTGTTGCCGCGGCAGGTCGCGGCGCTGGAGGCCCAGCGCGCGGCCGCTGGGGCTGCGTTTGGGGCCGCGGGCCGATGACCCAGGACAGTCCGCAACTGACGCCCGACTTGATCGAAGATGCAGTCGGCCGCCTGCTGGAGGCGATCGCGGTGCTCGACGTCATCGAGGAGGGCGAGATGCTGTCCGAGCTGCCGGCCGACGCCTGCGCGCAGCGCAAACACCAGGGCGCGGTCTCGCTGCTGGCGGTGCTCAGGCGCGAGCTGATCGATCTCAGCCGCGACCTGCGCGCCGCCGAGGAGGTGCATCAGGCCATTGCCCGGGCGACCGCGCGCGACACCAAGTGAGACGCGTCAACACGTGAGTAGGCGGGGCTGGCTAGAGGTCGAGCGGTACGAACTTGCCCCGCGCGGCTGTCTCCAGCTCCCACTCCTGCGCCCGGCGCGCGGCGGGGTCGGCGCGCAGCACGGCGACCTGCTCGGGCGGGGTGGCGTCGTCGATCAGCGGCGCGTTGGCCATGGCGAAGACGCTTTTGTACATCTCGCTGTTGATCCGCTCGACCAGCGGCTGGCCGCGCGCGGCGGGGATGCGCTGCATCTCGATCAGCCAGGGATGGCCCTCGTCGTCGATCAGCACGTCGAGGCCGAACAGCTTGGGCGGGAAGGACCGCGCCGGCGAGGCGGCCTGGCGCGAGAACAGGCCGTCGGCGGCCAGCATGCGCACGAACCACTCGACCAGTTGCTTGACCTCCCCGAACGCCTTGTCGCCCGGGAGGCCGTCGGCAGTCATCCGCCGGAACAGCGCCGAGAGGCTGCGCACCGCGCCGACATCGTCCTGGTTGGCGTCCTGGCTGATCACCAGGTCCGGATGGTCCAGGTGCAGGGCGGTGTTGGTGATGTGCATCGACACGCCGCCAGGCCGGTCGGCGGTGGGCCGATAGAGCTCCGGCGCAATGCGCACGATGCCCTCGGAATAGACATACGCGCGCAGCGGATCAGCGCTGGTGATCAGGCCGTAGATCCGGCAGTGGCCCTTGCGGCCCTCGATCAGATAGGGGCGGTCGATGTAGCGCTGGATCACCACGTCATCGCGGTCGAGGGCGGTCGCAAGCTGGTCGGTGACGCTGATCCCCTGTCCGCCGCTGGAGCGGACCGGCTTGACGATCCACAGCTTCGGCGCGGTCTTACCGGCGGCGAAGGCCTCCAGCGCGGCGCGGTCGCGCGGCAGGACGAAGCTCTCCGGGAACCGGCCCGCCGGGTCGGCCCTCTGGCGCGCGGTGAGCGCCGCGGCCAGGCGGGACTTGTCGGCATAGTGCGACCACTCGAAGAAGTCCTCCGAGTTGTTCCGCATCACCAGGCCCGAGGCCACGGCCACCGGCTCGCGGCGGAACCGCTCGGTCAGGCTGCGGATGTAGTGGTCGGCGGCGAGCGTCTGGCCGGCGTCGCGCAGGGCGGCGGCCAGGCCCTGCAGCGCCAGCGGGATCTCCGGACTGGTCGGCTGGCACTGGGCCAGCATGCGCTCGAAGGTGGCGACCGCCTCATCGGTGCGGCCCAGTCGATGGCAGAGCAGGGCGATGCTGCGCATCTCACCGGCCCCCGAGTTCGCCGCGAAGGCCTGGCGATAAGCTTCCAGCGCTCCGGCATAGTCGCCCACGGCCAGTCGGCAGAAGGCGATGTTGCGCAGCGCGTCCTGGTTCTTTGGGTCGAGCGCGGCGGCCTCGCGGTAGTGGACGAGCGCGGTGTCGAACTCCAGGCGGCGCATGTGCGAGGTGGCCAGCAGCAGGTGCGCCTCCACCGACTTCGGCAGGGCCTCGGCCAGGACCTTCAGCAGAGCCTGAGCCTCGGTGGTCTCATGCTCGATGAGGGCAAGGATGTCGTCGCTGAGCGGCAAGCAGGCTCTCCGGGCGGTGTCGCCGCCCCTTATGGCGACGCATGGGCCGCAGGCGCAACCGGCTTGACGCGGCGATCCGGGGTTCCGGCGCGGGGCGGCGCTCGGTATGGCAAGGCGACGGAAGACTATTGCCCCAGTGATCCCCGGAGCGCCCATGAGCCAAGCCGATCTTGAGGCCAGCCTGGACCCCTCAGCCAATCTTGACCCGAAAGACTGGGGCGACGTCCGGGCCCAGGGCCACCGCATGCTGGACGACATGTTCGACAACCTGGCGGGCCTCGCCGAGCGACCGCTGTGGCAGGCGCCGACCGCGGCTGAGCGGGGGCGCTATCGCACAGCCCTGCCGCGCGAGCCGGCCGACCTCGCCGACCTGCACGATCAGTTCATGGCCGACATCGCCCCCTACGGCTCCGGCAACCGCCATTCCGGCTTCATGGGCTGGGTGCAGGGCGGCGGCACGGCGGTGGGCATGCTGGCCGAGATGCTGGCCGGCGGCCTCGACGCCAACCTCGGCGGGCGCGACCACATGCCGATCGAGGTCGAACGCCAGGTGGTGGCCTGGATGGCCGAGCTGTTCGGCTTCCCCACAGACGCCAGCGGCATCTTCCTGACCGGCACCTCGCTGGCCAATCTCTGCGCGGTGATGATCGCCCGCGACCGGGCGTTGGGCGTGGAGGTGCGCAGCATCGGGGTGCGCGATCCCGGCGTCGCGGCCTATGCTTCGCGCGCGGTCCACGCCTGCATCGTACGCGCGATGGACATGACCGGGCTGGGCACCGAGCGCCTGCGGCTGATCGAGACCGACAGCGATGGCCGGATCGTCCCGAACGCCCTGGAAGCCGCCATCGCCGCCGACCGCGCCGCCGGGCTGAAGCCGTTCCTGGTGGTGGGCTCGGCGGGCACGGTGGACATCGGGGCCATCGATGACCTCGACGCGCTGGCCGACATCGCCGCCCGCGAAGGCGCGACCTTCCACGTCGACGGGGCGCTGGGCGCGCTCGGCATCCTGACGCCGGGGGTGGCGCCGAAGCTGAAGGGCATCGAGCGGGCAGACAGCCTGGCGCTCGACTTCCACAAGCTGGGCCAGGTTCCCTACGACGCCGGCCTGCTGCTGGTCCGCGACGCGGCGGCCCACAAGCGCACCTTCTCCTACGGCGACGCGCCCTATCTGCGCCACGCCGAGCGCGGCCTGGGGGGCGGTGAGTTCTGGCCCTGCGACTATGGCCCCGACCTGTCGCGTGGTTTCAGGGCGCTGAAGGTGTGGTTCACGCTAAAGGCCTATGGGCTAGACGCGCTGGGCGCGGTGATCGCCAACACCTGCGGCCTGGCCCAGGCGCTGGCCGCGCGCATCGCGGCCGAGCCGGAGCTGGAGTTGATGGCGCCGGTGGGCCTGAACATCGTCTGCTTCGGCTATCGCGGCGGCGACAACGCGGCGATCTGTGCGGACCTGCAGGAGGCCGGCCGGGTCGCGCCCTCGACCACCACGCTGGGCGGCCGCACCGCGATCCGCGCGGCGATCATCAACCACCGCACGGGCCCGGCCGACATCGAGGCGCTGGTGGACGGCGTGCTGGCGCGGGGCCGCGCCCGCCTTGGCTAAGATGGGCTGCCTGACCTAGAGGTCGGCCAGCACCTGCTGCACGGTCCCCGTCCAGTCGCGGGCCAGGGTCTGCCGGTAGAGCCGCATGCCCCGATACCAGGGCGAGTCGCTGCGCCCGCGCAGCCAGCGCCAGTCGCAGTGCGTGTAGGGCAGGAGCGTCCAGCAGGGCTTGCCCATGGCGCCGGCCAGGTGCGCCACGGAGGTGTCGATGGAGATCACCAGATCCAGCCGCTCGATAATCGCGGCGGTGTCGGCGAAATCGGCCGCGCCCGTGTCCTCCGGATGCAGGCTGATCGCGCCGCGCGCCAGGATCTGCTGGGCCAGGGCGTCCGGCAGGCCCTTGTTCAGCGCGTTGAACCCCGTCGGGCTGGCCTTCCAGACCAGGCCGATACCTCCATTTTTGAGTTGGGGGGCATCCTTCCAGCGTTCTCGCCGCGCGGCGGGGGCGGACAGGTAAGGCTCGGCCGGCAGGGTCTCCAGGGTCATGCCGAGGCGCCCCGGCAGCGAGAAGTAGCGGGTCCAGTAGTCGTGCTGGGCGACCCGGGTGCTCTCGCGCACGGCGATCGGGATGATCTCGTCGACCCCCGCCAGGGTGGCGAACAGCGCGGCCAGCACCGGGCGGCAGCCCAGGGTCACCCGCGTCGCGCCTTGAGCCTTCAGGGTGTTGGCGAAGCGGGCGAATTGGATCTGGTCGCCGAAGCCCTGCTCGACCCAGACCAGCACGGACTTGCCGGCCACCGGCTCGCCCCGCCACTCCGGAAAGCCTAGCTTGATCGGCGGCACGAGGTCGGGGTGCAGCGCCACACGGGCGTCCATCAGCGGCCATCCCTCCGCGTAGCGGCCCATCGACAGGTAAAGGCCGGCGAGGCTGAGTTGCAGGACGCCGTCGCCCGGCTTGGCCGCCAGCCCGGCGAGGAATTCGCGCTCGGCGAGGTCCGTCTTGCCGGATTCGCCGTAGGCGTTGCCGAGCCGCCGGCGGATGTTGGCGTCGGCGGGCCGCTCGCGGGCGACGAGCGCCAGATAGTGCTCGGCCTGGTCGCGCCTGCCGAGCTCGGTCAGACAGACGCCGAGGTTCAGCGCCAGGTTGATCGTCAGGGCGCTCTCGCGCGCCGCGGCGAGGTAGGTCTCGACGGCCTCTTCAAACCGTCCGGCGGCCTGCAGGGCGGAGCCCGTCTGGAAGCTGGCCTTATCCGGATTGTCGGGGGGCGTATCGCTGTGCATTCCGTCCAGGGCCGCGGGCATTGTCCGAGTCGTGCGCAGTATCTAACCTCGAACCGAGCAAACGGGGACCCCCATGACAGGTAGCGGCGGGGAAGCGATCGACCGTGGCGTCTAGGCTGGGCATCTATCATCCGCCCGGCGAGCTGGGCTTCGGGCCAAACCCGTTCGGCAAGGACGTGGCCAACCTCGAGCTTTATCGCGCGCTGGCCCGGCACGGCGGGTTCGAGCGCCTGGAAATCCTCAGCCACACCCTGGTCGACGAGGGCCAGCTGCGCGCCGCCCTGGGCGCGCCGGACACCGTGGCGATCGGATCGGCCTCGATCCTCGACCAGCGCCATGCGCTGGACGCCGGCGCCGTGCTGCGCGGCCAGCCGGACCTCTACAACCTGGGTTGGCTTCGTCGCCGCACGGTCGGTGACCGGGGCTACAGCCTGCTGGGCCTGGTCCACACCATCGCCCCGCCGGCCATGCGCCAGATCATCGCCATGGCCTCGGTGGGCCCGACCCATCCCTGGGACGCGGTGATCTGCACCTCGCCCAGCGTGCACGCCTCGCTGAGCGAGATGTTCGACGGCTGGGGCGAGCACCTGGCCGAACGGACGGGCGGCCGGCCACCGCCCAGGCCCGCGCTGCCCATTCTGCCGCTCGGCGTGGACGGCGAGGCCATGGCGGCGCTCGCCGACCGGCCGGAGGCGCGCGCGGCGCTGCGCGGGCGGCTCGGCCTGGCGGATGCCGACGTGCTGGTGCTCTGGGTCGGGCGGCTGTCGTTCTTCGAGAAAGCCTTCCCGCAGCCGATGTTCATCGCCGCGCGCAAGGCCGCCCAGGCGACCGGCGCCAAGGTCCATTTCGCCATGGCCGGCTGGTTCCCCGGCGAGAACGACCGCGAGCGTTACGAGGAAGCCGCGCTGCGCCACGCCGGCGATACGCCGATCCACTTCCTGGATGGCAACGACCGCGAGCTGCTGGGCGAGCTCTGGGCCGGATCGGATATCTTCCTGAGCTTGGTGGATAACATCCAGGAGACCTTCGGCATCACCCCGCTGGAGGCCATGGCCGCGGGCCTGCCGGTGGTGGCCAGCGACTGGGACGGCTATCGCTACACCATGCGCGACGGCGTGGAGGCCTTCCTGATCCCGACGTTGGGCGGACCGACCAGCGGGATGGGCGGCAACATCGTCCAGCAACACGTTTTCCAGGTGTCCAACTACCAGGTCTATGTGGGCCAGGTGGCGCAGCACACCGCGGTGCATGTTGGCCGGGCGGCCGAGGCCCTGGCCGAGCTGATCGCCTCGCCCGAGCGGCGCAAACAGATGGGCGCGGCGGGTCGGGCGCGGATCGCTGAGACCTTCGCCTGGCAGGTGGTCGCGCCGCAATATCACGCCCTGGTCGATGAGCTGGCCGCCGTGCGCGCCGCCGCGCCCGACCCGGTGGTGCGGCGCAAGTTCGATCCGGTGCGCGGCGATCCGTTCAAGGACTTCGCCGGCTTCGCCACCGAGGTCTTCACCCCCGACACGCCGCTGGCCGCCGTGGCGGGCGCCAGCGGCGCCGACGTGCTCGGCGACCTGCCGATCCTCGACCAGGCGTTCGGCGGCCTGCGGGCCACGCCAGAGGAATGCGCTCAGGCGCTCGACCTGCTGGTCGCGGGCCGGGCCAGGACCTCGCGGCAGGTGCTGGAGGCGTTTCCCACGCCGCGCCGCCGGGCCGTCGAGATGGGCCTGATCTGGATGGCGAAGCTCGGCCTGGTCGACTGGCTGGTCTAGGCTAGGGGCCATGGACACGCGCGACCTGGTGGACGTGGCGATCGACGAGGACCCAAGGGCGCCCTGCCTTTGGGTGCCGTCCGAGCTGTGGCCGGAGTTCCTGGCGAGCCTTTCGCACGGGCCCAACCTGATCGGGGCGGTGATCTACCGCGGCAAGACCATCCGCGATGGCGGCCCGCAGACCGACATCACCACGCGGCGGTTTTGAGCGTGGCGTCCCGCCCTCACCCAGGAAAGATGGGCAGCGCCTGGATGCTAATGGCGGCGCGGGCCGTGCGCGGCTTCGGCGACGGCTTCACGGCCTTGCTGCTGCCGGTCTACCTGACCACGCTGGGGTTCAGCGCCTTTCGGGTCGGCGTCCTGACCACCGCGACCCTGCTAGGCTCAGCAGCGTTGACGCTGGCGGTGGGCCTGGCCGGCCACCGGATGCCGGCCAAGCGGCTGTTGTTCGCGGCCTGCGTCCTGATGGCGATCACCGGCGTCGCTTTCTCCCAGGCGCACGATTTCTGGCCGCTGGTGGTCGTAGGCTTCGTAGGCACGCTGAACCCGTCCGGCGGCGACGTGAGCCCGTTCCTGCCGCTGGAACAGTCGCTGCTGGCCCATGCCGGCCAGCCCTCCCAGCGCACCCACCTGTTCGCGCGCTACAGCCTGGCCGGCTCCCTGGCGACGGCGCTGGGGGCCCTGGCGGTCGGCCTGCTCGCGCCGCTGCACGCCCTGACCAACGCCACCCAACTGACCCTGATCGAGGGGGCTTTCGCGCTCTATGGCTCGCTGGGCCTGATCTCGGCGCTCATCTATCGTCGGCTGCCCGACGAGCCGGTGGAGACCGAAACCCCGCGCACCCCGCTCGGGCCCTCCAAGCGCAACGTCTATGGGCTCGCCGCGCTGTTCAGCCTCGACAGCTTCGGCGGCGGCTTCATGGTCCAGTCGCTGTTCGCGCTGTGGCTGTTCCACCGCTTCGGCCTGTCGCTGCCGGTGGCCGGGGCCTTCTTCTTCTGGACCGGGGCGCTGTCGGCCGTGTCCCAACTCGCGGCCCCTGTACTGGCAAAACGCATCGGCCTGATCCGCACCATGGTCTTCACCCACATCCCGGCCAGCCTGGCGGTGATCGCGGTGGCCTTCGCGCCGAATGTGCAGGTCGCCTTCGCCCTGCTGTTCGCCCGCGCCCTGCTTTCGAACATGGATGTGCCGGCGCGCACCTCCTACGTCATGGCCATCGTGACCCCCGCTGAGCGGGCGGCGGCGGCCGGGGTGACCAATGTGCCGCGCAGCCTGGCTTCGGCCTTCAGCCCCGCGCTGGCGGGCTTGCTGTTCAGCGTCAGCCCCTTCGCCTGGCCGCTGGTGATCGGCGGATCGCTGAAGATCACCTACGACCTGCTGCTGCTCTGGCGGTTCCAGCAGGTGCGCCCCCCCGAGGAAGCCGACACTTAGCCGCGCTTGGCGCGTTGCGCGGCGGCCTGGACCTGGGCCGGCAGGGTCTCGAACCAGGCCTGCGGCGATAGCTGCCGCGCGACCCGCGCCCGACCCGCCGCGCTAAGCCGCTCACCGAGCCCGGGCTCCTCGCGCAGCCGGGTCAGCGCCGCAGCGGCCACCGACAGATTGGGCTCGGCCCAGGCCTGGCCGGCATAGATGCGCTGTGGATCGACCACCGCGACCGACTGGAAGGGGACCAGCAGGGCGCTCTCTTCGTCCAAGAAATCCAGCACGCCAGAGAAGGCCGTGGCCAGCACCGGCGTGCCCAGCGCCATGGCCTCGGCGGGCGTCAGGCCGAAGCCCTCGGCGCGGTGCAGGGAGACCAGCACGTCGGCCCCGGCGATCAGCGCCTTCACCTGCTCATAGGGCCAGAGCTCGTCGACGATGCGGACGTTGGCCGGGGCGAGCTTGCGCAGGCTCGCCAGCGCGTTGGGAAAGAGGTGACCGTTCTGGGTCTTCAACGTCAGTTCGCAGTCGAGGTCGTCGCCGAACGCCCGGGCCCAGGCGGTGATGGCGCCTTGCGGGTTCTTGCGTGCCAGGGAGGAGTTGAAGTCGAAGATGCTGACGCCCTGGAAGCTCACGCGTCGAGGGATGGGGACAACGCCCGCGTAGTCCTCGACAAATAGCGGATGCGGCACCACGCGTACCGGGCTGCGCGCGCCCTTCAGGGCGTCGGCGGTGTAACGGCTGGGCGCCCAGACCTCGTCGACCAGACCCGCGTCGCGGCGCCAGCGGCTTGGTGCGCGGGGCAGCTCCCAGGCCCAGTATCCGTAGCGCGGACCCACGAGTTGCTTTGGCCCGAGACAGGCCAACGCCGCCAGCAGCTCCGGCGGATTGAGGTGGAAGATCCAGGCCCCGGCGCTGACCGGAGCGGTCAGCCGCCCGCCCCAGTCGAGCTTGGCGTCGGTGACGTCGAGGCGCTCCACCGGCACGCCCAGGGCCTCGAAGGCGCGCGCCGCCAGCCGCGCCGAGGCGGCGATGCCGTGGGTCCCCTGGCAGTAGC
>JBBQTP010000108.1:0-13621 GCA_038213205.1 Caulobacterales bacterium
GCTCCGCAAGGCCGCCGAGCGAACCGTCGGCGCACTCTGGGACCGTATCGGACAGGTCCTCGACGCCTTCACCCCTCAGGAATGTGCAAACTACTTCCGCCACGATGGATACGCCTCAACTTGAACGCCGATCGCTCTAGCTAGCGGTCCCCATCTCCCGGTTGTGGGTCTTGCCGCGGCCGAGCGTCAGCAGGAATACCGAGACCAGCGACACGGCGCAGAGTCCGGCCATGTAGATGGAGATCGGCGTCGAGGACTGATACTTGACGAACAGCGCCTCGGAGATGATCGGCGCGAAGGCGCCGCCGAATATCGCGCCCAGCTGATAGCCCAGCGAGGCGCCGGAATAGCGGAACTCGGTGGAGTAGATCTCGGTCATCAGCGCCGCCTGCGGCCCGTACATCAGGTCGTTGAACACCGAGGCCACGAAGATCGCGAGCAGCATCGCCGGGAAGACGGCGTGGTTCAGCAGCGAGAAGAACGGGAACGCCCAGATCCCGGCGCAGACCGCGCCCGCCATGAACACGCTGCGCCGTCCGATACGGTCCGAGAGGATCGAGGCGATCGGGATCATCGGCGCGGCGAGGAGCGCGCCCAGCATCACCGCCCACAGGATCGTCGGGCGCGGCACGTGCAGCACCTTGGTGGCGTAGGCGATCGAATAGGTGACGATCACATAGAAGGTGCCGTTGGCCGCCACGAAGGCGCCGGCCGAGAGCGCGATCTCCTTCGGGTGCCGCGCCAGGACGCGCAGGATCGGCGAGCCTCTCTCGGCGCGCAGGCGGGCGCGAGCGTCCTCGATGCTGATCGATTTCTCCGCCGCCAGCGCCTTGGCCGCGGCCGTCTGCTCGGCTTCCTCGCGCGCCTGCAGGGCCTTGTAGTCGGCGGTGTCCTCCAGCTTCAGCTGCACATAGAGGCCGAGCCCGACCAGCAGGATCGACAGCAGGAACGGGATCCGCCAGCCCCACTCCAGGAAGGCCTCCGGCGCCACCATCTGGCCCATCACGATGAAGATCAGATTGGCCAGCACCACGCCCACCGGCACCCCGAGCTGGGCGAAGGAGCCATAGAACCCGCGCTTGTTGGCCGGCGCGTTCTCGACCGAGAGCAGCACCGCGCCGCCCCATTGCCCGCCGACCGCCAGGCCCTGGGCGAACCGCAATGCGATCAGGATCAACGGCGCGGCCACGCCGATCTTCGCATAGGAAGGCAGCAGGCCGATGCCGGTGGTCGCAAAGCCCATGATGACCATCGCGGTCACCAGCGCCGTCTTGCGTCCCACCCGGTCGCCGAAATGGCCGAACACCACGCCGCCCACCGGACGGGCGATGAAGCCCACGGCGAACGTCGAGAAGGCGGCGATCTGCGCCACCGCCGGCGGCAGGCTGGCGGCGAAGAACAGCTTGGGAAACACCAGCGCCGCGGCGGTCCCGTAGATGAAGAAGTCGTACCATTCGATACTGGCGGCCGCGAGCGAGGTCAGCGCCATCTTGGCGATGTTCGGCTTGGCGGGCGTCGCCACGGCGGCTGCGGTCATCGTGTGTTTCTCCCCAGCGCGGTGTGATCCCGCCTTGGGGCATGGGTAGCGCATCGGACCTCCCCCGCAAAGCGTGAGGGAGGTCCTGGCGACGTCCGTCTAGTGCGCCGGCGCGCCGCCTGGCCGCGCCCCCTGGCTCGCCTCCGTCGCCAGCTTTCCACTCAGTTCGGCCATGTGGTCGAAGTCGGCCTCGAACGCCCCCAGCCCCTGGGTGAGCCCGCGAAGTTCCGCGATCAGCCCCTGGCGTTCAGACTGCGGCAGATAGGCCTCGATCCGCTCCCAGCCGCGCCAGTCCTCCCGTGGCGCCAGCCCCAGGATCTGGCCGCGCCGTGCGGTCAGCGCCGAAGTAACGTTGGAGGCGCTGTGCGAGGGCGAATATACCGTCAGCTTCTCGATCGGCTCCAGCAGGATAGCGCCGCACTTCTCGAGCCCCTCCTCGATGGCCATTCGCCCGGCCAGCCGGAAGGCCATCTCGGAGCTATCCACCGCGTGGGTCTGGCCGTCCATCAGCGTCACCTCCAGGTCGGTCACCGGGAAGCCCAGCTGGCCCTTCTCCAGCCCGTCCCGGACGCCCTGCTCGACGGCGGGAATCCACTGCTTAGGCACCGCGCCGCCCACCACCTTCTGGCTGAACACGAAGCCGGAGCCGCGGGGCAGGGGCTTGATCTCCACGGTCACGTCGGCGAACTGGCCGTGGCCGCCAGACTGTTTCTTGTGCCGAGATCGCTGGCTGGTCCCCCGCTGGATGGTCTCGCGGTAGGGGGTCTTCGGCTGCTCGGTGTCGATCTCGACTCCGAACCGGCGCTTGAGGCGCTCCAGGGCCAGGCGGACGTGGCCTTCGCCCTGGCCGGCCAGGATCATCTGCCGCGCCTCCGGATCGTGGGTCAGCGACAGGCCGGGATCCTCCTCGATCAGCTTGCCCAAGGCGCCCGACAGCCGCACGTCGTCCTTGTGGTTGCGCGCCGAAAGCGCGACGGCGAACAGCGGCCGGCGCACGTCCGCGGCCGCGCGGACCGTCTGCGGCTTGCCGGTGGTCGACAGGATCTGGCCGGCCTTGGCCGCCTCGACCTTACCGATCGCGCAGACCTCGCCCACCGCGGCGGTGGCGATCTTGCGGATCGCTGCACCTTGCACCGCGAACAGCCCGCCGGCCCGGCAGCGCTCGCCGTCCGGGAGCAGGAAGTCGGCGCCGTCCGCCAGGGCGCGGCCGAATACCCGCGCATAGGCCATCTTGCCCGACTGCCCGGCATAGGCGGCTTTCAGCACATAGGCCCCGGCCTCGATGCCGATCCGCTCGGCCGCGCGGGCGGCCAGCGGCGCCTCGTGGCGCAGCGCCTTCAGCAGCCGCCGCACCCCGAACCCGTTCTGCGCCGAGCCGAAGAACACCGGCACGATCACGCCCTCGTTCATCTCCCGCACAAGGTCGGCGAACACCGCGTCGCGGCTTGGCGTCACGTCGGACAGCAGCTGTTCGAGCAGTTCGTCATCGAAGTCGGCGATCTGCTCCAGCATGTGGAACCGAGCTTCGGCCTCGGCTTCGCGCAGGTCGCCGGGAATATCCACCTGGGTCGACGGCTCGTTCGGCCGGTAGACGAAGCAGCGTTCCAGCGCCAGGTCGATGAAGCCGGTGACCTTCTCGCCATCCCAGGTCGGGATCTGGCGCGCCACCAGCGGAGCCGAACTGACCGGAGCCAGGGCGGCCAAAAGCTCGGGCAGGGAGCCGCGGGCCAGGTCCATCTTGTTGATGAAGAGAACGTGCGGCACGCCCAGCCGCTCCAGTTCGCGCAGGGTCGGTTGCAGCAGGGCGGCCTTGGCCGGATCGGGCTCGGCCACGACGATCGCCATATCCACCGCCGGCAGGGCCGCGTCGATGTCGCAGCAGAATTCGAGGGAGCCGGGGCAGTCGATCACCGAATAGCGGTCGCCCATGAAATCGAAGCCGGCGAGGTTCAGCTCAACGGAGTGGCCGCGCGCGCGGGCCTCCGGGCTCGAGTCGCCCACCATCTCCGCGCCGGTGCGCCGATCGACGGCGCCGGTGGCCTGGAGCAGGGCCTCCATCAAGGTCGTCTTGCCCGCACTGGTGGGGCCTACGAGCGCAAGCGCGCGCACGGACCCCGCTGTCTGGATAGGCCCTCCGGCCAAGTTAGGCCCACCTGCCAAGTTAGGCATTGTCGTCTCCCATCACCTCGGGCGCCAGGGACGCCCGATCCGGGAAGCAACGCGGATCGGCGATCCATGGCGCGGTTATGGGTCGGTCGCGGACCGTTTCAGGGGCTCGCGCCGCCCTGATGGGAAAACCCTACGCCCGGAATTTCAGGATCGCCAGATCACGAACGCGTGGGAGACCTCAGTCGTCGCCGACCAGCGCGCGGATCGAACGCAGCTCGTCCAGTGCGCCGGGCCGGCCGGCGCGGGCGAACTTCACCAACTCCTCCACTGCGCGCAGGGTGCGGGTCTTGGTCGGCGGGCGGCCGCCGCGGCTGCGGTTGAGCCTGAGCGCGCGTTCTTTCAGCACGGCCGACAGGCTGGTCTCGTCGAGCCAGGCCGACAGTTCCTGCTGCAGGCGCCACTCCGCGCCGTCCGCGCGCGCGACGATCTCGTCGAGCAGCCCGAAAGCGTGGGCGTGTTCGACGAGGGCGCGGGCCTCCGAGGCGCAGCGCTTCAGCGTCGAGGCCGGGATGCGGCGATCCGTAGCGAACTCCGCGGCGGCCGCCTCGACCGGCCCCGCGACGCCCGGCTCAGTCAATTCCACGAATAGCGCCAGCTCGGCGATGGACTTGGCGAAGCTGCGGCCCTGCTGGGCTTTGCCCTTCGGTTCACGCGTTTGCTGAAAACGATCCATGGACACACGACCCGCATCGGTGAAGGACGATCTTATCGTAACCGCTAGTGGCATAAGCGGGCCATAGTAGAAGCCGCAGTTCTCCGCGGAAGACGACAAGCGAAATCTGACGCCTCGTGACGCGTTCACTCAAGGGAAAAGGCGGCGGATTGCTCCGCCGCCTAATCAATTTCGCCTAGGTCGTTCACCTCAGAAGTCGGCGGTCACGCCCATGAAGATGTAGCGGCCCAGGCTGTCGTACATCTGGGCGTAAACGTTCTGGTTGCAGGCGCCGGTAGGGCAGTTGTTGGAGCCTGTCAGCGGCGGGTCCTGGTCAAGCACATTGTTCACGCCGACCCGGAACGAGTAGTTGTCCTTGATCTTGAACGTGGCCAGCAGGTCCAGGTAGCTCCGCGAGGCGAGCTTCTTGTCGGTCGGGAACTGTCCGCCGGGATTGTTCAGCGCCGGCTGGCTGTCAAAGGCGTCCAACTTGACCTCGCTGAAGTAGCGCCACTGGGCCGAGAGGCCCAGGCCGCCGAACCAGCCGTATTCGAACGGCGTGTTCCATGTGATGCGGGCCTTGTGGCGCCACTTCGGGTTCGGGTTGGGAGAGCCGCCCAGCGTGTTGCAGGTGGCGCCATAGAGTCCCGCGCAGTCGATCGGGGACTGGCCGTTCAGGACGGTGGTCTCCAGCTTGTCCAGCCAGGTGCCGACGAAGTTCGCCGAGAGCGAGCCCATGTTCTGGATGCCGAGGGCATCCAGGCCGGTGCGGTAGGTTGCCGAGACATCGACGCCGGAGGTATGCAGGCCGCCCTGGTTCAACTCGGTGTCGATCACGAATCCGCTGTTGGAGCGCAGGGTGCCGATAGAGTCGCGGTGCACCAGGGGGCAGAACGATGAATTGCTCGCGTCGATACAGCCCTGGAGGATCACATTAGCCCCGATGTTGGAGATGTAGTCCTCAACCTTGATGTCGAACCAGTCGACCGTGAGATTGGCGCCGGGCAGGAAGCTCGGCGACCAGACCATGCCGACAGTATAGGTGTCGGCCTTCTCGGGACGCAGGTTCGGGTTGCCGCCCGTCCGGCCGTTGTACTGGTTGGCCGGATCGGGCTCCAGGGCCAGAACCTGTGCCTGGGTCAGGTTGAACAAGGTCGAGCAGCGGGCGACCAGCGGGTCGCCGGGGGTCAACCCTGCGCAGGGATCCACCGTGCCGTCGAGCACGACGTTTTGCGGTGAGAACAGTTCCACCACGTTGGGCGCGCGGACGGCGCGGTTGTAGCCGGCGCGGAAGCGCAGGCCGTCGATGACCGTCCAGTCGCCTGACGCCTTGTAGGTGTTGGTCACCCCGGCGTTCGAGTAGTCCGAGTAGCGATAGGCAAGCTCGGCGGTGATGTCCTTAGCGAAGGGGGCATCCTGGATCAGCGGGATGCGGGCCTCGCCGTAGAGCTCGTAGACGTCATACCCGCCGTTCACCGGCGGGGAGGCCCCGCCCGCGCCGCTCAAATCACCCGACGACGTCAGCAGATCCGCCGAGAAATCGAGGTGCTCACGACGGTATTCCGCGCCGAAGCTGACGCCGATCTTGTCGTTGGCCATCGGGCTCTTGATGTAGTCGGGCAGGGTGCCAACGACGTTGAAGTTGGCCACCTGCTCGATGATATTGCCGGTCTGGAAGGCCGGGGCCTGCAGATATTTCAGCGCCGCGTTGGTGACCCCGCCGATCTGGAACAGGTTGTAAGGTATGCAGCCGTCGCCGCCGCCATTCTGGCAGACGATCTGGCCAGCGGCGTTGCGGGTCGCCAGCAGGGCGTTGTTGATCCGCGAGGTGACGAAATAGTTCTGCGCCTGTTCGCTCAGGCTAGTCTTGCCGTACTGCAGGAAGGTGTCGTAGCTCCAGTCACCGCCCAGCTCGCCCTTCAGGCCAACGACGTAGCGCTGCTCCTGGTGGTCGAAGATCGACACGCGCCCGCCGCCTTCAATGTTCCGCCGCGAGATCGAGAGATTGACCAGCGTCGGCGTGCCCGCGTTGGCCCCGCAAAGGGCGTTGGCTTCCTGCGCCGACATCAGCGGGTTGTCGCAGTTGACCTGATAGGCGCCGCCTGGGCCGGAACCGTCGCCGACGAAGATGCCGCCAGGCGCGATCTGGGCCGTGGAGTTATCCTCCATGAACATCAGGTCCATGTAGGCCTGGAAGTGCGGGTTGATCTCGTAGTGGGCGAAGGCGCCCATGCCGTAGCGCTGGTCGGGGCGCGCCAGGAAGTTGGTCGGCGCGTAGTTGTAGACGTCGCGCGAGGCGACCCGCGGACGCACGGTGTTGCCGGCAGGGTTGGTTATGTCGACAACGAAGCTGCCGAGCCGCGCCGGGAAGGCCGTGCCGGAGCCGCCGCAGCCAGCGACGATGAAGGAGACGTCGGAGTTCAGCGAGCAGGCCGAGAAGTCGAACTGCCCGGCAGTCACCTGATTGATGTTCACGTGGGTGGCGTAGGCGGTGATGTTGCCCTTGCCGTCCGGGGCGTTGACGCCAAGGGTAATGGACTCCTCGTCGCCTTCGCCGCCCTTGAAGTTGCCCGGGACGATGAAATTGTCCGGCACCCCAGCATTGGCGCGCGCATCGCGCAGCACCTGCTGGACGTTCTGCGGGTTCTGCTGGTTGTGCTGGTAGAATGAGTACTGAGCGTCGAGGCGCACGCCCTCGAAATTCTTGTTCATGATGAAGTTGACGACGCCGGCCACGGCGTCGGCGCCGTACACCGCCGAGGCTCCGCCGGTCAGGATGTCCACCCGCTCGACCAGGGCCGCCGGGATGAAATTCAGGTCGGCGGAAACCGAGGCGATCGAGGAAGTCGGGTTGCCGGCCATCAGGCGGCGGCCATCGATGAGCACGAGGGTTCGAGAGGCGCCCAGGCCGCGCAGGTTGACGGTGGCGGTGCCGTCGGAGCCGTTGGAATAGTTGGAGCCCTGCGCCGCGAACGACTGTGGCAGGCTGTTGATCAGGTCTTCGATGCGGCTGACGCCCTGTGCCTTGATATCGGCGGCAGTGACCGAGGTCACGGGCGCGACACTGGTGAGGTTCGGGGTCGGGATCCGCGTGCCGGTGACGACGATTTCGGAAACGTCAGCGCTGGCGGCGGCCGCCGCAGCGGCCGAAGCCTGGGTTGCGGAAAGGCCAAGGAAGGCCATGCCGCAGATCATCGAGGAGGCCAGCAGGCGCTCCCGTGTGCTGTGAATGTTCAAGGTCAACTCCTTCAGCGGTCGACCCCTAAAGGCGGACGCGCTCCCCAAAAGTGCGTGACCCAGGACCTGAAAAGATCCCGGTTACGCCGGAGTTAGCTTCGACTGTAGTTAGGGGTCAACGCAGATTGCGAAGTCGTTCACGTTCCGAATGGCAATATGTCGCATAATCGCCACATAATGACGAAGCCAAGGCAAGTTGTGCCGATAACATAGGAATTGAAATCGACATGCTTCCGCGCCACCGAAACGACGGCGTTGTTTCGTTCTATAAAACGGCGCAAGCCTACATACACCGTTACCGGCGTAACTATTCTGTGATGATACTTATCAACCGCGGCAAATACGTTTTCGCGCAAGTTGATCGTGACGAAGTAGACGGAGGCGCAGATGCGCTGTCAATCGCTGAAACGGTCGAAGATCTCAGAAGGTTCCTGGCCGCCGCCGACAATTGTCGGGGTGGCGGACGAGTGTCGGCTGGGGCGGCGCGTCGCGCAAGACTGACGCCTTTAGGGCGAGGCCGGCGCTACCCCTGCGGCCGGCCGCGGTCTTCTCGGGCTCCTCCCCGGGCGCCTACAGCGGGGCGCAGACCTCGTCCAGCCAGGCGCGGACCTCGGGCGGGGCCTTGGGGCCGATCACCGCCAGCACCCTGGCGTGGTAGGTGTCGAGCTGGGCGAGTTCCTCGGGCGTCAGCATCGCCTTGACCACCAGTCGACGGTCGATGGGCGCCAGGGTCAGGGCCTCGAAGCCCAGCATCGGCCGCTCGCCCCCGGCCGGCACTGCGGCTTCGGTCACGAACTGCAGATTCTCGATGCGGATGCCGTAGGCGCCTTCCTTGTAGTAGCCGGGCTCGTTGGAGACGATCATCCCGGCCCGCAGCGCCACCATGTTCGGCTGCTTGGCGATCCGGTGCGGCCCCTCGTGGACGCCCAGGTAGGAGCCGACGCCGTGGCCGGTGCCATGGTCATAGTCCAGCCCCTTGGCCCACAGCGGCATGCGCGCCAGCGCATCCAGCGCCGAGCCCGTGGTGCCGGCCGGGAACTTCACCCGGGTCAGCGCCAGATGGCCCTGCAGCACAAGGGTGAAGCGCTCGCACATCTCCGCCGACGGCTCGCCGATGGCCATGGTGCGGGTCACGTCGGTGGTGCCGTCCAGATACTGCGCCCCGGAATCCACCAGCAGTAGCGAGCCTTGCTCGGTGCGCTTATTCAGCCGCTTGGTCGGGCGGTAGTGGACGATGGCGCCGTTGGAGGCCGCGCCGGCGATGGTGTCGAAGGAGAGGTCCTTCAGCGCACCGGTCTCTTCGCGGAAGCGCTCCAGCTTGGAGACTGCCTCGACCTCGTCCGGCGGATTGATCTGCCCCTCGGTCGCCACCCAATGCAGGAAGCGGCAGAGCGCCACCCCGTCGCGGATGTGGGCGCGTTTGGTCCCTTCGATCTCGATGGGGTTCTTGCAGGCCCGGGGCAGCATACAGGGGTCTTCCGCCCGACCGACGCGCGCGCCGGCGGTGTCCAGCGCCTCGAAATACCAGGACGACGACAGGCCGGGATCGACCACCACCGCCTTGCCCTTCAACTCGGCGATCGCCTGCGGCAGGTCGTCGGGGGTCTCCAGCCGCACCTCGTTGCCGAGCCAGGCCGGCAGGTCCGCCGTCACCTTGGCCGGGTCGAGGAACAGCCGCGCCGAGCCGTCGGAATTGAGGATCGCCTGGCCGATCGGCAGGGGCGAGCGGATCACATCGCCGCCGCGCACATTGAACAGCCACGCGATCGAGGCCGGCGCGGTGATCACCGCGGAGTCCGCGCCGTGCGCCGCCAGGGCCGCGCCGAGGCGGTGACGCTTCGAGGCGGAATCTTCGCCGGCGTACTGCAGCGGATGCAGCACGACCGGCGCGGTCGGCTGTGCGGGGCGGGCCTGGCCCCAGGCGGTGTCCAGCGGGTTAGGACTGACCGGCTTGAGCACCGAGCCGGCCTTTGCCACGGCGGTCTTCAGCCGCTCCAACGCATCCGGGCTGTGCAGGCGCGGGTCGTAGCCGATCACCTGGCCCTTGGCCGTGGCGGTCTCCAGGTAAGCGGGCACGCCGCCCTCGACCAGGTCGCGGATCTCGAAGGTGGCCTGGTCCACCTGATCGCGGACCTGCAGGGTGTAGCGGCCGTCGACGAAGATCGCCGCCTTGTCCTTGAGGATCACCGCCGCGCCGGCCGATCCGGTGAAGCCGGTGGCCCAGGCCAGCCGGTCGTTGGCGGCGGGCAGGTATTCGTTCTGATGCTCGTCCTCGTGCGGGGTGACGAACCCGTCGAGACCCTGTTCGGCCATGGCCTTGCGGATCAGCGGCACGTGCTTGGGCCCGAAGGAGCGGTCGGTGCTTTCGTCGAAGGTCTGGCGCATGGATCAGGATGTAATCCGTCCGGCCGCCGCGCGCCAAGGGCGACACGCACGAACTCTTTATATCCGGGTAAAATTGACTCCGCGCCCTTTGCGTCGTAAGAGGCGCCCATGGACAAGCAATCCCGCCGCGATGCCGTGCGCGACTTCAAGGAACGTAAGACCACGCGCGGGGTGTTTGCGGTGCGCTGCGCCGCCAGCGGCCAGGCCTGGGTCAGCGCCTCGCGCACCCTCGACAGCGAGGAGACCAAGCTCAGGTTCAGTCTGAAGAACGGCGGCTATATCAACCGCGAGGTCCAGGCCGCGTGGAACGCGCACGGAGATGCCGCGGTCAGTTTCGAGATCCTGGAAGTCTTCGATGACGAGGAGATGGGTCCGGTCGGCCGCGGTGACCTCGCCAAGTCCCGCGCCGCCCATTGGCGCGCCGAGCTCGGCGCGACCAAGCTCGTCGGCTGACCCCCTATTGCGGCGAGGGCTGCGGGGCTGGCGCGGTCGCCGCGGCATCGCGTGCGGCGTTGGTGGCGGCCTGAGCGCTGCGCGCAGCCGCCGCCTGGGCGGCGCTGTCGTTGGCCTGCGCCGTACTCATCGCGGCGGATTGCGCCGACTGAGCGGCCTGGCTTGCCGACATCTGGGCGTTCGAGAGCGCGTTGTCGGTCTGCGCCTGCGCGGCGCCCTGCTCGCGGGCCGCCTGCAGATCGGCCTGTGAGGTCTGGTTGCTGCTGTAGAAGAAGACGCCGACGGCGATCGCGACGACCGCGACGAGCGCCGCGACCCACCAGCCGGTATTGCTGGAAGCCCGCACCACGCGCACCTCTTCGCGCTGCACGAGGGTCGGAGCCTCAGCCGTGCGTTCGATGTAGTCGCCATTCTCGGACATCGGACTTCTTCCCTTTGCGTCGCGCCGTGTTCGGCCGGTCGGCGCAGGGAACGCCGGGTCTGGGTCGAGGTTCCGCCTAGCGGCGGCGCAGCACCAGCGCCGCCCAGGCGTCGCGGTGGATGCGCCGCTCCAGCCTGAAGCCGCGCGAGACGTAGGCCGCCACGATCCGCCGCTCCTGGGTGCGCAGCAGGCCCGACAGGATCGCTATGCCGCCGGGCTTCAGCGCGCCCTTGATGTCCTGCGCCAGGGCTACCAGCGGCGGCGACAGGATGTTGGCGAACACCAGATCGTAGGGCGCCTTGGCCCGCACGCGCCGGTCGTTCAGCCCGCCGGCGTGGGCGAACCGCGCGGTGGCCCGGTTCAGCTTGGCGTTCTCGTTGGCGATCCGCACCGAAGGTCCGTCGATGTCAGTGCCCAGCGCCACGGCCGATCCGGTGCGCGCCGCGGCGATCGCCAGCACGCCGGTGCCGCAGCCGACGTCCAGCACGCGGGCGAACCCGCGCCGTTTCAAAAGCGTGTCGTAGGCTACCAGGCAGCCCACCGTTGTGCCGTGATGGCCGGTGCCAAACGCTGCCCCCGCCTCGATCCGCAAGTTAACGGCGCTGGGCGGCGCCAGGCCCCTGTCGTGCGCGCCGTAGACGAAGAACCGCCCCGCGCGCACTGGCGGCAGGCCCGAGAGCGCCATGGCCAGCCAGTCGGCGTCGGCCAGTTTCTCGGTGACGACCCGCAGCTCGGGGAAATCCTTGAGCGTGGCTACCAGCGCGGTCTGTTCGTCCCCGGTGGTCGGGAAGGCGTCTATCCGCCAGACGTCGCGGTCCTCGTCCTCTTCCAGGATGGAATAGGTCAGGGCTTCGGTGGCGGGATCGGCGTCGATGGCAGCCGCGGCGGCCTCGGCCACGGCGCGTGGGCCCCGCGCAATCGTTTGGAGGGCGACTGTCTGAACGGCGTCGGCGGTCATCGCCCGCGTCTAGCGGCAGGCCGCACGAAAGGCGAGGGGGATCAGCCGGTGATCGTCGGGGCGCCGTGGTCGTCCGCCGAGCCACCCAGCGACGGATAGTCATTGGCGCGGCTCGGTTGCGGATCAGCGTCATATGCGGCGCGGCTGAGGGTCTGAAGGTCGTCCTGGGCGCCTTGCGCCTGCTCGTCACGCGACTGCGGCGGCGAGGCGGCGGCGCGCTCGGGCGTCCAGGTCAGCGCCTTCTTGGCGTCGGTGCCAGTCACATAGTCGGGTGTCCGGCCGCCGTAGCTCGCCAGAGTCGCGCCGCCTTCGTAGGGGCCGGCCGACCGCACGGCCGCCGAGCCGGCGATGATCTGAGGGCCGGCGGGCCGATCGTCGCCGGCGAGATTGGGGTGCATGGCGCCGCCGAGCATCACGCCCACCGCGACAGCGACCACCGCGCCGCAGAGTTCAAGCCTCACTGGGAAATTCGGGAAATTCACTGAATACACCTGTCGGCTACGCGTCCGTCCGGTAACAGCGCGCGACACGGCTATTGGTTCAGCGGCAAGCTGGCGCCAATGCTTGTGGCTGAGCGTTCGAGTCGCGGGAGACCCGTCCGATGAGCAAGTACGACCCACTGACCAAGCGCCTCGCGGCCGCCAAGGGCGGCGAGTGGAAGGCGAGCTTCGCCGAGCTGGAAAAGCTGCTGGGCGCGCCGCTGCCCAAGATCGCGAAAACCGGCAAGGCGTGGTGGAAGTCCGACGCGGCGACGCCGCAGGCCAAGGCCTTCGCCGGGTGGGACGCCGAGCCGGGCAAGGCCGGCGTCGTGTTCCGCCGCACCGGCGCGGCGCCGGCTCAGTCCAAGGCGGCGGAGACCGTGCCGACTTCCGACGATACCCCGACCATCCTCAAGCGCCTGGAGGTCAGTCCCGGCTGGGGCATGGCCCTGGTCGCCGGCGGCGTGGCCGTGGTCGCGGGCCTTGGCGCGCTGGCCTTCCGGGCGATCGGCCGGAAGAAGGCCTAGGCCTCAGGCTTTTTCCACGAAGCTGTCGATGACCTTCTTCTCGCCGGCTTTCTCGAAGGCGACGGAGAGCTTGTTGCCTTCGACAGCGGTGACCGCGCCGTAGCCGAACTTCATGTGGAACACCCGGTCGCCGCGTGCGAACTCGCTGGATGTGTCGGCGGAGGTGGCGACCAGCCGGCCCTCGCCCTCGATCGCGGCCTGGCGGCCCGGGTGGCTGCCGCGGTAGCCGGCTTCCTGGGCGCGCCGCCAGCCGGGGCTGGAGTAGCCGGCGCCGAAGCTCGGACTCTCGTCCCAGCGGCTGCCGTGCTGCTGCATGCCGGGCCCGCCGCCGTAGTACCCCGTTTCAGAAGACGCCTCGACGTTGGCCAGGGGCAGCTCATCGACGAACCGGCTCGGCAGCTGGCTTGTCCAACGGCCGTAGACTTGCCGATTGGCGGCGAAGGAGACCCGGGCCTCCTCGCGGGCCCCGGTGATGCCGACGTAGGCCAGGCGGCGCTCCTCCTCGAGCCCCTTCTCGCCCTTCTCATCCATGCTGCGCTGGGACGGAAAGACGCCTTCCTCCCAGCCGGGGAGGAAGACCAGGGGGAACTCCAGCCCTTTGGCGGAATGCAGGGTCATGATCTGCACCGCGTCGGCTGCCGGCCCGCGGTCGAGGTCCATGACCAGGGACACGTGCTCGAGATAGGCCTCCAGCGTCTCGAAGTTGCCCATCGATTGGACGAGCTCCTTGAGGTTCTCCAGCCGGGTCTGGGAGGTCGGGCCTTTGTCGAGGCGGAGCGCGTCGGTGTAGCCGCTCTCCTCCA
>JBBQTP010000109.1:0-13546 GCA_038213205.1 Caulobacterales bacterium
TTATGGAAATTGGTCTCCCCGGCCACGGTGGGCACGCCCACGCAGTTGCCGTAGCCGCCGATGCCGCTGACCACGCCGGCCACCAGGCGCTTGGTCTTGGGATGGCTGGGGTCGCCGAAGCGCAGCGCATTGAGCAGCGCGATGGGGCGCGCGCCCATGGTGAAGACGTCGCGCATGATGCCGCCGACGCCGGTCGCCGCCCCCTGGTAGGGCTCGATGTAGGAGGGGTGGTTGTGGCTCTCCATCTTGAAGATGCAGGCTTGCCCGTCACCGATGTCGATTACGCCGGCGTTCTCGCCCGGGCCGCAGATGACGCGCGGGCCGGTGGTGGGGAATTTGCTCAGGTGGATTTTGCTCGACTTGTAGGAGCAGTGCTCGGACCACATGACCGAGAAGACGCCGAGCTCGACGGGCAGGGGCTCGCGGTTGAGGCGCTGTACGATGGTGTCGTATTCGCCGGCGCTGAGGCCGTACTCGGCGGCCGTTTCGGCCATGGTCTTGGCGGGCTGCGCACTCATGGCCGGCTTCTAGCCGGACTCGCGCGTGGGCGCGATAGTCTCAAGCGGAGAGAGAGGATCGGCGTGCGGCGGAAGCCGCACGCCGCAGTCCAATTAGGCAGTCGCCGCAGCGCGACGACGCGCGCGGAGCATGGCGCCGGCGCCGCCGAAGCCCATCAGCATCAGGCCCCAGGTCGCCGGCTCCGGCACGCCGGGCGCGTCGAAGGTCAGGACCGAGGGGGAGCCGTTGCCCTCGACGTAGTCGAGCACGACGCTGTGGTGTCCCGCCGCCAGGGTGTAGGGCGCCGAAATCTCCGACGTCTCGCTGGGGTGGTAGTAGATCGGAACGCCGTCGACATAGATCGAAGCGCCGTCGTCGTGGTGGATCGAGCCGTTGAAGGGAGTCGCCGAGGTGTAGGTCGTGGTGATCCGGAAGAAGGTGGCGTAGGCGTCGCCGGCCACGCTCAGGCTGGAATTCAGGAAGGCGTTGAGGTCGGCGTAGGTCGACGAGGAGAACCCGCTTATCGGTGCGGAGCTGCCCAGGAAGTCGCCCATGTAGTTGCCCGAGGGGGTCTGATTCTGTGGGCCGGTCACCAGCCAGTTGATCGGGCCGGTCCAGGTGAACTTGGCGGACGCGACGGCGGTCGGCTTGTTGGTCTCGTCGGCGTAGGTGCTGGACGTCACGCCGCCGGGGACGCCGGTCCATACATCGACGGCGAAGGTGGCGGCATGGGCGGATCCTGCCAGGGCGGCGGCCGCAACGGCGGCGAGCGCGCCGCGAATAAGCATGGTCACAGGGAAAAACTCCAAACGGGACAGAAGCGTCTGTCTCGCTAGCGGCCTGCAGGAAGCGTGCCTAGCGAGTTCACCGAGCAGGAGAATTTCTCCCCGCGCGCGTGCGGCGAGGTATTTCCCGATGGTAAAATGAAGGAGAAAGTCGTCGGCCGATCAGACGCCCGATCAGGGGGGCTGGGGGGGCTGTTCAGGATCCGACCGGATCGCCGATCAGCCGACAATCACCATTAACCATGCGCATGTGGCCGCGAGAGGCCGTGATTAGGGCCATTTCGCGGCGTTGTGTGGCGGCCACAGGGCGGGGCGAACCGCTCACCTGCGACGCGAGGGCGCTTGTCAGGGGGGAAATATCGCGCGAACAGATGGGCTAACGGCGGTCGGCTTGATCGGTCGCCGGGGCGAGGGGCCCCGCGGCGCTTCCCTGGATTTCGGTCCAGCGCGGCTATCTGGAAGCGGCGAAGGCAGTCCGAGAGGGCTGCCTTTTTTGCGTCTGGGCGTCCGGTTCAGCTCGACTGGGTGTTGTCCGGCAGGCCGAGGATGCGCTTGGAGATGATGTTGTTCTGGATCTCGGAGGAGCCGCCGTAGATCGACATCGCCTTGCCGCCCAGCCAGCCGCGGACGGTCTCAAGCTCCTCGCGGCTGAATTCCGCGCCCTCCCAGCCCAGGCCCTGGTGGCCGAAGATTTCCAGGGTCAGCTCGGCGCGGGTCTGGGCGACGTTGGTGGCGGAGTTCTTCAGCACCGAGGCGGCGTTGCCGGGCTCGGCGTTGCCCTTGGCCTCGGCCATGGCGCGGGCCAGCGTCAGGCCGTGGACTTTGGCGTCCATCAGGTGCCGCGTGAGGCGCGAGCGCAGGTCAAGGTCGGCGATCCGGCCGTCGGCGTCGAGGTCGACGTACTTCTTGGCGATCTGGTCGAGGGAGACGGTGCGGCCGCCCATCGAAGCGCCGGTCTGGCTGGCGCGCTCGTGCTGCAGCAGGCGTTTTCCGACGGTCCACCCGACGTTCAGCTGACCGAGCAGGGCGTCCTTGGGGGCCTTGGCGTCGGTGAAGAAGGTCTCGCAGAAGGGCGAGGCGCCGGCGATCAGGGCGATGGGGCGGGTGTCGATCTCCTTCTGGTGCATGTCGATCAGCATGAAGGAGATGCCGTCGTGCTTCTTGGCAGCGGGATCGGTGCGCACCAGGCAGCCGCACCAGTCAGAGTATTGCGCGCCGCTGGTCCAGGTCTTCTGGCCGTTGATCACCCAGTGGTCGCCGGCGTCGACGGCCTTGGTCTGCAGGGAGGCGAGGTCTGAGCCGGCGCCCGGCTCGGAGTAGCCGACGCACCACTGCACCTCGCCGCGGATGATCGGCGGCAGGTGGGTCTTCTTCTGCGCCTCGGTGCCGTAGTCCATGATCGTCGGGCCGATCATGGTGACGCCCATGCCGAACATCAGCGGGTTGAAGGCGCCGATCTTGCCCATCTCCTGGCCAAGCACGCGGGCCTGGGCCGAGGAGAGCCCGCCGCCGCCGTATTCGGCCGGCCAGGTGGGCGTGGCCCAGCCCTTCGCGCCAATCGCCTTGCGCCATTTGGCGATGTCGCCGGAGCCGGCGCGGTCGGTGGACATGGCGGCCTTGCCGGCCAGGGCGGGCGGGAAGTTGGCCTTCAGCCAGGCCGCGGCCTCGGCGCGGAAGTCTTCCAGCTCCACGTCAGATCCGAAGTCGGCCATGGCGATATCTCCCGTTCGTCGTTCGGCGCGGAGATTAGTCCCTAAGAACGCACTCACAAGCATGACCACGCGGAAGGTCCGGCTTCCATTTTCGATCGTCATCGCCCGGCTTGTCCGGGCGACCTATCAACACCTGATGTCTCGTGAAGGGTCTCGGTGGCGCCGTGCGAACCGTCGGAGTCGGAGATCATGGGTGGCCCGGACAAGCCGGGCCATGGAGATTCAGTCGCTTGAAGGCGGTCAGCGCGCCGCCACCACAGGCAGTTCGATGTTCGTCGCCGTGGCGCCTGAGTGGAAGACGCGCTGGGTGGCTTTCACGTAGTCGGCGGGTTTGGCGAAGAAGATGTTGGGGACGAAGGTCTGCGGGTTGCGGTCGTAGAGCGGGAACCAGCTGGACTGGATCTGCACCATGATCCGGTGGCCGGGCGCGAAGACGTGGTTCACGGGCGGCATGACGAAGCGGTACTTCTCGACCTTGCCGGCCGGGATCGGCCTGGGGTCGGAGAAGCTCTCGCGGTAGCGGCCGCGGAAGATGTCCATGGCGATCGGGAACTCGTAGCCGCCGAGCTCGGTCTGGCTGGGCACGGTGTCCGGATAGACGTCGATGATCTTCACGACCCAGTCGCTATCCGTGCCGCTGGTCGAGGCGAACAGGTTGACGATGGGGGCGCCGGAGATCTGCACCGGGCCGGTGAGGACGTCGGTGGCGTAGGTCAGGATGTCGGGGCGGCTATCGACGAAGCGCTGGTCGACGGTCAGCCAGTAGCGCCAGCCGTCGGTGTCGTCGTGGCGCACTGGGCGCGGGCGGTAGGGCACGGGCTTGGCGGGATCGGACACGTATTCGTCGAAGGCCGGGCCCGTGCTGGGCGGGGCCGCGAAGCCGAGGCCCGAGCCGGGCTCCAGGTAGAGGGGCTTCATGCCGACGGCGCAGGTGGTCTCGCAGCCGACCGGCCACTTCTGAAGGCGCTGCCACTGCATCGTGCCGGTCTGGAAGATGAACACCGGCGGGGTGTCGGCCCTGGGGCCGTTGGTCTTCAGGTGGGCGTCGAGGAAGGGCTTCAGCACCTGGGTGCGGAACTCGGTGGCGGTGTCGCCGGGCAGTTTCACGGCGTTCTGGTTGCGCTGCTCGTAGTTGACCCCGGAGTGCCGCCAGGGGCCGATCACCAGGTAGTTCATGTCGTTGGCGGCGTCCTTCGGCTCGGTCGCGAGATACGAGTGGATGGCGCCCCACATGTCCTCCTGGTCCCACAGCGCGCCGACCCACATGGTGGGGACCTTCAGCGGCTGGCCGGCCAGGGTCTTGTCCAGCGCCTGCAGGCTCCAGAACTCGTCATAGGCCGGGTGCTCGGTGACCTTGCGGTAGTAGGGGATCTGGTCGAGGCCATAGTGGCGGCCGAAGTCCCCGGCCGAACCCAGTTTCAGGAAGTTCGAATAGTCATCGAGGCCTTCGCGGGGGATATCCTTGCCCTCGCCGCGGGCGCTCATCTGGCCGGTCATGTAGTCGAAGTTGGTCTGGCGGAAGGCGCCGTAGTGGAAGTAGTCGTCGCCCATCCAGCCGTCGACCATCGGGCTCTGCGGCACGGCGGCCTTCAGCGCAGGGTGCGGGTTGATCAGGCCCATCAACGTGGTGAAGCCGTCATAGGATGAGCCGATCATGCCCACCCGGCCGTTGGTCTCGGGGATGTTCTTCACCAGCCAGTCGATGGTGTCCCAGGTGTCGGTGGTGTGGTCGGTCGTGGTGTTGTTGAGCGGGCCGATCAGCGGGCGCGTGGTGATGTAGTCACCCTCCGAGCCGTGCTTGCCGCGGATGTCCTGGTAGACGCGGATGTAGCCGTCGCGGACGAAAGGTTCGTCCATCTGGGACAAGAGGGCGTCGATGTGCGGCGAGGCGTAGCGCTGGGCGCGCGCCTTGGCGTTGTAAGGCGTGCGGCTCAGCAGGATCGGCGCGTCACGGGCGCCCTTGGGCAGGACAATGACGGTGTAGAGCTTCACCCCATCGCGCATGGGGATCATCACCGTGCGCTTGACCCCGTCGTTGCTGGCCGCCGGGAAATCGAAGCCGGCGGCGGGGGTGTCGGGCGCGGTGGGCGGGGTCTGGGCGAGCGCCCGTGTGGCGAACAGGGTCAGGGCCGCCGCCAGGGCCAGCGCGAGATTCGATGTCACTTTCATCTATCGAGCCTAGCCGATGGCGCGGCCTTGGGAAGGGGAGCTTCGGCCTGGGTCCAAGCATGCCTGCACCACGGAGATCGTGGGTTCCCTGGACAAGCCCGGGAATGACGAATATAAATTAAATCAGAGGATTGAAGTTACCTCTGATGCTTGGCGTCGGCGGTGGCGGCGTTGAGTTTGCGGATGCGCCGCTCGTAGAGTTGGGCCAGGCGGTCGGGGTCGGAGACGCCGTCGCGGTCGGCGCGCCAGGCGAGCTGGTGCTGGCGCAGCAGGGTGCGGTCTTCGTGGGCGGCCAGCGCCTGAGCGTAGGCGTCGCGCAGTTCACGCTGCAGGCGCTGCAGGTTGGGGTCGGCGCAGATCGCCCGGTCGGCGGGGGCAGGCGCGCCGACGCAGCCCTTGGCGGCGGGCGGGGGCGGGGCGTCTTCCTTCGCTTCCTCGATCGGGGCGGCCGGCGCAGGCGTGGCTGCGGCGACTTCCGCCGGGGCCGAGGTGGCGGCGTTGGCCGGCGGACCGGCGGCGTTGGCGGGTGGGGTTTCCGCGGCGATCTCGGGGTCCCCAGGGATCGGCGCGGCGGGCGGCGGCGAGGCAGGGGGAACGACAGCTGCGGGTGCGGCGGCGGGTGCGGCGACGCTGACTGCGTTCTCCGTCGGGACCATCAGCGGTGAGACGGGTTCGGGGATGATGCGGCCCATGCCGAGACCGAGCGGCACCCCCACGGCGACGCCGACGATCAGGCCCAGGGCGATCCAGCGCGTGCGGCGCGGCGGCGCGGCGGGCGGCGGCGGGTCGCGCTCCAGGTAGAGGGCCTCGGCGGGTTCGGGTTCGGGTTCAGGCTCGGCCTCGGGCTCTGGCCCAGCCTCGGAGGCGACGGGCTCGGCGGGCTCGAGCGGGTCTTCCCAGGTCTCGAGCGGATCGTCGCCGAGGTTGAGCGCGATCACCCGCGGCTCGGCGCGCTTGCGGCCGGGGAGGCGGGCGCGGGCGCCGCGGCCCTCGCGGCGCGCCGCCATCTCCTGGAGGATCTGGTAGGAGAGCGTCGCCTGGCCGCGTCCGCGCGCAGCGTCGAGCAGGCGGCGCAGCTCCGGGACGGCCAAGGTGGAAAGATCGACTTCAGGCATCGCAAGGTGTCTCGGGCGCAGTTCAACGTCTCGCCGGCGCCCGTCACGTCCACCAGCGCCCCGACTATTACGCGCCGCCGAGGTTATGAAAACCTCTCCTTTCGCCGCAGGCCCGCGACCCCGGCGTTTACCGGGCGCCTGGGTTTGCTGTACCGAGCCTAAGGGGCCGCCGATGGCCCTGAGGGACCGCGCCGATGAGTTCTGCGATGACGTTCGACGATGTGGTCATGGGGCGGCGCAGCATCCGCGGCTACAGGCCCGAGCCGGTGCCCAAGGCGGTGATCCGAGAGGTGATCGAGATGGCGATGCGCGCGCCCTCGTCGCTGAACACCCAGCCGTGGAACTTCTACGTGCTGACCGGCGAGGTGCTGGACCGCATCCGGGCCGGCAACACCGAGCGCAACCTGGCGGGAGTGCCGTCGAGCCGCGAGTTCCGCAGCCATGGGGAATACGCCGGCCCGCACCGCGAGCGGCAGATCGAGATCGCCAAGCAGCTGTTCGGGGCCATGGGCATCGAACGCGAGGACAAGGCCGCGCGCCAGGACTGGGTGCTGCGCGGGTTCCGCCAGTTCGACGCGCCGGTGGCGGTGGTGGTGACCTATGACCGCTCGATCCATGGAGGCGACATCGCGCCGTTCGACTGTGGCGCGGTGGCCAACGCCCTGGTCAACGCGGCCTGGTCGCGGGGCCTGGGCTGCGTGATCAACAGCCAGGGGATCATGCAGTCGCCGGTGGTGCGCGAGCACGCCGGGATCGCTGAGGACCAGGTGATCATGATCTGCATCGCCATGGGCTATCCGGACGAGGCCTTCCCGGCCAACGCAGTGGTGTCGCGTCGCAAGCCGGTGGACGAGGCGGCGGTGTTCGTGGGGTTCGACGAGTAGGGCAGGCCCTCGGCCTGCCGCCCAGGACGGACGATGGGGCAGGCATTGGCGACGCGGGGAAAGGACGAAGCTTGGCCGGAGCGGCTCTATTGGCCGGACCGGGGTCGGCGGCGGGTCGGCCCGCAGTTGGCGTAGGCTCCGATGGACCCCAACCTTCAACGACGGCTCCAACGCTATGGCTGGGACCGCGCCGCGCCGCGCTATGAGGGTCTGTGGGCTGAGCAGTTGGGCGCGGCCCAGAGGTTGATGCTCGACCTGGCGGGCTTGCAGCCGGGGCAGAACGTGCTCGACGTGGCCTGTGGCACGGGCCTGATCTCGTTCGCCGCGGCACAGGCGGTGGGGACCGGCGGCTCGGTGCTGGGCGTCGATATCTCGGGCGGCATGGTGGAAGCCTGCACGCAGCGGGCCCAGGCGCGACGCCTGGCCAATGTCGCGTTCGAGCGGATGGACGCCGAGCTGCTCGACCTGCCGGCGGTGGCGTTCGATGCCGCCCTGTGCGCATTCGGCCTGATGTACCTGGCCGATCCGGTCGCGGGCCTGCGCGAAATGCGGCGCGTGCTGCAGCCCGGCGGGCGGATGGCGGCGGCGGTGTGGGGCGCGCGGGCGCATTGCGGCTGGGCCGCGGCGTTCGCGATCATCGACGCCGAGGTGGCCAGCGATGTCTGCCCGCTGTTCTTCCAGCACGGCCAGGGCGAGGCCCTGGCGCGGGCCTGCGAGGGCGCGGGGTTTGTCGAGGTCGAGCAGCGCCGGCTGGCCGCCACCTTGAACCACGAGGACGACACCGAGGCCTGCGAGGCGATATTCCTGGGCGGGCCGCTGGCGCTGCCCTGGGCGCATTTCGATGAGGCGGCGCGGGCCCGAGTGCGCGGGAAATATCTCCAGGCCATCGCGCCCTGGCGGCACGGGCGGGGATTTCAGATTCCGGCGGAATATCTGGTGGTCACGGCGATCGCGCCGAAAGACTGAGCTGCGCCGGTCAGTGAATGCTCTCGCGGGCCAGCTGGTCGCGGCGCCAGGCGGCGGGCGGGGCGCCGAATTCGCGGCGGAAGGCGCGGCTGAAGGCGGTGTCGGTCTGGTAGCCCACCTCCTCGGCGATCCGCGCCAGCGGCGCATTGCTGCGGCAGAGCAGGTTGGAGGCCAGCAGCATCCGCCACTGGGTCAGGTATTGGATCGGCGATGAGCCGACCATGGTCTGGAACCGCTCGGCCAGAACCGAGCGCGAAGCGCCGGCCTCACGGGCCAGGTCATCCAGGGTCCAGGCGTGGGCCGGGCGGCTGTGCATGGCCTGCAGAGCCGCGCCGACCACCCGATCGTTGACCCCGGCCAGCCAACCGGTGCGGCCATCGGTCTGTTCGCTCATGTAGAGGCGCAGCACCTCGATGAAGAGCACCTCGGCCAGCTTGGCCAGCACGCCGGCGCCGCCGGGGCGGGGTGAGCGCGCCTCGGCCAGGGCGTAGCGGACCGAGCTCTCCAGCCAGATGCCGGCGTTGGAGCCGCGCACATTGACCTTGAGGACAGAGGGCAGGCCATTGAACAAGAGCTCCGCCAGGCGCGCGTCGCAGGCCAGGTAGCCGCAGACCAGGCGTGTCGCCACGCCGCCGCCGCCGTAGATCAGCTGCCGTGGCCGGCGCGCCAGGATCACGTCGATGCGGTTGCCCCGGCCGGCCGGCACGCCGGGGGCGGAGCACATGCGATGGGCGTCGCCCTTGGGGAAGACCACCACATCGCCGGCGCCGAGCCGTAGGGGCGACTCGCCGAGGCGTTCGAGGAAGCACTCGCCTTCGGTGATCATGTGGAAGATCACCACGCGCTCGGCGCCCGGCTCGAGCAGCGGGGCGGCCGTCTCGGCGCTCACCGACTCGTAGGCCCAGGGCGCGGTGAACTTGGCGTTGACGAAGATCGCGCCGACCATGCGGACCACGCGCAGGGTTTCGGAGAAGGCGTCCATCAGGCGCCGGACGCTTCAACGGCCGCTTCGATGTCGACGTGCAGCGCAGGCGGCGCGGCTAGGGCGCAGACCGCCGGGGAGCGCGCGCAGCCGGTCTCCACTATGGCGCGCAGGCGATCGGCCGAGGCGTTGCGCGCGGCGATCCGCACGTGGAACTGAACGTCGCACGGTCCGGCCGAAATGGCCCCGCCGTCGGCTTCGCACATGCCGAGCGCGCCGCGGGTGTCCGAACGGCTTGAGGCGCGCAGCTCCAGGGCGGTGAGCTCGATGCCCTCGGCGGCCGCGGTCATGGCGATCACCGAGGCGGTACAGGAGGCAAGGCCCGCGCGGAAGTACCACCCGGGCGAGACCGCCTCTCCGCCGCCGCCCAGTTGGGTCGGCATGTCGCTGGGGGTGGCGAAGCCGTTGGCGTGGCTGGCGACAAACCGCAGGCCGCCGTCCCAGCGCGAGGTGGCCGGGGCGTCGTCCTGCAGTCCCATGGCGGGGCGCATTTCCAACGCGGCTTCGACGCGCTTCAGCGCCGCGGCGATGTCCTGGGCGGACATGGTGACCTCCTGATACGGCGTCGAGCCTGCATCAAAAGGCGAAGTGCCGTGGGGTCAAGGGACCGCGGGCGCGCCTGGAGGCGCAGCGGACTCCCGGCCAGCAGCTCCGGACGATCGGTCAGGCGCTGGCGAGCGCGCTCTGGAAGAGGATCGCGCCGTCGGCGGAGCCGAGCTCGGTCTCGAAGGCGCGGTCGGGGTGTGGCATGAGGCCGAGCACATTGCCCGCCTCGTTGACGATGCCGGCGATCGCGGCGGTCGAGCCATTGGGGTTTTCCAGGTAGCGGAATACCACCTGGCCTTCGCCCTCCAGGCGCTGCAGGGTCTCGGCGTCGGCGAAGAAGTTGCCCTCGCCGTTGCCCACGGTCATGGCCACCTGGCGGCGCCCGGCATAGCCCGCGGTGAAGCGGGTCTGGGCGTTGGTGACCTCCAGCTCGACGGTCTTGCAGACGTACTTCAGCGCCTCGTTGCGGAGCAGGGCGCCGGGCAGCATCTGGGCTTCGCAGAGCACCTGGAAGCCGTTGCAGATGCCGACGGTGGCGACCCCGCGCCCGGCGGCCACCTTTACCTCGCCCATGATCGGCGACAGCGCCGCCATCGCCCCGCAGCGCAGGTAGTCGCCGTAGGAGAAGCCGCCCGGCAGGACGATCAGGTCGAGGCCGTTCGGCAGCTCGGTATCGGCGTGCCAGACCATCTCGACCTGGGCGCCGGTGGAGCGCTCGATGGCGACCTTGCAGTCGCGATCGCAATTGGAGCCGGGGAAGACAATTACGGCTGCCTTCATAGTCGGTGGGCTTTCATAGGATCCTCTTAGGCGCACTCGTCCAGGACGGGCGGCGGGGCTTGGTTGGCGTCGGGGGCGGGGAAGATTTCGCGGAAGGTGAAGGCCTCGGCGGTGGGCCCGAGCCGGCGCAGCGTCTGCGCCTTGCCATAGCCCTCGGCGACGGTCGGCCGGTGGGCGACCGGGACCCACCACAGCGCCATGTAGATCTCCAGCTTCTCGAACCACTCGGCGCGGCGGCGCATGACGCCGATGTGGTCGGAGCGGTAGACGAAGGCGCCCAGCGATTGCGGGTCGGTCCAGACCGACATGTTCAGCGCCATCATCGGATCGCCGGCGTCCGGCTTGATGTCGGTGGCGTCGTCGCCGTCGCCGGTCAGCCGCCACACGAAGCCGGGGGAGCCGTCGGCCAGCGCGTTGATGCGCTCCAGGTTGGCCACGAAGTCGGCGATCATCGGGTCGTCGACCGGCGCGCGCAGGCGGCCGATGTTGACCTGGGCGAGGTGGAACTGGCTCATCTGGTGTCCTCCAAGGGGGCGGACTGGCGTTTAGCAGGAGACGGGGCGCTCGGCGCGGCAACGCGCGTTGCGAAGTCGAAGGCTTGCGGCGAGGGCCCGTTCGCCCGGAGCGCGTCGAGCCGCGCGAAGGCCTCGGCGCGGTCGGGAAGGGTTCCGGCGGGGATCCACCACATGGCCTGATATGGGGCGGCGTTGGGCTCGAACCAGCGTTCGCGATGCCGGACGAAGTGGCTGTGGGCGGTGCGGTAGGCGAAGGCGGCCAGGGTCTCGGCGCTCTCCCAGACCGAGAGGTTGGCGAGCACCATCGGGTCGATGTCGTCGGCCGGGCTTTCGGAGTCGAAGCCGGTCCCGGTGGCGCGCCAGACGAAGCCCGGTGCGGCCTCGGCGATGGCGTTGATGCGGTCCAGGGCCTCGCGGAACTCGGCGCTCTGCGGCGCCGCGATGGGGGCGGCGAGGCGGGCGATGTTGAACTGGGCCAGGTGGAAGCCGCTCATCGCCGCGTCCAGGTCTTGAGCGAGTCCAGGTAGTTGGCGAGCTGCTGGTAGCCGCGCTTGTTGCCGTAGGCGCAGCCGGTGGTCTTGACGCCTGCGCCGCCACCGGCGGTCTGCATCATGATCGCCGGATGGCCGGGCGCGCCGGGCTCGGTGATCAGGTAGGAGGCGTGGCCGTCGTTGGTGGAATAGAAGTTGTAGGGCTCGCCGGGGGCGTGCTGGGCCGGCGTCAGGTTCGGCTGGGCGATGATCCTGGCGCTCTGGGCGGCGACCTCCATCTGGCAGTCGAGGGCCATCGCGGCGGGGGCGGCGGTTTCGGATTTCTGCGCGCAGGCTGAGAGCGTGAGGAGAAGGAGGGTGAGGGCGGGCGCCCGCCTCACGCCACCTCCACGCGGTAACTCTCGATCACCGGGTTGGCGAGCAGCTTGTCGCACATGGCCTTGACCTGCGTCTCCGCCACGGCGGGATCGGTGGCGGCCAGGTCGAACTCGATAGTGCGGCCGACCCGGACGTGGGCCACGTCAGGCCAGCCCAGGCCATGCAGGGCCTGCTCGACAGCCTTGCCCTGCACGTCGAGGACGCCGGGCTTGAGAAACACATGGACGGTAGCCCGCACTAGTGGAGGCCTCCCTGGATGACGGTGGGCATCTCTTTCATGATCCCGAGACGGCGCGCCACTTCGGTATAGCTCTCGATGACGTTGCCGAGGTCGCGGCGGAAGCGGTCCTTGTCGAGCTTCTCGTTGGTGGCCGTGTCCCACAGCCGGCAGGAATCGGGGCTGATCTCGTCGGCGAGGATCACTCGGGCGAAGTCGTTTTCGTAGATGCGGCCGTATTCGACCTTGAAGTCGATCAGGGTGATGCCGACCGCGCCGAACATGCCGGTGAGGAAGTCGTTCACCCGAAGCGTGAGCGCCATCATGTCGTCGATCTCCTGGGTCGAGGCCCAGTTGAAGGCGGTGATGTGCTCCTCGGCGACCATCGGGTCGTGCAGCTTGTCGTCCTTCAGGTAGAACTCGATGATCGAGCGGGGCAGGGCCTGGCCCTCGGGGAGGCCGAGCCGGGTGGATAATGAGCCGGCGGCCACGTTGCGGCAGACCACTTCAAGCGGAATGATCTCCACTTCGCGAATAAGTTGCTCACGCAGGTTCAGGCGGCGGATGAAGTGGTTCTGGACGCCAATAGAACCGAGGCGAGTCATGATGTGCTCGCTGATTCTATTGTTGATGACGCCCTTGCCTTCTAGAACCGCCTTCTTGGTTGCATCAAACGCAGTGGTGTCGTCTTTAAAATACTGAATCAGAGTGCCAGGCTCGGGACCCTCGTAGAGAATCTTGGCCTTGCCCTCGTAGATCTTCTTGCGGCGGGTCATCGTCACGCCTTCTCCGTCGGCGAGGGCTTTGCCGGTCGGGGACGAAGAAAATCCGCGCGGCGGGCATTCGCGCGCGGCTCCGACTCGGCATCTCGCTCCATATGAGGCCAGACAAAATTAGCGGATGCGGCGGTGTGGCGCAAACCGCGTTGGCGTAACCGGCTTTCGATTGCGACCGGGGACCGGGCGGGATATGGGAACGGCCGTTCGTACGGCTTTTCGTGACGCTTCCTGGGGACCACATGACGACGTTTGACGAGCGGGAACAGGGCTTCGAGAAGCGGTTCGCGCTCGACCAGGAGCAGGAGTTCAACGCCACGGCCAAGCGCAACCGCGCGCTGGGCGAGTGGGCGGCTGGCCTGATGGGCCTGGCCCCCAAGCACGTGGCCGAGTACGCCAAGGTCATCGTCAAGTCGGACGTCGATCAGCCGGGCGAAGAGGACGTGCTGCGCAAGGTCTTCGAAGACCTCAAGGGCTCCGGCGTTCAGATCACCGAGGGCGAAGTGCGCATGAAGATGGCTGAGCTGCTGGCCCAGGCCCGCGAAAACGTCCGCGGCGGGAAGTGACCGCTTAGCGAATCATCCCGGCGAAAGCCGGGAGCCAGACGACGACTGCGCCGCGGCCTTGGCCGCCTCGGCCTCGTCTCCGAACACCCGCGCGAAGATGCGATCCACGTTCTTGAAGTGGTAAGCGTTGTCGAACAGGCCGGCGAGGTCGGCGTCTGACAGCGTG
>JBBQTP010000110.1:0-13266 GCA_038213205.1 Caulobacterales bacterium
TGCCCTCATAGATCCGTGTGGCGTCGGCCCCATATCGCTCCGCCAGACCCTTGGCCTTCGCCCGCTCGGCTAGCGAATTCACCAGCCGCGACTGGGCGGCCGGCAGGCGAAGCTGGCCCATCTGGGTGAGCGTGATGTCGAGGATGAAGTCCGGCGGGACGACGCCCTGCGCCACATCATGGCCGAACCGCGCTGTGTTGGCGTCGAGATTTCCCGCGAAGGCTTCGAGCCGGGCCAGATAGGCGTCGGCGGTCTCGGCGTCCTCGACCTTGTGCTTATTCTCCAGGAAATCGGGGACCACCTCATACTGCCCGGTGATCGGGCTGATCACATAGCAGGAGGGCGAGAACCCATCGGTCCCGCCGATATCCAGCGCCAGCACCTGGCGGCTGGATTCGGTCACATAGGCCACGGTGTCGTAGTTCACCGCATCCATGCCGGTGAGCGCCTTGCGGTCGATGCCCGTCAACGCTTTGCCGCGCTTGGCGACAGCCCTGCGGTCGGCCTCGATCCCCTTGGCCGTCACATCGCGCAGCCGCCGCTTCAACCCGGCGTTGGCGCCCACGTCGAGCCCAAGCTCGCTGGCCCGATCGGGATTGCTCTGCAGGTCCTCCGCCCAGAATGCGTCCAGGAGCTTCGTCAGCCTCGCCCCCTCGCCCGATGCGCCGTGCGCGAGCGCTGGTCCGGCGGCGGCCGCGGCGGCGGCGGTGGCGAGCAGATGGCGACGGTTCAGCACGGCGATTCCCTCAAGCGTTGGCGTGCGCCACCCTAGGCCCTGTCCGGTTTTATTGAATCAATCAAAACCGGAGGAACAGGGTCGTCGCCTAAGGTGCTGCGCGCGGCGTGAGTGGCGCCGCCGCGAGGGTTGCCGCGGCCGGTTCGCTCAGCGGTAACCCTAGACGGCGGCCGTCGCCCGGCGGCGGCGCAGCGCCGCCCCGACCAGGCCGAATCCGCCGATCATCAGCGCCCAGGTCGCCGGCTCGGGCACGCCCCCCGTCGAGAAGGTGGCCGACAGGCCTGTGGAGTCGTTGTAATAGCTGCCGTTATTGTTCACGACGAAGTCTAGTCGGTCGCCGGCCAGCAGGTTCAGTCCAAGGTTGATCCCGATTGTGCCGCCAGGGGTGCTCGGCGCCACGGCGGGCGAGCCGAGGAACGGCAGTGTGCCCAGCGAGGAATTATTGAGGAATAGGCTGAGCGCCACACCGTTCGGATTGGTGTCCAGGGTCTCGAAGAAGCCGCTGAGCGAATACAGGCCGGAGGTCGGGGCGGTGAACCGCACGATGGCGTCCGAAACCGGGCCCGGGTGGACGTTCAGCACGTCGGTCGGCTGCACCACAGTGTTGTAGATGAACTGGGTCGAGAGCGTCGTGTTCTTGGCCACCAGCGGCACGCGATCCACCGGTGTCGGCGTCTGCCAGCAGGAGATCCCCGCCGCGCCTTCGCAGTTGGTGCTGAAGGCGGTCATCGCCGTGAAGGAGACCCCGCCCGTGCCCGTTCCGTAGCTCCAGGTTCCGGTCGAGACGCCCCCGTGGAAATCCTTTACGGCGTCGTAGATCACCGCTGCGGAGGCCGGAGCCGACAACGCCAGGGCCGCAGCTATCGATGCGCCGAGGACGGCGGAGGTTACGAATTTCATGCTTATCCCCAATTACTTGATCCTCGGCATACCGGGGTCGAGCCAGAGGTCAAACAATTTCCCCTACAAAGGGAATGACACGCTCATAGGCAGTTGATGAAATTGCCCTCCCGCCCAAGGGCCCTGGCGATTGCACCTGCGCGGCAGGCGCCGAGCGCTTGGGGTCAAGCCCGGGCGGTGATCGCGCACTGCTTGCCCAACGCGCCCACCCCATTCCCCCGGGCCCGGGGTGGCGGCTCCCGCCGCGCCCGGGACCATCTTCCTGCGGTGAAATCCACAAGCCTTGAGCCCGAGGCGTCGTGCCTGCAATCTGACAGCAAGATCGGGCGGACAGTCTGGCGAAAACGATAAGAGACGTTCGGGGGAAACATGAGGTTGACGTCGATGCTGGCCGCGCTGGCGGCCCTAACCTTCGCTTTCGCCACCCCGTTCGCGGTCCAGGCCCAACCTTCCGCCGGGGGCCCTGGAAACGGCCAGAGCGTATTCAACGCCCACTGCAAGGCCTGCCACGATCCCAACGTCGACCGTGCGCCGTCCAAGGCGACGCTCGCCACCTACCCGCCCGCCCAGATCGTCGATGCGCTGACCAACGGCGTGATGAAGCCCATGGCCGCCGGCCTCTCCGATGAGGACAAGCAGGCCGTCGCCGCCTATCTCACCGGCGCTGCCGCGCCGCAGGTCGCCCGCGCCGCTGCGCCTGCTGGCCGCGCTCCGCCCGCGCCGGTCGGCGTCGACGTGAAGTGCGCCACCAACCCGCCGATCAAGGCCACGCCCACCGACTGGACCAGCGTCGGCTTCGATGCGGCTTCCCACCGCTACCAGCCCAATCCCGGCTTCAGCGCCGCCGATCTGCCGAAGCTGAAGGTCAAGTGGTCCTTCGCCATGGCCGGGGGCATGCCGACCGTGATCGGCGACTGGCTGTTCGTCACCAACCGGTCCGGCAAGTTCTACGCGCTCGATCCCGCCAGCGGGTGCGTGCGCTGGGTGGTCGAGGGCGCCGTCGCGCGCACCACCCCGATGATCGTCAGGTCGGAGATCTCGCCGAGCGGCTGGGCAACCTTCATCGGCGAGCGCAACCGCACGGTCCGCGCTTTCGACGCCCAGACCGGCAAGGAACTCTGGCGCTCGCCCGAGCTCGACGCCAACCCTGTGGCCGGCCTCACCGGAACGCCGCTGGTCGCCGGCAATCAGCTGTTCGTCCCGACCACCTCGGGCGAGGAAGGCGCCGCGCGCCAGCCGAGCTACACCTGCTGCAGCTTCCGCGGCTCGCTGAGCGCGCTCGACCTGAAAACCGGCAAGGTCCAATGGAAGACCTACGTCATCAACGAGCCCCTGCACCCGACGCGGAAGACGTCCGCCGGAACCCAGCTGCAGGGCCCCGCCGGTGGGGCGATCTGGTCGGCGCCGACCTATGACGCCGAGCGCGGCCTGGTCTATGTGGCCACCGGCGACAGCTATACCGAGGCCGACACCAAGGGCGCCGACGCCATCGTCGCCATGGACATCAAGACCGGCAAGATCCGCTGGTCCAACCAGGTGACCGAGGCCGACAACTTCATCGTCGGCTGCAACTCTGCGCAAAAACCGATCAACTGCCCCAGCCCTGACGGCCCCGACTACGACTTCGGCGCCTCGCCGATCCTGTTCCATCTGCCCCCAAGCAAAGGCAACGGAGGCGGTAAGGACATCGTGCTCTCCGGGCAGAAGTCCGGGGTCGTGTTCGGCATGGACCCCGACAGCGGCAAGACGCTGTGGAGCCAGCGCGTCGGCTCCGGCTCCTCGCTGGGCGGCATCGAGTGGGGCATGGCGGCCGACGGCAAGCGGCTCTATGTCGCCAACGCCGACACCGTGAACGTGCTGGAGGAGAACCTGAAGGTCCTCGGCCGCACCAACCTCGGAACCCCCATCGGCCCCGCCAGGCCCGGCCTGTCCGCCCTCGACCCCGCGACCGGCAAGGTGCTGTGGAACGTCCCCGCGCCCAAGGCGCCCTGCCACTACGCCGGCGACCGCTCGAAGGACCGCGGCGGCGGCGCCTGCTCTCGCGCCCAGTCCCAGGCGCCCTCGGTGATCCCCGGCGTCGTCTTCTCCGGAACCATGGACGGCTGGATCCGCGCCTATGACGCGGCCACCGGCAAGGTGCTCTGGGCCGACAGCACGACGGACCGCACTTATGACACCGTCAACCAAGTGAAGGGCCAGCCCGGGGGCAGCATGGACGGCCTCGGCGCCGCCATCGCCGGCGGCCGGCTGTTCGTGATGAGCGGCTTCAACGGCGCGGCCAACACCGGCGGCAACGGGACCAATGTGCTGCTGGCCTACTCGGTGGACGGCAAGTAGCGGCCTTTACGCGGCCCTTACGCTCCCTCCTGAAAGCCCGTCTCGAACCCTGACGCGGTTCGGCGCGACCCTTGGGCCTCACACGCCTGAGGCTCGTGCATGCTCGATCTCATCTATCTTGCCGCCGGCGTGGCCGTGCTGGCCCTGTTCGGCATCTACGCCGCCGCCCTGAGGCACCTCTGATGCTGGCTGACCTCATCTGGGGCGTCGGCTATCGCTGGATGGGGTGAACGGCGCAGACCGCGCTGAACCCGCGCCGGCCCTGCGCGTTGACTTAGGCGGCGTCCTCCGTATGGTCCGCCGCGCGCGGCGAATATCGTCCGCGCGCTGCTGCGGCGCATCCGGCGTCACGGCTGCCACACTGGGGCCGCGACGGTCCCGCTGACCGCATCCCCTCAGGTAAAATGACTGAATTCTCCGAACTGGGCCTATCGCCCGCGACCCTCAAAGCCGTCGCCGAAACCGGCTACACCACCGCCACGCCGATCCAGGCCGAGGCCATCCCACACGCCCTGCATGGCCAGGACGTACTCGGCATCGCCCAGACCGGCACCGGCAAGACCGCCGCCTTCACCCTGCCGATGATCGACCGCCTGGCCGCGGGCCGGGCCCGCGCGCGCATGCCCCGCGCGCTGGTGATCGAGCCCACTCGGGAGCTGGCGGACCAGGTCGCGGCCTCCTTCGAACGCTACGCTAAGGGTCAGAGGCTCTCCTGGGCCCTGCTGATCGGCGGCGTCTCGTTCAACGACCAGGAACTGAAGCTCGACCGTGGCGTCGACGTACTGATCGCCACGCCCGGCCGCCTGCTAGACCACTTCGAGCGCGGCAAGCTGTTGATGACCGGCGTGCAGATGCTGGTGGTCGACGAGGCCGACCGCATGCTCGACATGGGCTTCATCCCGGACCTCGAGCGCATCTTCAAGCTCACTCCGGTCAAGAAGCAGACCCTGTTCTTCTCGGCGACCATGCCGCCGGAGATCACCCGGCTGACCAAGCAGTTCCTCAAGGACCCGGTGCGGATCGAGGCCAGCCGGCCCGCCACGACCGCCGACACCATCACCCAGTACATCGTCCGGGTGCCGAGCCAGGACCAGAAGCAGAAGCGCACGGCGTTGCGCGCCCTGATCGCCCGCCACGACGTGAAGAACGGCATCGTGTTCTGCAACCGCAAGTCCGAGGTCGATATCGTCGCCAAGTCCCTGAAGTCGCACGGCCTTGACGCCGCGCCGATCCACGGCGACCTCGACCAACAGACCCGCATGCGCACCCTGGAGAGCTTCCGCAACGGCTCCCTGAAGCTGCTCTGCGCCTCCGACGTCGCCGCCCGCGGCCTCGACATTCCCGACGTCAGCCACGTCTTCAACTACGACGTGCCGCACCACGCCGACGACTACGTCCACCGGATCGGGCGCACCGGCCGGGCCGGGAAATCCGGTCAGACCTTCATGATCACCACGCCGGCCGATGCGCGGAACCTCGACAAGGTTCTCAAGCTGATCGGCAAGGTGCCCGAAGAGATCACCCTCGACATCGATTGGTCGCAGATCCACGACGAGCCGCGCAGTCCGCGCGGCGGGTCGCGTGGTCGTGACGGCGGCCGCGATGGGGCAAGCCGCGGCGGCGCCTCCAGCCGTGATCGCGACCGCGATCGCCGGCCCCGCCCGGTGCCGGTGCACGGCGAAGTGGCGTCGATGCAGCCCTTCGACCCCGCCACCGCCCCGGCGCCGGAGCCTGTCGCGGCCCCCACCCCGCGCCCCGAGCGTGAGGCCCGCCCCGAAGCAGAAACCCGCCCCGAGCGGGAGCCTCGCAAAGCCCGCTCCCGGGGCCGCCGCGGCGAGCCCCGTTCTGAGCCGCGTCCCGAACGCGACGACGAGCGCGCGCCTGAACCGGCCGCTGAAAGCACGCCTGCGCCTGCCCCCGAGCCCGCGCCGCGCCGCGAAGCCGAACGTCCCCGCAACGAGCGCCCGCAGCGCGAACAGCGTCCCCGCCGCGATGAGCGCGGGCCCCGCACCGAGCCCCGCGCCGATCATCGGCCTGACCGCGCCGAACCGCGCCGCGATCGCGACCGCGACGATGGCGACAGCGGGGTCGTCGGCTTCGGCAGCGACGTTCCGGCCTTCCTCGCCAAGCCGCCCCGCCCGGTCAGCGACGATTAGCCCTGCGACGCGGCGGGCCCTTTAACAGGTCGTTCGGGCTTCCCGCTTACACTGCCGCCTCAAGTTCACTCGCCCGCACTCGCGCGGGCTCGTCTGCTTGGGAAGTATGACCATGTCTTCGGACATCCAGAACGCGCTGCGCAGCCCCGTCGCCTATGATCTGGCGCGCCGGGCCGTCGAAGTGATGGAGGCCCACCGCGTGTGGCCGACCATGCGCAACTACCAGCTCTGGACCCACTACGTGACCGAGACGACCAGCCCGTTGGCCGTCGAGATCGACCGGCTGATCGCCGCCGGCGAGCCGATCACCGAGACCCTCGGCGAGGAACTCGCGGCCCAGTACCTGCCTGAGGCCAAGCTGAACGGCGGCATCCTGGAAGCCGGCGACGTGCTGGCGAAGGAGTTGAGCTCGGTCTCCAAGGCGATTGAAACTGCTCAAAAATCGCAGGAAGAGTACGGCCAGGAACTGGCCATCGCCTCCGGCCGCCTCGCCAACGACGACGCCGAGGAAATCAAGTCGGTGGTCAACGACCTGACCGCGGCCACCGAGAAGGTGCGAACCGAAAGCCAGACCCTGGAAAGCCAGCTGGCCGAGACCACCGCCGAACTGACCCGCCTGCGCGAAAACCTCGACCAGGTGCGCAAGGACGCCATGACCGACGGCCTGACGGGCCTTACCAATCGCAAGGCCTTCGACGAACGCCTGGAGGCGCTGTGCGAGCTCGCCGAGGCCGAGGGCAAGGGCGTCACCCTCGCGATCATCGACATCGACCACTTCAAGGGCTTCAACGATGCCTGGGGCCACCAGATCGGCGACCAGGTGCTGCGCTACGTCTCCAGCGTCATCGGCCGCCTGGGCGCCATCCCGCGCGTCGCGGCTCGCTACGGCGGCGAGGAATTCGCGATCATCTTCCCGTCGGAGAGCGGCCGCACCGCCATGGCCGTGCTGGAAGAGATCCGCGAGGAAGTGTCTTCCCGCTCCTTGAAGCGCCGCTCCACCAACGAGGACCTGGGCGCCATTACCGTCTCCGCCGGCTACGCCGAGCGCCTGGCGGGCGAGAGCACCACCAGCCTGGTGGAACGCGCCGACGCGGCCCTCTACGCCTCCAAACACGCCGGCCGCAACCGCACCACCGCGGCCCCGTCAGCCGCTGCCGTCAACGCCTCCGCCGCTGCCTAAGAGCGTTTTCGCTAGGCTGACGCCGGGGTAGAGTCCCTTAGATCGGGCCAACAAGGCTCGACGAGGAGACTACCCATGGACGGCGCTCAAGCTCCCGCGAAGGTCAGGACCGAGGTCCGCGGCCGCATCGGCATCATCACGCTCAACGATCCGGCGACGCTGAACGCGGCCGGCATCGACCTGATGGACGGCCTGCGCACCGCCGTCTCCGCCTTCATCGCCGACGACAAGGTGCGCGCCATCGTGATCACCGGCGAGGGCCGCGGTTTCTGCTCCGGCGCCAACCTGTCGGGCGGCGGTGGGCGGATCACCGAGAATCCCGGCGGCCCCAACCAGTCGCTGCTGCAGGTCTACAACCCCTTCGTCAGCATGATCCGCAAGTCGCCCAAGCCGCTGGTCGCCGCGGTCAACGGCGTGGCCGCCGGCGTCGGCGCCTCGCTGGCCCTGGTCTGCGACCTGGTCGTCGCCGGCGAGAGCGCCTACTTCCTGCAGGCCTTCCGCCGCATCGGCCTGGTGCCGGACGGCGGCGCGACCTACCTGCTGCCTCGTCTGGTCGGCAAGGCGCGAGCCATGGAGCTCACCCTGCTCGGCGAAAAGCTGCCGGCCAGAACTGCGCTTGAGTGGGGCATGATCAACCGCTGCGTCCCCGACGCGGACCTGATGCCCACCGCCATGGACCTGGCCAAACAGCTGGCCGATGGGCCGAAGTCGCTGGGCTACATCCGCAACCTGATCTGGGCCTCCATGGACGCCGCCTGGCACGACCAGGTGGAGGCCGAAGCCTACGTCCAGGGCGACGCGGCCCGCACCGAGGACGCCCGCGAAGGCATCATGGCCTTCGCCCAGAAGCGCCCGGCGGAATTCAAGGGCCGCTGATCCCAGCTTCCGCGCCAGCAGGGGCTGCCCAACTGGAACCACGGAAAGCACGGACCAGCAGGCCGCTGCGCCCCTCGTTCCGTGTCTTTTCGGTGTTTTCGGTGGTTCCTTCAAACCTACGCCGGTCGCGCGCATGCCCGCGGCGCCGTGCGCTGGCCGGAACTTCCCTTCAGTTAGCGTGCCAGCCAGAACACCAGGGCGACCGCCAGGAGGCACAGCACCGCCGCGATCCCGGCCGTACGCAGCGCCAGCTTCGCCAGCCCCACCTGCATCGCCCACCGCGGCCAGGGCCCGTGGACCAGCCGGTACTCGGCGTCGACCTCTGGCGGGGGATCAGGCTCCATCGCCTCATGATGGTCTGCCGGTCGCCCGGAGTCTTCGGCGCCCGTGGCAATCACCTTTCTTTGCCTGTGGACGGCGGTCCACTCGGGTGGATTTAACATTGCGCTAAGTGTCGCAGGCGACACACTAGGGCCTCAGTTAAATAGCTTTGCGTGCGCCATGACCGCTGTGCCCCCCGGCCGCCACGCCCTCATCATCGAAGACGAGATGCTGATCGCGCTTGAGGTCGAAAGCCTGCTGCACGACTTCGGCTTCACCACCTGCGACATCGCCGACAGCCCCGAGGATGCGGTGCGCTGCGCGCTCGCCCACCGCCCTGACTTGGTCACCGCCGACGTGCGCATTCTGAACGGCACCGGCGTCGAGGCCATGGTGGCGATCACCGCCCAGCTCGGCCCGATCCCGCACCTCTACCTCACCGGCAACGCCGACATGCTGATCGGCCAGACCCTGGCGCCCATCGTCGATAAGCCGCTGTCCCGCGGCGCCCTCGCCGCCGCCTGCCAGAGAGCCCTGGCGGCTTAGGGCCTTCGCCTACTCGTCCGCTAGCCCTTGCACGAAGTCCGGAAGCCAGGGATTGCGGCCCGGCTTCATCCGTTCCGAGCGATAGATGTGGATCAGGTCGGCGTAGGCCCGGTCGAAGTCCTTGTTGACGATCACGTAGTCGTACTCGGCCCAATGGTCGATCTCGCGCTTACCGAGGTCCAGGCGCTGGTCGATCACCGCCTCGGAATCCTGCGCGCGGGCGTGCAGCCGCCGCGCCAGGTCCGACCACGAGGGTGGCAGGATGAACACGCGGACGCTGTCGTTCGGCTGGTTCCTCGCCACCTGGTTCGCGCCCTGCCAGTCGATGTCGAACAGCACGTCCTTGCCGGCCTCCATGGCGGCCACCACCGGCGCCTTGGGCGTGCCGTAGAGGTTGCCGTTGATCTCGGCCCACTCCAGCAGCGCGTCCGCCGCGATCAGCGCCTCGAACTCGGCCCAGGTCTTGAAGAAGTACTCGCGCCCCTCCTGGTCGCCGGGCCGCGGATCGCGCGTCGTCGCCGAGATCGACAGGATCATGTCGGAGTAGTCCGCCACCAGCCGCCGCGACAGCGAGGTCTTGCCCGCGCCCGCCGGGCTGGAGACCAGCAACAGCAGGCCGCGCCGCACGGTTTCCCACGGCTTGGCGTGGTCTTCGGCGTGAGCCTCACTCGACATTCTGCACCTGCTCGCGGAACTGCTCGATGCTGGCTTTGAGGTCCAGGCCCACCGAGGTCAAGGCGCCCGACGCCGACTTGGAACACAGCGTGTTGGCCTCGCGCATGAACTCCTGGGTCAGGAAATCCAGGCGCCGCCCCACGGCCGCGGTTTCGGCCAGCAAACCCTTGGCGCTGTCCACGTGGGCGCCCAGCCGGTCGAGCTCTTCCTGCACATCGGCCTTCACCGCCATGGCGGCCGCCTCCTGCAGGATGCGCTCCTCGCTGGCCGCCTCGCCCGCCAATTCGGTCAGCCGCTTCTCGAACCGCGCCTTGATGATCGTCGGCTGGCCGCTCGCCAGGCCCGAGGCCTTCGCCGTCAGTTCGCCGATCTGCGCCACCAGGCCGCCCATCACCGCGTCCAGCGCCCGGCCCTCCTCGGCCCGCGCCGCCGCCAGCCCGTCCAGCGCCGCGCCGATCGAGGCCGCCATGGCCGCCTCCAGCTCGCTGTGGGCCTCAGGGTCTTCGACCGCGTCGGCCGCCTCGATCACGCCGCGCAGGCTGAGCAAGCCGTCCAGGCTCGGCGCCACCGCCTGCCCGGCCGCCACATAGGGCGCGCCCGCCGCCAGATACCGCTCCAACTGCTCGAGATTGAGCCTGACCGCGCCTAGCCCCTCACTGCGCTTGGCCTGCAGTCCCACGGTCAGCTGCCCGCGCTGGAACCGCGCGTGCGCACCCTCCCGCGCCGCCCGCTCCAGCCCCTCGAAGCCCGGCGGTCCACGGAACCGGATCTCGAGGTTGCGGCCGTTCACCGAACGCGCCTCCACCGCCCAGCTCCAGGCGCCCAGCGCCCCCTCCGCCCGGCCAAACCCGGTCATGCCCGATAGGCTCATTTCCCGGTCCCCGCCGCGGCGCGGGCCCGTTCGATCGCCCGCCACTTGGCGACGTTGACCTGATGTTCGGCCAAGGTCGAGGCGAACACGTGCCCGCCTGTGCCGTCCGCCACGAAGAACAGGTCGCCCGTCTTGGTTGGATTGAGCACCGCCTCCAGGGCCGCACGCCCCGGATTGGCGATCGGCGTCGGCGGCAGGCCGACGATCCGATAGGTGTTGTAGGGCGTCGCCGTGACCAGCTCCTTCATGGTGATCCCACGTCCCAACGGCCGGCCCTTGGAGACGCCGTAGATCACCGTCGGATCGCTCTCCAGCTTCATCCCCAGGCGCAGCCGGTTCTCGAACAGGCCCGCGATCCGTGGGCGCTCAGCCGGCAACCCGGTCTCCTTCTCGACGATCGAGGCCAGGGTCACGGCCTCCTGCGGCGTCTTCAGCGGCAGGTCCGGGGCGCGCGCGGCCCACAGCTCGGCCAGCACCTTCTGCTGCGCCGCCTGCATCCGCTGCATCACCACCGTGCGGTCCTCGCCGCGCTCCACCTGGTAGTTGTCCGGCAGGATCGCGCCTTCCGGCGGCGCTGCGACATCGCCGGTCAGCGCCGGCTGGGCCTTCACGGCATCGGCGGCCATGTCGCTGGTCCAGCCCTCCGGCACTGCCACGAAGCGGCGCACCACGCGGCCGGCCTCGATGTCGGCCAGGATGTCGGCCATCGAGGCGCCGCTCTTGAACTCGTATTCGCCGGCTTTCAGGTGACGCCCGCCGCGCAGCCGCGCGGCGATGACGAAGACCTCGCGGTTGCCGATCACCCCGGCCGCCTCCAGCGCGCTGGCGAGCCGGCCGACGCCCGCGCCCTTCGGCAGGATCACATCTGTGACGCCGCAATGCTTCGCCGCCGGACCGGCCCCGCGATAGGTCCAGACCACCCAGCCGGCCGCCGCGATCGCGAGCACGAACAGCGCTGTGATGACCCGCCGCACCATTCTCGAGAACCCCTGGCCTCTGCGGACCGGCTTTCGCGCGCCCTTCTTACTGGCAAGAGGGGTCTTGCGGCTCACGTGACCTTCTTGAACACCACGGCGGCGTTGGTCCCGCCGAAGCCGAACGAATTGGACATGACCGTGTCGATCTTCATCGGCTTGGCCTTGTGCGGCACCAGGTCCAGCACAGTCTCCACGTCCGGATTGTCCAGGTTGATGGTCGGCGGAGCGATCTGGTCGCGGATCGCCAGCACGCTGAACGCCGACTCGATGGCCCCCGCCGCGCCCAGCAGATGCCCGGTCATCGACTTGGTCGACGACATCGCCTTGCCCGGGGCCGCATTGCCCAGCAGCCGCTCCACCGCGCCCAATTCGATCCCGTCGGCCATGGTCGAGGTGCCGTGGGCGTTGATGTAGTCGATCTGGTCCGGCGTGACGCCGCTGTCCTTCAGCGCCGCCTTCATGGCGCGGAAGCCGCCGTCGCCGTCCTCGACCGGGGCGGTGATGTGGTAGGCGTCGCCCGACAGGCCGTAGCCCGCCACCTCGGCGTAGATCTTTGCGCCGCGCGCCTTGGCGTGCTCGTACTCTTCCAGCACGAACACCCCCGCGCCCTCGCCCATGATGAAACCGCCGCGGTCCCTGTCGTACGGCCGGCTGGCCCGTTCCGGTGTGTCGTTGAACCCTGTCGCCATGGCGCGGCAGGCCACGAAGCCGGCGATGCCCACCGGGCAGATCGCTGCCTCGGCCCCGCCGGCGATCATCACGTCGGCATCGCCGTACTTGATCAACCTCGCCGCGTCGCCGATGGCGTGGGCGCCGGTGGCGCAGGCGGTCACCACCGAGTGGTTCGGCCCCTTGAACCCATAGCGGATCGAGACCTGGCCGCTCCCCAGGTTGATCAACGCCGACGGAATGAAGAACGGGCTGACCCGGCGCGGGCCCTTCTCGAACAGCTCGATCGAGGTCTTCTCAATGGTCGCCAGGCCGCCGATGCCCGAGCCGATCATCACCCCGGTGCGCTCCCGGTCCTCCTCGCCTTCGGGCATCCAATTCGCGTCACGCACCGCCTCGTCGGCGGCCGCCATCGCGTAGAGGATGAAATCGTCGACCCGACGCTGGTCCTTGGGCGACATGGTCTGGTCAGGATCGAACGACCCCGCCTGGCCCGCCGCGCCGCCGCCGCGCCCATCGACCCGCGGGATTTCGCCGGCGACGTTGCAGCCGAAATCGGTGGCGTCGAAGGTGGTGATACGGCCCAGCCCGGACTTGCCGGCCAGGATGTTGGCCCAGGTTAGCTCGGTCCCCTGCCCCAGCGGGGTGATCAGGCCGATTCCAGTGACAACCACTCGACGCATGCGGACCTCGATCGGTGCGACCCTCAAAGGAAGACCGCCGAGGCCGGGGCGCAACCCCGACCCGGCGGTCTGAAAACCCCTTGCCGAATCAGGCGCTTAGGCTGCGCCGAGACGCTCAGCGATGAATTTCACGGCGTCGCCCACCGTCTGGATGTGCGAGGCGGCGTCGTCCGGGATTTCAATGTCGAATTCTTCTTCGAAAGCCATCACCAGCTCGACGTTGTCGAGGCTGTCAGCGCCCAGGTCGTCGATGAAGCTGGCCTTCTCGGTGACCTTCTCCGGATCGGCGTCCAGGTGTTCGATGACGATCTTGCGGACGCGTTCTAGGACGTCGGACAT
>JBBQTP010000111.1:0-13094 GCA_038213205.1 Caulobacterales bacterium
CGTCGACCCGCAGGGCTACATCGCCGACGTCATCACCCGCATCGTCCAGGGCCATCCCAACCGCCGCCTCGACGAGCTCCTGCCCTGGGCCTACGTCGCTCCAATCAGCGCCGTGGCCTGAGAACAGCGCTTACCATTCAAGCGCAGTCCCCGCAATTTTACCCACATTCGTTCCACGGACGTTCGCTTCCGTGGTCGGGTCCTCGGTCAGTTTGAAAATGGCCGATCGCGCGCAAGTGGATCGGCTGTGCCCTGCGGCGCTCGAGCAAGCCCGCCGCGCAAGATCACGGCGGGCAGGATGCAGGACCCGCGTCGCTAGCGGTTCGCAACGTGGCGTTTGCGCAGCTGGGTCGAAGTCCGCTTGCGAGCCATTGCGGACGTTCAGTAACGTCCGTTGAGCGGGCGTCGCCTCTGGAGGTCTGACGAGCGCCCACCAATCATTCACTGAACGAACACCGCGACACTCTTGTGCGGTCGGGGTTCTGGTCGCGGGACGTCGTAAGCTTGGTCAGCCGGTTGCGAACGCTGCCTGCGAACGGCTACCGCGCATTATAGCGCCAACGCAGAAGAAGCCGGTTAGCATCATAGCCCAAGTGGCGGGCTCCGGCACACTCCCGGTCACCGCGCCGCAACCTGCGTTGATCGTGTTGCTGTCGAGGGTGACCGCGCCGTTCAGCGCGATCGCCCGGCCGCAGCTTATGTTCGCCCCAGTGTTCATTGTGATGCTGGCCAGAGCGAGGGTAGTGCCCGCAAACAAGGTCCCGGTCCCCAGCGTCTCGGAACTGCCGACCTGCCAGAATAGGTCAGTGCCCTGGCCGCCATTGATGAATTGGACCACCGAGTCGCTCGCCGTCGTGAGCGTGCTGCCTATCTGGAATATAAAGACCGCATTCGGGTCGCCGCCAGCGTCAAGGATGAGCGTCCCAGTCAGTTGCGCGGACGAGGCAAATGAGTAGACGCCCGGCGTGAGCGTGAGCCCGCCGAGATCCTGGCCGGTCAGGACCGTGTTGGCGGCCTGCCCGGCGGCGTTGTTGTACGCCGTCGTGGCGTCGGCCTGGGCCTGCATGGCGATGGCGTCCCCGGCGTGGATTGTGCCGCTGAAGGCGCCCGGCGGAAAGCCAGTGATCGCGTTTCCCGGCCAGACCCCGAGGTCGCCATGTAGGACCGTCGAACCAGTATTGGTGACGGTCGATGCGCCAAGGACGGCGAATTGCTGGGCGGCTCCCAGCGGAACCGTGGTCGCCGCATGGGCGCTCCACGCCGACGACAAGAGAGCTGCAAGCAAGAGGCCGTGGCGTTTCATGGTGCGATGTCCCCTGACGGTGACTGGTCTGAAATTCGCGACAACGATCTAAGTAATCTCGTTCATCGAACGTTAACCCTGTCAATCAACTCGCGCAGAGTCTCACGGGGGAGAATCTCAGTCGTTAAGGGGAAGGCTAAGCAAGCCCAGCCGCGCAAGATCACGGCGAGCAGGATGCAGGACCCGCGTCGGTAGCGGTTCGCAACGTGGCGTTTGCGCAGCTGGGTCGAAGTCCGCTTGCGACCCGAGGCGGACGTTGCTTTGGCCGTCTGCCGTGGCGTAAACGACGAACTTGCACTCGCCAGGACTAGTCAATTGACGAACGGCAAGATTCTAATCGCGGAGGAAATCGTCAGGGCGAGCGGACTGAGCCCGCTAAAGCTCGGCCTGAGGTTTGATCGAGTTGTCGTCACGGTCCTTGATAGGCTCACGCATTTTGCCGAGGTCGTGGCGCCAGCAGGTCTGAGCGTACTCGTCACGATCTCTGCTCCTATTCGTCAGCCAGCGAAGACGGTTCGGGCACTGCAGCAAGAAATCCAAGCGCTCCTCTCAGCGAAAATTTTCGGGCCGGAGCAGAGTGCTGTCGTTCATGGCAACGATGTGAAGATGAGGCTCGTTCAACGTTCGAGCGACCAAGCGCCACCCCTCATAGGCTTTGTGCATAATCCGGGAACCCGCGGGAAACAGTTGTTGGACCTAGCTGAGGCGTGGCTGCGGGATAACTCGACGCCCGGCGCGGGATAGCTGCCAAGATTGCGAACCTTAAGGCGAGGGACGACAAGGCCTCGCCAACCTTCCCAAACCCTGAACTTCAGGCGGCGCCGTTCAGGCCGCGTCGGGCCGGTGGCTTACTGCGGCGCGGAGCAGGTAGCCGGCGCCGCGGACGGTGCGGATCAGGTCGCCGCCGCCGGGGGCGCAGGCTTCGAAGGCGCGGCGCAGGCGCACGACGCGCACATCGATCACCCGGCCGGAGAGCTGCTGGCCCTGGCCGAACAGCGCGTCTTCGATACGTGCGCGGGTCAGCAGTTCACGCGGATGGTCGAGGAAGATGCTGAGCAGGGCCTGTTCGGCGGCGGACAGCCAGGCCGAGCCGCCGCCGGGGCCGGCCAACCCGCCGCTGCCGGCGTCGTAGCGCCAGCGGTCGAAGACGTAGGTCCGGGCCCCGTGTAGGGGCTCCGGGGCCGGCGGCGCGGGTGTGCGGCGCAGCAGGGCGCGGACCCGGGCCAGGACCTCGACGGGGTGGCACGCCTTGTCGATGTAGTCGTCGGCCCCGAACTCCAGGCCCGCGACCCGGTCGATCGACTGGGCGCGGCGGCTGTGGATCAGGATGCGGGCGGCGCCGACCCGGCCGGCGATCTCGCGGCAGAAGGCCAAGCCGTCCTCGTTGGGCAGGTCGAGCTCGAGGATCACCAGGTCATAGGCGCCTGCATCCAGCCGCGCCCGGGCGGCTGCGAGGTCCAAAGCGTGGGCCAGGGCATAGCCCTGCCCGCCCAGCACCGCCTGGCAGGCCTGGAAGGCGCCGGGGTCCGGATCGACCAGCAGGACGCTCGCACCGGTGTTGGCGACGGGTGGGTTGGCGACGGTGGGCGGGCCGTCGTCCGGGATCATAAGGCGGCGGTCGCCGGCGTCGCTGGAGCGCAGCACCAGGGCGCCGTCGCTGAGGCTGCGCAGGACGCTTCGGCCGCCCATGTCAGGCCACCTGCGGCAGGGCTTGCGGGCAGAGCTCGCCCACCTCCCCCTGCAGCCAGTTGGCGAAGCCGGCCACGGCGGCCTGTTTGTCGGAACTGTTCTTCCAGGCGAGCCAGAAACCATAGGGCGACGCCACGCTGATCGAGGTCACCTGCACCAGGCGCCCGGCGGCGATATCGTCGGCGACCACGATCCAGGGGGCCAGGGCCACGCCCAGCGCGCCCTGGGCGGCGCCCAGCGCAGTGGCCATGTCGTCGACCTTCAGGCGGCGGCGCGCCTCTGCGGGCCATTCGCCGCCGCCCCATACCGGGCGCCATGAGGTGTGGCGCTCTTCCAGCAGGTCGCAGCGGGCAAGGTCCTTGGCGGCCCTGGGGAGGTCGCCGCCGCGATAGCGCGGACTGGCGACGGCGATCAACGGCGAGGCGGTGAGCAGCTCGGCGCGGACCCCCGCCCAGCGGCCCATGCCGTAGCGGATGCCGACGTCGACGTCGGAGCCGCCGAGGTCGACCAACTCGGCGCTGGACCGCAGGTCGATGTGGGTCTCCGGCGAGGCCTCCCAGAAGCGCAACAGGCGCGCGCTCAGGAACCGCTCGGCGAAGGCCGGCATGACCGAGACCACCAGCCGCGCGCGGGGCCGCCGTCCCTGGGTGTCGAAGGCTTCGGCCAGCAGGGAGAGGCCGACGGTGACGCGGGCCGAGAGCGCCCTGCCCTCCGCGGTCAGCCGCAGGCCGCCGCGCTCGCGCCGGAACAGGCATTGGCCAAGACGCTCCTCCAGCCCGCGGATCGCGTGACCGACGGCGCTGTCGGTGAGATTGAGCTCGCGCGCCGCCTCGCGGAACGTGCCGTGCCGCGCGGCGGCCTCGAAGGCGGCGATGGCGCGCAATGACGGGGGCCTCACAGCCACAATAGCGGCCTTTTCGGACACGCACTTGCAGCTACGGTTGCAAGCGAGGGCGGGGGCGAAGAAAACCTATGAGCAACACCAAACATACAGAAAACTTGTATTCAGATGCAGCGCCGACTTTTGCCAAACTTGCGACCGTAGGCGGGACGTTTTCGCGCTATCAACCGCAACCGAAGCGACATTTCACGACATGAACATGACGCAGTCCGATCTGGTTACAATCGACGACATCGACCGGCGCCTTCTGGACGCGCTGCAGCAGGACTCCAGCCGCCCGGTCGGCGTGATCGCCGAGCTCGTCGGCCTGTCATCCTCGGCCTGCTACCGGCGCATCCAGCGGCTGCGGGATTCCAAACTGATCCAGCGCGAGGCCGCCCAGGTGGACCAGCGGCGCTCCGCCTGGCCGCTGACCGTGGTGGTTGAGTTGGTCATGGAGCGCCTGAACGAGCCGCTGCGCGCAGCTTTCGAAGCCAAGGTCCAGGGCCTGGCGCAGGTGATGCAGTGCTACTCGATCTCCGGCGAGGCCGACTTCGTGATGCTGATCGCCGTCGCCGACATGGACGATTACCTGCAATCTCCCACGATGTGCTGATCGCCGACGAGAACATCAAGTCGTTCAAGTCGACCTTCACCATCCGCTGCCTGAAGGCCAAGACGCGGCTGGAGTTCTAGCCTCCAAAAAGAGAAAGGGCGACGGATTGCTCCGCCGCCCCGGTTTCCTTCTGCGGGTCCGCGGTCAGAAATCGGTGGTGAAGCCGATGAACATCTGCCGGCCCAGGAAGTCGTAGGTCGGATAGGCGTTTGGCAAGCCGGCCGCGACGATCAGCGAGTCGATGATCTGCGGATCCTTATCGAAGACGTTGGTGATTCCGGCGCGCACCGAAAAGCCGCTGCGGACCTTCCAGATCGCCGACAGGTCCAGGTAGCTGACCGCGTCGAGCTTGGCGTCAACGCTGTCGTGCCGGTGGTTGGTCAGCGTCGGGTCGGACGTGTTCCGCTCGAAACTGGCGGAGCCGATGTAGCGCCACTGTGCCGACAGCAGGAGGTCCCAGGGCGACTCCCAGGTGGCGCGCAGGGTATGGCGCCACTTGGGATTGACCGTTTGGCAGGTCGACCCAAACAGGCCCTCACAATCGTAGGTGTGGGCGCCGACAAAGGGCGTCGTAGTCGCCTTCAAGAATCGGGTCCCGACCAGCGAGAACTGCAGGCCGCCCAAGCCCTCGGAGAGGCCGATGCGGCTGAGCGGCAGGTGGTAGGCCGCCTGCAGGTCGACGCCGCTGTTCTGCGACCCTCCGGTGTTCACATTGGTGTCGCGGATGTAGCCGCCTCCGGTGATCGAGGTGCCGAAGAGGTTGCCGGTCGGGCTACGCACGACGTCCTGGCAGAACCGCGGCGCGCCGGTGTTGAGGCAGTTGTCGAAGATGATGTTCTGCCCGACCGTGCTGATCACGTTGGTCAGGTTGATGTCGTAATAGTCGAGGCTGCCGGTGAAACCTGGAATGAAGCTGGGCGTCAGGGTGAAGCCGACGGAGAAGGTGTTGGCCTGCTCTGGGGTCAGCTTGGTGTTGCCGCCGCCGAGCACCGCGCATTGGCCCGCCGGGCACTGAGTTATCCGATCGGTGGTCCCGCCATTGCCGTACTGGGCGGCGGTCACCCCGGTATTCATGCATTGGGCGAGCGTGGCGGTGGCGGGCGAGCCGAAGCTCGGCGCGCAGGGGTCCACGCCCACCGTCTGACTGTTGGTCACCGCCTGGGGTACGTAAAGCTCGACGATGTTCGGCGCCCGGATCGCCCGGTTGAAAGAGGCGCGGAAGCGGATGTCGCTGACCGGCGCCCACTGCAGGCCCACCTTGTAGGTGTCTGCCGAGACCCCGGTGGAATAGTGCGAATAGCGATAGCCGCCGTCGAGCGTGAGTTCCTCGAAGCCCGGCCGGTGCTGGGCGATCGGAAAGCGGAACTCGCCGTAGGCCTCGGTGTCACCGAGGGCCGCGTTGATCGCGGTGCCGGCCCCCCCGAAGCCGGCCAAGTCGTTGGAGAGTTCCGCCTGGTCGGGAGCGTAGTTGTAGTGCTGCCGTCGCGTCTGGATGCCCCCGGCGACGCCCACCCCGTTGTCGGCCCAGGGCGACTTCAGGCCATAGCGGGAGAGATCGCCCGCGACCGAGGCCTCGACGATGGCCTCCTCGATCGTGCCGGAAGAGGTGCCGGAGGAGTTGAGGTAGGCCACCTGCTCGGGCGTCACCCCGCCCTGCGCAAAGATATTGTACGGCACGCAGCCCGGCGCAGTTCCGTTGATCTTCGCGATACAGGTGGGCACTCCGTTCACATTGACCACCTGCAGCGCGTTCTGGATGCGCGCATTGCTCAGGTAGTTGAAGTTTCCCTGGAACAGGGCCGTGTAATAGTAGGAGCCGTAGACGTCGTAGGTCCAACCCTCGATGTCCGGGATGGCGCCGCGGGCCCCGACGACGGCGCGGTAGTTATTGTGCTCGTAGGTCGAGGAGCGCGGTCCGCCTTCGGCGTTACGGCGGCCAATCAGGAGGTCGGCGGTGGCGCCGCTAGCGATGTCGGCGGGCGAGCAGATCGTCGTTGCCTGCTGGGCGCTGAGCAGCGGGTTGTTGCAGTTGACGATGAACCCGCCGGTGGGCGACGGCCCGCTGCCGGCGAAAAGGCCGGAGGGCGCGACGGCCGTAACCGCCCGGTCGTTCATAAACGAGAAGTCGGCGTAGAGCTTCAGATGGTCAGAGATGTCGTAATGGGAGAAGAACCCGGCGGTGTAACGGTTGTCGTCGTGAGCGAGGTATTGGAAGGGGCTGGAGTCGAACACCAGGCCTGGAAAACCGCCGGTCGGATTGGTCCCCTGGTCGATGAATTGGTTGCCGATGACCGTGAAGCCGTTGTTGCTGTTGATCCCTGGACCGCTACCGACCGAGACGATGAACAGGTTGGAGTTCACTGAGCCGTTGCAGAAGGCGGTGTTTCCGCCCCGCACGCGGATCTGACAGGCCGAGAAGTCACGGTTGGCCTGCGAGGCCGGTTCCTGGCGGTGGTAGCCGAGGTAGACGGTCAGGTTGGCCCTGTCGTCCATGCCGTTGACGCCGATCGCCACCGACAGGTCGCGCGAGCGAGCATCCCAGACGTCGCTCTTCGGGATCGGGAATTTCTGGGCCGCCAAAAGTCCCTGGACGCTCCGCTCGTTGTTCTGGCTGTGCTGAGCGATGCCCACCTGGCCATCGACGTGAATGCCGTCGAGGTTGTGCTTCATGATGAAGTTGACGACGCCGGCGACGGCGTCGGAGCCGTAGGTGGCCGAGGCCCCGCCGGTCAGCACCTCGACCCGGTCGATCAGCGCCGCCGGAATCTGGTTCAGGTCCGGCGCCGGGTTGGGGTTCAGCGTGGTGGCGTCGCCGATGCCGAGCCGGCGACCGTCGACCAGCACCAGTGTGCGCTGGGGCCCCAAGCCGCGCAGGTCCGCCGTGGACACGCCTCCAGCGGCGGTCAACGGGTTCGACGTGCCAGAGAAGTCGGCCTTCGAATTCTGGAAGTTCTGCGGCAGGTTGTTGATCAGGTCGACGACGTCGGTCTTGCCCTGAAGTTTGAACTCCTGATCGGTGACGACCTGGATGGGGCTGACGCTGACCAGGTTCGGCGTCGGAATCCGCGAGCCGGTGACGACGATTTCGGAAACTTCACCACCGGCGGCAGCGGCGGCCGCCGCGGCAGCAGCGGCCGGGTTCGCGCTGAGCGCCATGAGGGCCGCGCCGCAGATCATCGAGGAGGCCAGCAGGCGCTCCCGCAAGACATTCTTATGCAAGGTCAAATCCTCCAGCGGGGGCGCGCAGCCGCGCACCGCCGCACGCTCTCCAGTTGAGGCTCGGGAGCGCTGGCGCCGAAACGCCGCCGAGCACCCCCAATGCCGGTAGGGCGATGCTAGGTTTTGACCGCGCCGTGACGGCACGAATTTGCTTCCGTGCAGGAAGGAAGGGTTTTCCGATCCGGTATTTGGAAGATTTGGCGCGCGGCATCCGGCGCACTTAGGCGCGGATATTCAGTGTTCAGGCCGCAGATGAAAGCATGACTTGACCGATCAGTCTTTCACAACCTTCCCGATGACATCGATCTTCGACCTCCGGAAGTCCTTACGACATCGATCACTGATCGATCGGCGAGATTCCGGCGTGGAAATCTGACGTCGCGGCGCGGCAGCGTCGCGAGGCCCACCGACAGCGGCGAGAACGCCCGCCGATCGCGGCTTTTGCGCAACAGTTTGCCGCGCCCTCCCCGCTCAGTTCATCAGGCGCTGGGCGAGGTAGGTGTATTCGAGCGCGATCCGCATGGCGCGTTCCTTGAGGTTGGCGGAGGCCGCGTGGCCGCCGTCGATGTTCTCGTAATAGAGGTAGTCGTAGCCGTATTCCTTGAGCCGCGCGGCGGCCTTGCGGGCGTGGGCCGGGTGAACGCGGTCGTCCTTGGTCGAGGTCTCGATGAAGACCTTGGGATAGGGCTTGTTGGGCGCCAGCAGCTGGTAGGGCGAATAGGTATCGATCACCGCGCGCTCGGCGGGGATGGCCGGGTCGCCGTATTCGCCGACCCAGGAGGCGCCGGCCCCGATGTGGGTGTAGGCGATCATGTCGAACAGCGGCACCTGGATGACGATGGCGTTGTAGAGTTCCGGGTGCTGGGTGAGCGCCACGCCCATCAGCAGGCCGCCGTTCGAGCCGCCCTCGATGCCGAGCTTTTTGGGGCTGGTGATCTTGCGCGCGATCAAGTCGCGGCTGACGGCGAAGAAGTCGTCGTAGACCCGCATGCGGTTGAGCTTCAGGCCGGCGTTGTGCCAGCGGCGGCCGAACACGCCGCCGCCGCGGATGTTGGCGAGCACATAGACGCCGCCGTTTTCCAGCCAGAGCTTGCCAGCCGTGGCGGCGTAGGCGGGCGTCTGGCTGACCTGGAAGCCGCCGTAGGCGGTCATCAGGGTGGGCGCCGTGCCGTCGAACTTCAGGTCCTTGGGCCGCACGACGAAGTACGGGATTTTCGTGCCGTCCTTGGAAGTGGCCCAGAACTGCTCGACCACGCTCTTTGAGGCGTCGAAACGCGGCGGAAGCGACCTGAGCTGTTCCGGCTTGCCGAGGGCGGCGTCGACGACCCATTGGCTCGACGGAGTGAGGAAGCTGGTGACGTTGACGATCATCCGCTCGTCGGTGTCGCCGGTCGAGGCGATGCCCAGGGTCGAGTCCTTCGGCAGCGCCAGGGTGGTCGAGGTCCAGCCGCGCGGGCCGAGCTTGAAGCTGCGGATCTGGCCCTTCACGTCGTCGAGGACGGTGACCACCAGGCGGGTCTTGGTGGACCCCACCTCCTCGATCGCCTGGCTGGCGCTGGGGCGCAGGATCAGGGTGGCGGCGAGGTTGCCCGGGTCGGCCTTGAGCGCGGCCAGGTCGAAGGCCAGCAGGTCGCCCTGCTTCAGCTTCTTCTCCGGCCAGTCCTGCTCCAGGGTGACGATCACCTTGCCGTCGACATAGGTCTGGATGGTCGACTTGGTGGGCAGGGCGAGTTTCACCGGGCCCTTGGGGGTGACCAGCAGGTGTTCGGAGTTGAAGAAGTCGAGCGCGCGCTTGATCACCAGGGCGGCGACCTTGCCGTCCGGATCGCGCAGCACGGCCGGCGCGACGGCGACGTCCTTGGGGTCGCCCCGGTAGACCTCGGTGGCGGCCGAGAGCGGCTGGCCGCGCTTCAGGAGCTTGACCACGTAGGGGTAGCCGGAGGCGGTGACCTCACCCTTGGTCCAGTCAGTGGCGACGGCCAGGGTGTCGTGGTCGATCCAGGAAATGCGGTGCTTGCCTTCCGGCAGGTGGAAGCCGCCGGAAACGAACTGGCCGGTCTGGGTGTCGAACTCGCGGACCTCGACGGCGTCCTTGCCGCCGTTGGAGAGGCTGACCAGGCACAGGCGTTCTTGCGGCTTCAGGCAATGAGCGCCCTTCCAGACCCAGTTGGCGTTCTCGGCCTTGGAGAGCGCGTCGAGGTCGAGGATCGTCGTCCAGGCGGGCTCGGCGGCGCGGTAGGCGGCCAGGCTGGTGGTGCGCCAGACGCCGCGCACATGCTGGGTGTCCTGCCAGAAGTCGCGCAGGGTCCCGTCGCCGGCGAAGTCGACGCCTGGGATACGGTCCTTGGCGGTGACGATCTTCTGAGCGTCGGCGTAGAGGCCGGCGTAGCGCGGATCTGTTTGCAGCTGGGGTAGTGAGCGGGCGTTTTCGGCGCGGGCGAAGTCCAACGCCTTCGCGCCCTCGGCCTCTTCCATATAGACGTAGGGGTCGTTGGGGGCGGGGTCGTTGGGGGCCGCTAAGGTCTTTGGACCAGCCATGAGGAAAACTCCCACCAGCAGGGCCGCCATCGCACGCAGAATCATGGCCTCGAAGTCCCCGGATTGCTCACCCCCGATAGAGGGCGAAATGGCCGGCAATCTCAAGGGCTCGGGTGATGCCGATCGGCGCGCGCGGAACCCGACCGCGACGCTAAGTAGTTCTACGGATTGATTGACCGACCAGCGGGCGCACTATGACCTGGGGGTTTGGGGGCCGAAAGTAAGATGGGCCCGCGCGACTTGAGATAGATGACCAGACCCTGGGCCGCCTACATGACGTCGACGATCGACGGGCGCCATCCGGTCCGCAGGTTTTTCCTTGGCCAGTTTCTGGCCCTGCTGGCCTCGGTCGCAACGCTCGCGGGCCATCAGGCGCTCGGCCCCCTGCTCGCCCATTCGATCTACCTGTTCTGCCTGCCGGCGCTGGCGCTATGCGTGGCGCTGGGCGGCGGCGGCTCGGGGGTCACCGCGACCCTGATCCTGGGGGCCGGCGCCTATCTGGCCGACACCCGCGGCGGGCTGGCCGAGCCGGAGCGGATGGCGCGCGCGGCGGCCTTCCTGATCCTGGGCGCGGTGGTGAGCTTCGTGGGCGAGCGGCTGCGCCAGGCGTGGAGCCGCCAGCGGCTGCTGAGCGCGCAGCGGGAGGAATATGAGGCGATCCTGCGCTCGAGCCTCGACACAGTGGCCGACCCGACCATCGCCATCGACGAGCACGGGACGGTGCTCAATTTCAGCCATCCGGCCGAGGTGCTGTTCGGCTGGTCGCGGGACGAGGTGATCGGCAAGAGCGTCAAGATGCTGATGCCGCCGAACTATGCCGAGGCGCACGACGGCTACATGGGACGATACCTGGCAGGCGGCCCGCCGCGGGTGATCGGCAGCTCTCGCCAGGTGGCGGGGCTGCGCAAGGACGGGGCGGAATTCCCGATGGAGCTCCGCGTCGGCGAGCTGCGGCTGGGCGGCAAGCGGTTCTTCACCGGGGTGATCCACGACCTGTCGACCGTGCGCGAGGCCGGGCGGCGCAGCGACGAGCTGCGAGCGCAACTGACCCAGGTGTGGAGCCTCAACTCGATGGGCGAGATGGCCTCGGTCCTGGCGCATGAACTCAACCAGCCGTTGTCCGCCGTGGCCAACTATATGCGCGCCGCGCGGACCTTGATCGCGCAGCTGGAAATCGACGACGATGACCTGCTGGACGCCGTCTCGCGGGCCGGCGATCAGGCGGTCAGGGCCGGCGAAATCATCCGCACGATGCGCGACCTGGCGACCCGTGGCGGCACCGAGCAGAAGCCGGAAAGTCTGTCGGCTATCCTAGGTGAAATCGACTTTATCGTCGGGCTGATGGTCCGAGATGCCGGGGCCCGGGTGTTTTACAACCTTCACAGTGGACCAGACATAGTTCTCGCCGACCGCATTCAGATTCAGCAGCTTGTGGTTAACTTGGTACGCAACGCCATCGATGCAGTCGCCAAGTTCCCGAACAGAGAAATCCGAATCTCCACTAGACCCGAAGCAGACGCGAATTTCATCACCACAGTTGAAGACAGCGGGCCGGGCGTCGATCCCAGCGTGATGGGCCGAGTCTTTCAACCACTTGCCAGCACCAAGCCTGAAGGAATGGGGCTAGGCCTTTCGATTTGTAGCGCTATAGTGGAAAATCACGGAGGGCGGATTTGGGTTGAACCGAGTCCGCTCGGAGGCGCGGCATTCAGTTTTGTGTTGGCGCGGGCGGGTGCAAAGAGTGATGACGTCGGCCGATCGGACCGTGTTCGTCGTCGATGATGACGAGGCCGCTTTGGACTCGTTGTTGATGCTGTTGCGGTCGGAACGACTCAACCCACGCGGGTTTTCCTCGGCTTCCGAATTCCTCGCCACTCTGACGCCCGAGGCGCGCGGCTGTGTGATCAGCGATGTGCGGATGCCGGGTATGGACGGGGTGGAGTTGCTGAAGACCCTGAAGGGCATGCATTCGATCCTGCCGGTGATCGTGATCACCGGGCACGCCGACGTGACGGTGGCGGTGCAGGCGATGAAGGCGGGCGCGGCGGATTTCATCGAAAAGCCGTTCGAGAGCGAGCTGATCCTGCGGCTGGTGCGTTCCTGCCTTGAGGACAACGACGACGCGGTCGACGCCAACGCGCAACGCCACCGCATCCAGCGCCGCCTGGAGAGCCTGACGGCGCGCGAGCGCCAGGTGCTCGACCTGATCATCCAGGGCGCGTCGAACAAGGTGATCGCGGCCAATCTGGCGATCAGCCCGCGGACGGTGGAAATTTACCGCGCCAACGTCATGTCGAAGATGCGCGCCGACAGTCTTTCGGACCTCGTCAGAATGACGCTAAGTGCTGGAGGCGACTAGGGTTTTGGGGATTTAAGTAAGTCTACCTAGGTAGTGGCGCCGGGATGCAATCAGGAAGCGAATGTGGTGTTGATTCGCTCGATCATGGCGCACCTGTTCCAAGCTTCCGAACCGTCTATGTCGGCTGAGATCCCCGACAAAGACGGGCATTCGCAGGGTGAGCGCCTGGAAGCCCTGCATCGTATGGCGGGCGTTCTGACCCACGACTTCAACAACTTGCTTGGCGTGATCCTCAACACCAGCGAGACTCTTGCCGCCGAACTGGGCGACGGAGCGCATCGCGAGCTGGCGCGGGTGGGCCTTAGGGCCGCCGAGCGCGGCGCGGAGCTCTTGAAGCGCCTGCTGGCCCTGGCGCACGACCGCGCCCCCGGCGACGAGCTTATCGACTGCGCCGACGCGCTGGAGGCCCTGCGCCCCCTGGTCCGCCAGGCGATCCCGCAGGGGGTCAGCCTGAAGGTGCTGCCGCCGTCCACGCCGCTGGCCTGCCGGG
>JBBQTP010000112.1:0-12615 GCA_038213205.1 Caulobacterales bacterium
GCTACCAGCGCGACGGGACCTTCGGCGTCACCGGCGAGGCCGAGGAGATCGACCCCGACCTCGTGCAGGCGGTGGAGGAGCACCGTTTCGAACCGGTTCTGGGCGCGGAGTGGCGCAACCCGAAGCTCGACTTCGGCTCGCTGCACAACCTCATGCGGTCGCTGGCGAAGACGCCCGACCGCGAGGGACTGAAGCTGTCGGCCGAGGCCCTGGACGAGATCACCCTGCGCCAGCTCTGCGCCGACCCCGACGTCGCCGACCGCGCCCGCGACCGCTCGGCCCTGTTGCGCCTGTGGGACGTCTGCCAGACGCCCGACTTCCGCAAGGTGGCCACCGAGGAGCACGTGGGCCTGGTGAAGGACTTCTTCTTCCAGCTCACCGGCCGGCGCGGGCGCATGTCCGACGACTGGATCGCCCGCCAGTACGCCCACCTCGACCGCACCGACGGCGAGATCGACGCGCTTGCCGCCCGGCTCTCCAGCGTGCGCACCCTGGCCTACGTCGCCAACCGCCCCGACTGGCTGGCGGAACCCGCCACCTGGCAGGGCAAGACCCGGGCTCTGGAGGACCGCCTCTCCGACACCCTGCACGAGAAGCTGATGGCCCGCTTTGTCGACCGGCGGACCAGCGCTCTGATGCGCGGCCTGCGCGTGCGCGAGGACATGCTGGCCGGCGTCGCCGCCGACGGGGCGGTGACCGTGGAAGGGCACTTCGTCGGCCGCCTCACCGGCGTGCAGTTCGAGGCGGCCCAGGGCTCGTCCGTCCTGGAGGAGAAGGCGCTGCGGGCCGCCGCCACCCACGCCGTCGGCCCGGAGATCGCGCGGCGCCTCGGCAAACTCGCCGCCGAGCCTGACGAGGCCTTTGCCATGACCCCTGATGGCGCGGTGCTCTGGCAGGGCGACGTGGCCGGCGTCCTGGCGGGCGGCGAGCCGTTCAAGCCTCGCGTGCGCCTGCTGGGCGACCTCGGCCCGGAGCCGGCGCGCCAGCGGGCCGTGCAGCGGCTGGAAGCTTTCGTTGTCGGAGAGGCGGGCCGCCGGCTCAGCCCCCTGAAGCGGCTCGAGGCGGCGGTGGCTGACGGCAAGATCAAGGGGTTGGCAAGGGGCATCGCCTTCCGCCTGATCGAGGCCGGTGGGGTGCTGGACCGCGCGACCGTCCGCGCCGAGGTCAGGTCGCTGAGTCAGGTGGAGCGCCGTGCGCTGCGCGGGCTCGGCGTGCGCCTGGGCGCCTTCTCCCTCTACATGCCGGCCCTGCTCAAGCCCGACGCCCGCGCTCTGGCCCTGGCGCTGGCGGCCCGGGAGCTGCCCGGCTGGCGGCCCGCGCCGGACCAGGTCAGCCGCCTGCCCGCCCAGCCGCCTTCGGCCCGGGCGCTGGCGGCGTTCGGCCTGCGCGCGGTCGGCGGCCTGGCCGCGCCGGTGGAGCAGTTGGAGCGCCTGGACGAGTTGCTGCGGGCCGGCATCAAACAGGGCGGCGGCCTGCTCTTTTCCGACCAGGCCCGCGGCGAACTGGGCTGGGATCCCGACGAGGCGCGCCAGATTCTGCGCGGCCTGGGCTTCGCCCCCATCAAGCGTTCCGGCGAGGAGACCGCATGGCGGCGCCGCTTCGAGAAGGATTTCGCGGTCGAACACCGTCCGATCGTGCCACAATCGCCTTTTGCGGCCCTGGCGGTGCTGAAAGGCGAGCCCGTGCCGGCTCGTCGGCCCCGCCGACGGCGCAGGATCGGAAACACGAAACCATGACTGATGAAGCCAGCTCCCAGGTCGCAGACACCGTCCGCGCCGACGTCTGGCTGTGGCGCGCCCGGTTCTTCAAGACCCGCACCCTGGCCGCCGACTTCATCGAGGAAGGCCGCATCCGCCTGACCCGCGTGGGCCACGAGAGCCGTATCGACAAGCCGGCCCGCAACCTGAAGGTCGGCGATGAACTGGTCTTCGCGCTGGGTGGCAAGCTGATCGCGGTGAGCCTCGTCGCCCTCGGCGAGCGCCGGGGCACGGCGGCCGAGGCGAAGAAGCTCTACGCCAAACTGGACGCCTCCTGAGTGGCGCGGGGCGCCGCCCCCTATCTTCGCTGACAGAATTCCTGGGAGGCCAGAACGGGGCCTAGCATTGACATGCGGGCCCCGCGCCGCGAAAAACCCGCGCCCTCACCCCAGGTTTGTTTGGGGGCCCGCGACCGGAGTTCCAAGACCCCGCCATGACCTACATCGTGATGGATGCCTGCATCAAAGGTAAGTACATGGACTGCGTGGAAGTCTGCCCGGTCGACTGCTTCTACGAGGGCGAGAACTTCCTCGCGATCAACCCCGACGAGTGCATCGACTGCGGGGTCTGCGAGCCGGAGTGCCCGGTGGACGCCATCAAGCCGGACACCGAGGACGACGCCGACGGCAAGTGGCTGAAGATCAACTCCGAATATTCGCGCGTCTGGCCGAACATTACGGTCAAGGGCGAGGCCCCGGCCGATGCTGAAGCGTTCGAGCGCGAGACCGGCAAACTCGAGAAATACTTCTCCGAGAAGCCCGGCCGCGGCTCCTGAGCCTAGTTACGTCCACAACCGCGTGACGACCGCCGTGACCCCCTGCTTCCTGGGGCAAGCCTTTCATTCCGCTTAATTTTATGATAGGGTTTACTTAGATGAGGCGATCCGGCGTTACGCCCTGCCCATCGGTTTAGAAGAAACGCCGATCCGGCGCACGTCCACGAGGGATAGCTCCGGCTGCAGGCGAAGGGTGTCTTTTAGAGGTCTATTCCGCTCCAACCGATGATGCCGCCGCGGCGCCTTTTCGCGGAGGGCCCCCTTTTTTCCTGGAGGCACGGCTTCATCGTTTGGCGGAAACGCGCGTCAGCGGTCCGACCCAGTCCGGACCTGGAATTTTGAGAGGATATCTCGATGAGCAAGAACGGTCATGATTTCTCGGTCGGCGATCACGTCGTCTACCCGGCCCATGGCGTCGGTCAGGTGCAAGGCGTCGAGACCCAGGAAGTCGCCGGTCTGCAGCTCGAAGTCTACGTGATCACCTTCGACCACGAGAAGATGACCCTGCGCGTCCCCACCGCCAAGGCCCGCACCGCCGGCCTGCGGGCGCTGGCCGAGACCACCGTCGTCACCCAGGCCCTGACCACGCTGAAGGGCCGCGCCCGCGTGAAGCGCACCATGTGGTCGCGCCGCGCCCAGGAATACGAAGCCAAGATCAACTCCGGCGACCTGATCTCCATCGCCGAGGTGGTGCGCGACCTGCACCGCGCCGAGAACCAACCGGAACAGTCCTATTCGGAGCGCCAGCTCTATGAATCGGCCCTGGACCGCATGGCCCGCGAAGTCGCCGCCATCGAGCGGATCGACCGCGACGCGGCCATCGGCATCCTCAACAAGTCGCTGATCAAGGCGGTCGCCGCCTAAGACCCGCCTCCCAAGTCGACGAGTTGCGAGACGCCCGGCCTCCCTCCCTCGACGGGAAGAAGGGGCCGGGCGTTTTCGTTTGCGTCCTTGCCCTTAGGCGCGCGAGCCTCCGACGAATGTAACCGGTGGGAGACGGATCATGGCCGACCACGCCAGCGCCATCGCCAAGGACGCCCGCGAGAGGGCCTATTCGACGCCGCTCAAGGACTTCCAGGTCGCCGACGTCAGCCACTTCACCAGCGACACCCACTGGCCGTGGTTCGAACGGTTGCGGAAGGAAGACCCGGTCCACTATTGCGCCGACAGCGAGTTCGGCCCCTACTGGTCGGTGACCCGGTTCCACGACATCGTCGCGGTGGATTCCAACCACGAGGTGTTCTCCTCGGCCTCCGAGCGCGGCGGCATCATGATCGTCGACGCCCCCGAGGCCGGGACCGATTCCAGTTTCATCGCGCTGGATCCGCCCGACCATGATGCGCAGCGCCGGGTGGTCACCCCGACCTTCTCCACGGCGGGCATGGCCGCAATGGAGCCGCTGATCCGCGAGCGGGCCGCCGCCATCCTCGACGAGCTGCCGATCGGCGAGACTTTCGATTTCGTCGACAAGGTCTCCGTCGAGCTGACCAGCCAGATGCTGGCCACCCTGTTCGACTACCCCTTCGAGCTGCGCCGCAACCTGCCGCTGATCTCCGACATGGCGCTCACCGGCCCGCCGCCGGCCGGCATGTCGATGGAAGAGCTGCTCGCCCGCCAGCAGGCTTTCATGCCCCTGGTGATGCCGTTCATGGGCCTGTGGGACGCGCGCAAGAACGGCCCGCCGGCCAGCGACCTGATCTCGCTGTTGAGCCAGGACCCGGTGACCCGCAAGGACGACCGGCCGGAAGGCTACTTCGGCAACCTGATCCTGCTGACCGTCGCCGGCAGCGACACCACCCGCCACTCGATCACCGGCGCCCTGATGGCTTTCCAGGACTATCCGGAGGCCTACGACCGCCTGCGCGCCGAGCCGGCCCTGCTGGACTCCGCGGTGCCCGAGATCGTGCGGTGGCAGAGCCCGGTCGCCCACATGCGCCGCACGGCCACGGCCGACTACGAGCTCGCCGGCAAGACCATCCGGAAGGGCGACAAGGTGGTCATGTGGTACGTCTCCGGCAACCGTGACGACGAGGTAATCGCCGACGCCGACCGGTTCATCATCGACCGCGAGCGCCCGCGCCAGCACGTGGCCTTCGGCTTCGGCGTCCACCGCTGCGTCGGCAACCGCCTGGCCGAAATGCAGTTGAAGGTGGTGTGGGAAGAGATCCTCAAGCGCTTCAAGCGCATCGAGGTGGTCGGCGCGCCGCAGCGGCTGAAGTCGAACTTCGTCAAGGGCTACGAGGCCCTGCCCGTGCGGATCGTTGGCTAAACCCGTCCCATCGCCTTAAGACCGGACGCGATGGAGGCAGTCTTCCAACAGGCCCTGGCGCACCACCAGGCAGGCCGCCTCGACGAGGCCGAACCGCTCTATCGGCAGGCGGCTGCGTGGAAGCCTGAATGGACCCTGGGCAACCTCGGCATCCTGCTGCGCACCACTGGCCGATTGGCCGAGGCTGAGACCGTGCTGCGCGAGGCCCTGAAGGCGGCGCCGGACAACGCCCCGGTCCGCCAAAGCCTTGGCATGACCCTGCTGCAGCTCGGCCAGTACGCTGAGGGCTGGCGCCTCTATGAGGCCCGCCACGAGATCAGACCGCCGGCAAACCCGCCGCCCCTACCCCGCTGGCAGGGCGAGCCGCTGGCCGGCAAGCGTATCCTGGTGGTCGCCGAACAGGGCCTGGGCGACCAGATCCTGCTGTCGCGGTTCATCGCCCCGCTCGCCCAGCGCTGCGCCGAGGTGGTGTTCGCCGCGCCAAAGGCGCTGGTGGCGCTGTTCGCGTCCCTGCCGGCCCGGATGGTCCATCCGGAGAGCTGGGAGGCCGTGCCGGCCGACTACTGGACGCCGCTCGGCTCCGTACCCCGCTGGCTGGAGGCCGGGCCTCGGGACGCGCCGACCCAGAACCTGTCGTCCCTGGTCCGCGCCTCGGACACATCGGGGACCGGCCTTATGCTGGAGGGCGCTCCCACCAACGGCAACAACGCCTATCGCCTGCCCGCCCCGGCGGTGGCCCGCGCCATCCGCGGCCTCGCCGACTTCGTGGACCTGCAACCGCAGGCAACCGGCGCGCAGGACTTCGCGGGGACCGCGGCGATCGTTTCGGGGCTGGCGCGGGTGGTGACCGTCGACACCGCCGTGGCCCACCTGGCCGGCGCCATGGGCAAGCCCTGCTGGATCCTGATGCCGCGCCCGGCCATCGACTGGTACGCCAACTGGCACGACGACCGCACGCCCTGGCACCCGTCCGTGCGCCTGCTGCGGCAGCGGACCCCTGGCGACTGGGCTGGGCAGATCGCGGACCTTGCCGTGGTTCTGGCCGCCCCCGCGGTCTAGTCGCCCCCATTCAGTCGGAGGGCGTCCCGACCAGCACGACGCCGGTTTCCGGACCCGGGCCCCGGTCGAGTTCGGCCTTCAGCCGCTCGCGGTCGAGATCACCTTCCCAGCGCGCGATCACCAGGGTCCCCACGCCATTGCCGATGAAGTTGGTCAGGGCGCGACAGGCGCTCATGAACCGGTCGACGCCCACCAGCAGCGCCAGCGCCGCGATCGGCAGGTCCGGGATCACCGCCAGGGTGGCGGCGAGCGTGATGAAGCCCGCCCCGGCCACGCCGCTCGCCCCCTTCGAGGTCAGCATGGCCACGCCCAGCAGGGTCGCCTCCTGCCCGAGGCTGAGCGGCGTGTTGGTCGCCTGGGCCAGGAACAGGGTGGCCAGCGTCATGTAGATGTTGGTGCCGTCGAGGTTGAACGAATAGCCGGTGGGGATCACCAGCCCGACCGTGGTCTTGCCCGCCCCCAGCCGCTGCAGCTTGGCCATGATCAGCGGCAAGGCCGCCTCCGACGACGAGGCCCCCAGCACGATCAGCAGTTCATCGCGGATGTAGGCCAGGAACTTCAGGATCGAGAACCCGCAGATGCGCGCGATGGCGCCGAGCACGATCAGGACGAACAGCGCGCTGGTCAGGTAGAAGGTCCCCACCACCGCGCTCAGCGGGATCAGCGACTTCACGCCGAACTTGCCGATGGTGAAGGCCATGGCCCCGAAGGCGCCGATCGGCGCCAGGCGCACGACCACCCCGATGATCCCGAAGAACAGCTGGGCGATATCCTCCAGCGCGTCGGCTGCCTTGTGCCCGAACGCGCCCAGCTGGGTGCAGGCGAAGCCGGTCAGGATCGCCACCACCAGCACCTGCAAGAGATCGCCCCCGGCGAAGGCGCCGACGAAGGTGTCCGGGATCAAGTGCATCAGATAGTCGGGCACGGTCTGGGCGTGCTGCGCCTTGGCGGCGTATTCGGCGGCGATCTTCGGATCCAGGGTGGCGACGTCGATATTGAACCCGGCGCCGGGATGGATCAGCTCGCCGACCACCAGGCCGATGCCCAGCGCGAACGTCGAGACCACCTCGAAATAGATCAGGGTGCGCAGGCCCAGCCGCCCGAACGCCTTCATGTCGCCCATGTGGGCGATGCCGGCGGCCACCGTGCAGAAGATCACCGGCGCCACGGCCATCTTCACCAGCTTGATGAAGGCGTCGCCCAGCGGCTTCAGGGAGGCGCCGAAGTCCGGCCACAGCCAGCCGACCACGGCGCCCAAAGCGACGCCCACCAGCACCTGCACCCAGAGCTGGCGGAAAACCCGCAAGAAACCCATCAAATGCCCGTCCCACCAACCCGGCGTTTGCACGCACCCGGCCATAGGCTATCACGCGCCTCGCGTGGCCCGGTAGCTCAGCAGGATAGAGCAGAGCTTTCCTAAAGCCCTGACCCTGGCATTTCCTGTCATTCCCTGTCGCCGTCCACAGGTCACAGCGCCTTAGGTAGGTCGGGGCTATTCCACGCCAATCCGCGACATGCGATACCAAAGAGCGACGCTGATTTGTGACCTATTGGCGTCCTGAAATTCTCTAGGTCACACGGCTTGGCGGCTGAACATGGCTAGATCGAAGCTCACGACTCAGGGCGCACGCGCGGCGAAGCCGACGGGCAAGAGACAGACGGGCCATCCCGACGGCCAGGTCCCCGGCCTTGAGCTGCGGGTGTCGGGCAACGGCCGGAAGGTCTGGTCATTCCGGTACAGGACGCTTGCAGGCGCCCAGCGCCGGATGAGCCTTGGCGTGTTCCCGGCCGTAGACGTTGGCGACGCCCGCACCGCTGCCATGGCCGCCCTCACCGTCATCGCCGCCGGGGGTGATCCGGCCGCCGAAAAGCGCAGGGCCAAGGCTGCCGAGGCGAACCGCGAAATCAGATCCTTAGACGACCTCGCCGACGTCTATTTGAAGGCCTGCGAGGAGGGGCGCTGGCGGCCGAAAGGCAAGACGAAGCGCGCCAGCACCCTGGCCGACGAGACGGCCACGCTGAAGCGCCACGTCCGTCCTACGCTGGGCAAGCGCGACTATTCCGAGATCACCCGCCGCGACGTCCGCCAGCTTCTAGGCAAGATGGCCGCCCGCGGCATCGGCGCCCGGACCAACAAGGTTCATGCGATCATTCGCCAGGTCTTCGCCTACGCGGTGGGCGAGGAACTTGTGCAGATCAATCCCGCCGTAGGCTTCCCGCCGCTGGGCGCCCAGCAACCCCGCGTGCGGGTGCTGACAGACGCTGAGATGAAAGCGCTGTGGGGAGCCTTGGTCGATCCGTCGAAGCTCCGCGACAAGTCGGGCGAGCCGGTCACGGTCGGCCGTCCAATGCGGATCGCCCTGCAACTCGCCGCCCTCCTGCTACAGCGTCGGGCCGAGGTGGCGGGAATGACCGTCGCCGAATTGAACCTGGATGAGGGCGTTTGGCTGATCCCCGGCGCTAGGGCGAAGAACGGCAAGCCCCATCTTGTCCCCCTTCCCCCGCGCGCGGTGGTGATGATCCGCGAGGCGATCCGGCTCGCCAACGAAGGACGCGAGGAACCTTCGCGCTACGTCTTCCCGTCCCGCCACAAGGCCGGCCAAGCCTTCCGGCCCGACAGCCTCACGCACGCGATGGCGGACTTGACGGACGCACTGGGTATCGAGGGCGTGTCCCCGCACGACTTGCGACGCACGGGCTCGACGGCGCTCACCTCTGAACGAATCGGGGTCAGCCCGTTCATCAGGTCAAAGGTGCTCGGCCACACATCCGACGCGGGAGGTGGCTCGGCAGTTTCCGCCACTCACTACGACGCGAACGAGTACGTGGCTGAGAAACGGAAGGCGCTTGAAGGGTGGGAGCAACTCCTACTCATGATCGTCGGCGAGCGGCCCCAAGGCACCAACGTTACGCAGCTGAGGAAAGTGTAGTGGCGCTCTTCGGCGGGCAGGCCGCTCAGTGGCGCGAGCGCTATGAAGCTGATCGGCGACTCCGGGCAGCATGGGTTGGCGACATCGCGGGCATCAAGTTTGACTTTCGGCGGCCCGAATTGCCCGCCGCCCAATGGGAGTGCCCCTCCGTCCTCGACGGCCAGGCCTGGAGCCATGCCGGTTGGCTTTTCGCGACAAGGATCGAGGGAGCTCAGGCGCGGCAAGGGGACCATTTGAACCGGGTAGTTCTCTATCCCGGGGACAGCGTCGAGGCGGAAGCGGTGGAGCGGGTAAGCGCGGCCACAGATCCGCTCCAGCCTGCGGCGGACCAAGAGGTCTCGCGGCTACACGTCGTCATACGTAGCTCCGACGGCCAGCGTCGCGCGGGACTTATGTGCCAAGTTTACAGGAAGGGGGCGGTTCTACCTCACCGGCAGCATCTCGGCGTGCTCGCCGCGTTCGAAGATCGGCTCCCGCAGTTGCCCGAACATGAATCCTCGACGGCAGAAGCGAAGCTTCTCGCCTCTCGCGTTGCAAAGGGCCTCGTCGCGGCCGAGCAAGAGATACAACGGCGGCGGGAGCTAGCTCCTGGGACACTTGACCCAATGCAGTACGGCACCGTCGAAATTGAGCTTCGCCAAATAGTCAACTTAGCTGCGCTATATGGATATCGCCTGGGAAGGGCTGAGGCCGCGCATCACATGGAAGACTTGGCGCGCACGGGCGACGCCAGCATTAAGAACGCTAATGCCGCCGGCATTAAGGGCGGAGATGCCAACCGTGATCCAGGGCGTGAGTTGTTTGCGCAGGATTTCTGGGCGCGCTACCCGACCGATACGATACATGCCGCAATTGAGGAATGGAGGCGCACGAGGCCGCAAGACGCAGAGTCGTCGCTTCGGCGCTCGTTCGAACTGTATTGCCCGGACACCTCGCGATCCTACGCAACCGCACAGGCCAGTATCGCTAGGCGAAAAGCTCGCCGGAAGCAGCAGGCTCACCGACGGTTGGTAAGTAACACACCGCCGGTCGGAGATTAGCGGGGCAGTACTCGCGTCCTCAATATCCAGTTGTCGGGTGACGAGCCGCTGTGGCGCGCCAATCGACGACGGAGATATCGACGATGGAGTCCATTGAAGGCGCTAGGGCTGCCCAGCTGCGACTTATCCCCCCCAAAGAGACGGCCGCGCGAGCCGGCGTCTCCGTCCGCACCCTTCAACGCATGGTCAGACAAGGTCGCGCGATAACCCCTGTCCGCGTGTCGGAGGGGCGTATCGGCTTCTATGAGAACGAAGTGACAGCGTGGCTATCCAGCTTGCCGCGAACCCGCGAGGCCGCGTGATCCATGGCCTTCCAAAATGACGGAGGCCTCCCCGCCGGATCGCCCGGTGAGAAGGCCTCGCAAATGCTCAATGCTGTGGCGGCTAAGAGCGACCGGAACCTAGCGCAGAGCGCCTCCCCCTTCAAGCATCCGGCAGCGCCCAGGAAGCCGTGCCCCCGCCAGGAGGCCGCCGGATGAGTGGCGATCATTTCCCCCATAGTCCCGGGTGGCGCGCTTCCGCCCATGGCGAAACTTCGCGCCTCGCGGCCGAGGGCCAAAGGCTCAAGGCCCCCAGGATGCTGGACCGCCTGACGGCCTTGCTGACGGAGGGGCCGGCGTCGCCTGAGGAACTTCACGCCGAGCTGAAACGCCAAGGCGTGACGGCCCCGCTCACGTCGGTTCGCGCCAGAGTTTGTCAGTTGCATAAACAGGGCCGCGTCGTGGACAGCGGCGCCCGAGGCCTAGGCGAGAGCGGCTCGTGCAAGGTGATCGTCTGGCGGCTCTCGACGCCTGACGAATTGAGCCTGCACCTAGCGCGCAAGGCGGCGGACGCAGAACACGGCGAGGCCTCCCATGGCTGACCGCATCGTCCTGGGCGAGTTCCAGAAATCGGCCCGCGAGCGCGTCGCCGTGGCGTTCGACAAGTACGCCGGTCACGATCTGATCGACGTGCGCGTAACCGTGCCCCTGACCGAATCCTCGGGGCTCTGGGCGCCGACAAAAAAGGGCCTGTCGCTGCGCATCGCCCAGCTCCCGCAGCTTGTGGCGCTGCTGGTCTCTGCCGAGGCCAAGGCCCGCGCTGAAGGCCTGATCGGCGGTGACGCATGACCTTCGCCCGCACCCGCGTCATCGTAACGGGCGACCGCCAGGCACTGCGACTACGCCTGGCGCCGGGCCTTGAGGATGAAACCGCCGTCGAGGTGACCCAGATCCGCGCCCGCCGTGACGGCTTCGAGGCCGAGACGGCCCGCAGCTTTGTTCCGCTCGACCACATTGACGCGGTGGTGGCGGCGTTGCTGGCGATCCGCGCGGAGGCCCAGCTGGCGGCGTACTCACCAAAGCGTGAGGGCCGTCTCCGCCGGGCAATAGCAATGAAGGCGACCGCGCCAGAGCCGCGCCGTGCCCAGCCGCAGGGTGAGTTCTGATGAGCCTCAACATCAGCAGCCCCCAGCGGGCGCCTGACCTACGTGACATCGTGGCTCGTCTTGGCGGCAGCCTTTACCAAGGCGGGCGCTCGGCGGTAATCCCTGGTCCTGGGCACAGTCGCCAGGACCGCAGCCTGTCGCTGACCGTCACAGAAGCCGGACGCATCATCTGGAAAAGCTGGGCGAACGACCCCGGCGAAACCGTTTGGCCCTACCTCGGCCTCGAGCGCCAAAGCGTCCGACCGATGAGTAAGAACGAGACCGACCGCGCCAGGAGCGAGCGGGATCGCCAGCGTCGGGCCGAGTTGGAAATCCGTCTCGCGTTCTGCCGAGAGATTTGGGCAGGAACGGTGGAGGCGTTGGGCTCGCCGGTGGAAATCTACCTCCGGGGCCGGGGGATCACTGGCGCCATACCGCCGACCCTGCGCTATCACCCGGCCACACCTTGGGGCTATCCGGATCCTTCCAAGACCCCCCGGACCTTCCCGGCCATGGTGGCGATCGCCACTGGCCCGGACGGACGATCAGCGGCAGGCCTTCACATCACCGCTCTGCGCCCGGACGGCTCAGGCAAGGCCGATCTGCGCAACGCTCGGCTCATGTATGGCGACCTCACCGGTGCGGCGGTGCAACTCGGACTGTTCCCCGAGGCCGGCGAACTTGCTGTGGCCGAGGGGATTGAGACCGCGCTCAGTTACCGCGATCTCACGGGAACGCCCTGCTGGGCCGCCCTCTCGACCTCGGGCCTTCGCAACTTCATGCCGCCCATCGGCGTCCGGAGGCTGATTGTGGCGGCCGACAGTGACGACGCGAAGGGCGAGGGTCTGGCTGCCGCCCAGGATCTAGCGCGACGGGCGTCTCGCCGCTGTGACGCCGCTGTTGCCCCTGCCCCTGACGGTCAGGATTGGAACGACGTTCTCAGGGAGAATCAACCGTGAGCGCCTCGGTTCACGACTTCGCGGACGCCTTCGACCGGAAGTCCAAATACCGCCTGGAGGACTTCGACACGCTTGAGCCAGGCTCGCTCACCTGGCGGGTCAAGGGGCTCTGGCCTTCCGTGGGACTTTGCTTCATCGGCGGCCCCTCGATGTCGGGCAAGTCGTTTTGGGCGCTCGATGCCATGGCCAAGGTCTGCAGGGGCGAGCGCTTGCTAGGCCGCAAGTCGATCCGGGCCGGATGCGTCTACATTGTGGATCGGCGTGGAAAAGGGACCCCGTTAGCGGGGTGATCGGCGTCGAATAAGGGCTCTGACGCAGTTTTGATGAAGTTGGCCGACCTGCGCGGGGTTCACGTCCGGATCAGCGTCATGGCAAAAGCCCTTTCTCCGTCCAGCTTCATCCCAGCAGGTTTCGTCTTGAC
>JBBQTP010000113.1:0-12462 GCA_038213205.1 Caulobacterales bacterium
AGACCCGCTACAGCTATGAGCGTCCGGTGCGGTTCGGTCAGCACCGGTTGCTGGTCCGCCCGCGCGACAGCCATGCGATCCGCGTGATCGAGGCGCGACTCTCGCTGTCACCGCCGGGCGACACCCGCTGGGTCTATGACGCGATGGGCAACTCGGTCTGCTGCTTCACCCCCAAGGGCGAGGCGCGCACGCTCTCGATCGTCAGCGAACTCACCATTCAGCGGTACCCGGCCCCGATGGCCCGGCTGGAGGTCGCCGACCCGCACACCGCCACGCCGATCGTCTACGCCCCCGCCGACCGCGCGGTTCTGGCGCCGTTCATCGAGCCGGTCAGCGAGGACGCCGATGGCGACCTCCTGGCCTGGCTGCGCCAGCAGGTGATCAGTTCGCGCGAGCCCGCGCTGGAGTTCCTGCTGCGGCTGAACGGCACCATCAACGCTCAGTTCGAATACCTGGCCCGCAACCACGGCGCGGCGCAGGAGCCCAACCTGACGGTCCGCCTTCGCTCGGGCACCTGCCGCGACTTCGCGTGGCTGATGGTCGAGACCCTGCGCCGGCTGGGCTATGCCGCCCGGTTCGTCACCGGCTACCTCTATTCGCCGGCCAAGAGCGGGGTGCGCGGGGCCGGCGCCACCCACGCCTGGTGCGAGGCTTTCCTGCCAAACCTCGGCTGGCTCGAGTTCGACCCGACCAATGCGCTGGTGGAGAGCGCCGACCTTCTGCCCGTGGCCGTGACCCGGACCCCGGCCGAGGCCGCACCGGTCTCCGGCGTCATCGAGGGCGACGGCGGGGCCACGACGCTCACGGTTCACGTAGACGTGCATGCGCTCCAGTCGCTTCCCGCGGCGGCTTGAGTGAGACTTTGTGCGGGGAGCGATTGAGGGAGATGCGACATGACGCAAGGCTTCCAGCAACAGGACCCCTCGCTGAACGGCAACGTTCCGAAATCGGCGCCCTCTCAGCAGCACGGGCAGAAGGCCGACCACAGCAAGGCCGTCCCGACCCGCCCGCAACGCAGCTTCGAACCGCGGCCCGGTCACTAGGCCGTACTAGACCCTGTCCCGACTTACTTGAAGCAAGCGCATCCTTAACCGCTCCGGGCGCGTATTCCTCCGAGTCCGCCTCGTGCGGCGCCGCATCCATGGGGATGATCTGATGACCGACCTACCCACCCGACGCCGGGTGCTCACCGCCGGCCTGATCCTGCCGTTCGCGCCGGGCCTGGCCTTGGCCGCGCCCAAGGCGCTGACCTTCGCGGTGTTCCGCAACGGCGCACATATCGGCGAGCAGCACATGAGCTTCGCGGGCGATGGCGCGACGGTGACGGCGACCACCGACGTGATCATGCAGGTGAAGATCGGGCCGGTGCCGGTGTTCAAATATCATCACCAGGCGGTCGAGAAGCGCTTGGGCGGCGCCTTCGCCTCGCTGGAGACCTCGACGGTCACCAACGGCAAGAACGAGCGTGTGGTCGCCGAAAAGACTGCCAGCGGCATCTCGGTGGAGTGTCCGTCGGGCAAGGAGTTGCTGGCCGCCGACGCCAACGCCATGACCCACTGGGACCCGAAGATTTTCTCCGGTCCGCTGTTCCATCCGCAGACCGGCAAGATGCTGAAGGTGAAGGCGACGCGGCTGGCCGGCGGCCACGTATCGATCCGCGGCGAGGTCGAGATGGACGACTTCTACGACGACGCCGGGACCTGGCTGGCGGCCAAGGCCAAGGCCACCGATGGCTCGACGATCGAATACCGCCGGGTTTAGCCGTCAACGCCTCCGGCCGGTGGAGGCTGAGCCACTGGCTTGCCGACTTTCTGATCCTTGATCTGACCCCCCGCCCAGTCGACGAAGTCCGCCCGCAGCAGGTCCATCGGCGCCCAGATCGGATAGGTGATCTCGTGGATGCCCAGGTACTTGGCCCGGTGATGTACGTCGCAGAGCACCCATAGATTGTGCTTCGAGTGGTCGACCCAGTCGGCCACCTTCTTGGCGTCGAACGGCGTCTCATAGGCCCAGTCCGGATCGTTCGGATGCTGGTGGGCCAGGTTGGGCAGCAAGGTGGCGTTGAAGCGGTCCACGTCGATGGCGTTGGCCAGCGCCCATTCGATCACGTGATGATGGGTCTCCATCTGCTTGGCCTGGTAGCGGTTCTTGGCCGGGTCGTTGCGCTGGGCCGGGTCGTCGAGGATCGAGTTTTTCACCCCGCAGACCAGGCACGGCAGGTCGAGGTCCCGGGTCATGTGGTTGTGGATCTTCTTGTAGGCCGATGACTCCGTCCGCCCCGTATGATCCGGATAGAACTGCAGCTCATCGATGGTGTGATGCTGGACGTGCTGCTGCACGACCTTGAAGTTGACCAGGGTGTCCTTCAGCCGGGCAATGTCGCCGGGGGCGAGCGGTTTGCTGGGTTCGCCTGTGACGTCGTTCATCTGAGCCTCCGCCCGTTTTCCGGGGGTAGTCTAAAGACTTCGTGCGACGGTTGCACAGCGCCAGTTGAGCCGCGGATGTCCGGGCGCGGCGATTTGCACTTGTCGGGGCTGCGACGCGCCGCCCATGGTCGCCGTATGGACACCCCCGATACCAACGCCGCCCAGATCGCCTATTGGAACGACGCCGCCGGCCAGACCTGGGCCGGCCTGCAGGACGACCTCGACCGGCAGATCGAGCCGCTGGGCCGCCGGGTGCTCGAGGTGCTGGCCCTGAAGGCCGGGGAGCGGGTGCTCGATGTCGGCTGCGGCTGTGGGCAAAGCACCCTGGCGCTGGGCGAGCTGGTCGGCGTGTCGGGCGCGGTGCTGGGCGTCGATATCTCCCAGCCGATGCTGGCGCTGGCCCGGGCGCGGTCGAGCGCCGCGCCGCAGGTGTCCTACGCCGAGGCGGACGCCCAGACCATCGGCTTCGCGTCGGCCGGTTTCGACGCCATTCATTCGCGCTTCGGGGTGATGTTCTTCGAAGACCCGACGGCGGCCTTCGCGAACCTGCGCGGGGCGCTGAGGCCCGGCGGGCGGCTGGCCTTCCTCTGCTGGCGCGACATCTCCGAGAACCCGATCATGACGCTGCCGATGCAGGCCGCGGCCAAACACCTGCCGCCGCCGGAGCCCCCGACGCCCGGCGCGCCCGGCCCCTTCGCCTTCGCCGACCCCGAGCGGGTGCGGGGTATCCTGGCGGCCGCGGGCTTCGCCGAGATCGCCCTGGAGCGCCAGGACATGCTGGGCGGCGGCAATACACTGGAGAGCGCTCTCGGCCTGGCCCTGCGCGTCGGTCCGCTGGGCCGGATGCTGCGCGAGCACCCGGACGCCGGGCCGGCGGCGCTGGCGGACATCCGCGCGGCGCTGGCCGCCCGCGTCGCCGACGGCCGGGTCCGCCTGCCTTCGGCCACCTGGATCGTCACCGCGCGCAACCCCTGAGGCCCGCCCTGACCGCATGGCGGCCGATCGCTGTTTCGCCCGTCGCGGGGAACCTGTTAGACCACCGGTATTGACGTCATTGGATTGCTGAAGGGCGCTGGAAGCCGGCTCGATTTTCCGCCGGCGCATACGGCGTGGTCGATTTGGACCCTGTTACGGAAACCCCAGAGGCCGCGCCGGCCCCCCCTCTTGAGGAGGAGCGGGACCTCGCCCAGCGCGAGGCCGAGTACGAAAAGTTCGTCTGGGACAATCTGAAGCGCAACTACCTGGGCAACTACCTGCACGGCATGCTGGGGATGACCGGCTTCCGGCTGGTCAACACGCCGACCTTCCTGCCGGCCTATCTGCACATGATCTCCGGCTCCAACACCATCGTGGGGCTGGGCCTGGCCCTGCAGCAGGTGGGCGGCGTGATCTCGCCGATCTTCGGCGCCAGCAAGATCGAGCACCGCACCAAGGTGATGCCGGCGGCCATGTGGATGGGCGGTCTCGCGAGGATGGCCGTCCTGGGAATCGCGCTTTCCGGCTGGTTCCTGCGGGGCAATGTGCTGGTGACCTCGATCCTCGGCTTCATGCTGATGTTCGGCATCTTCATGGGCGCCCAGCGGGTGGTGTTCTCCCTGCTGATGGCCAAGGTGATCCCGATCAGCCGGCGCGGCCGCCTGCAAGCCTGGCGCAACGCCACCGGCAGCCTGATCGCCGCGGCCCTGGCGGCGGCGGCCGGCAAGTACCTGATCGGGCCTAACCTGTTCGGCAACGGCTACGGCGTGACCTTCATCCTCGCCTTCGTGCTGACCACGCTCGGCCTATGGGCCCTGCAGTTCCTGCTCAAGGAGCCCGAGCCGCCGACCACCCGCACCCAGGGCAAGTTCCGCGACCGGCTGCGCGAGTTTCCCCGCCTGATCACCGAGGACCGGGCCTACGCCTGGTTCCTGGTGGTGCAGATGCTGTCGAGCTCGGCCAGGATCGCGACGCCGTTCTACATTCTCTATGTCTCAACCTCAGTGCACATGACCGGCGCGCTGCTGGGGGCGCTGTCCTTCGCCTTCATCGGGGCCGACGCAGTCTCCAATCTGGTCTGGGGCTACCTGGGCGACAAGACCGGCTTTCGGCTGGTGCTGCTGTTCTCGCTGCTGGCCTGGGCCGCCTCGACTATGCTGCTGATCGAGGTCCACACCTCGTGGGCGATCTTCCTGGCCTTCTTCGGCCTGGGCGCGGGCCAGGCGGGCTACAACATGTCGGCCCAGACCATGATCCTGGAGTTCGGGGCCCGCGACGACCTGCCGATGCGCATCGCGGTGTCGGCCACGGCCGAGAGCATCACCGCCACCCTGGCCCCGCTGATCGGCGGCAAGGTAGCCGACATCTTCGGCTACAACATGGTGTTCGGCCTCTCGATCGGGGTGCTGGCGGCCGGACTTCTGCTGCTGGTGGCCGCGGTCAAGGAACCCCGGACCGCGAGACTGGCGGCGAGCTGAGCGCCGCATGATCCACGTCCCGACCGCGCTCTGGGCTCACACGGCCTTCGACCTTGCGGCCTGGGCCTCGGGCCTGGGCCTGAGCGTCGGCCTCTACCGCTGGCGGCTGAAGGCGCTGACCGAGGGCGTAGCTAACAAGGTCAGCGGCGGCTACTTCGCCGCGCTGGCGGCGGGCGCGATTCCGGGAGCCTGGCTCGCTGGATCGCTGAACACCTTGCGAAACAGCCACCCAGCGCTCTCCCACAGCATCGTGGGCGCCCTGGTCGGCGCGATCGTTGGCGTGGAAGTCTACAAGCGGTTGCGCAGGATCACCGGCTCGACCGGCGGGGTGTTTGTGGGGCCGTTTGCGCTGGGCGCGGTGATCGGCCGGTTCGGTTGCCTCTTCGCCGGCCTGCCGGACGGCACCTACGGCTCGCCCACGCGCGTGCCCTGGGCCGTCGACCTGGGCGACGGGATCGGCCGCCACCCGGTGCAGCTCTACGAGAGCGCCAGCATGGCGTTGTTCCTCATCGCCTACCTGATCGGGTTGCAGCGGCGCAGCCCCTGGGCGATCAGGCGCGGCTTCTATGGAATGTGCGTCTGGTATGGCCTGCAACGGTTCGCCTGGGAGTTCCTCAAGCCCTATCCGCCGCTGATCGGGCCGTTTAACCTGTTCCACCTGCTGTGTGGGGGTTTGGTCGGTTATGGATGGCTCTACTGGCGCGCCGACCTCCGGCGAGAGCGTAGCCCGCAAGGTCGCGCCGTACTTGTTTCAGGGCCAGACCACCAGCCTGTGTGAGACCTGCCTCGCCCTGGTCCCAGCCAAGATCATCTCTGAGGGCAACGACGTCTTCTACCTGAAGCGCTGCCGCGAACACGGGGTGCAGAAGACGCTGATCAGCGACGACCTCGGCTACTGGAAGGCGCAGAAGGACTGGCTGAAACCCGGCGACCGGCCGCTGAACGTGCATACGCGCACCGAGCATGGCTGCCCCTACGACTGCGGCCTCTGCCCCGACCACGAGCAGCATTCCTGCCTGGCGATCATCGAGGTCAACGAGGCCTGCAACCTCTCCTGCCCGGTCTGTTTCGCCGATAGCTCCATCAAGCGGGAGGCGCATCGACCGCTCGCCGAGATCGAACGGATGCTGGACGTTCTGGTGGCCTCGGAAGGCGAGCCGGACCTGGTGCAGCTCTCCGGCGGGGAGCCGACCATTCATCCGCAGTTCTTCGAGATCCTCGACGCCGCCAAGGCGCGGCCGATCCGCCACCTGATGATCAACACCAATGGCCTGCGGATCGCACGCGAGGCCGGGTTCGCCGAGCGGCTCGCGGCGTACATGCCGCGCTTCGAGGTCTATCTGCAGTTCGACAGCCTGAAGCGCGACGCCCTTATGAACCTGCGCGGCGCCGACCTGACGTCCATTCGCCAGCAGGCGCTGGAGGCGCTGGAGCGCAACAACATCTCCACGACGCTAGTGGTCACCCTGAAGAAGGGCGTCAACGACGACGAGATCGCCGAGATCGTGCGCCATGCGCTGACCTGGCGCTGCGTGCGCGGCGTAACCTTCCAGCCGATCCAGGACGCCGGCCGCAACGACGGCTTCGATCCGAAGACCAACCGCATCGTGCTGACCGAGATCCGGCGCGGGATAGCCGAGGCCGGCGTCTTTGCGCTGGAGGACCTGATCGCGCTGCCGTGCAATCCGGACCAAATCTGCATCGGCTACGGCCTGCGCAACGGCGCGCAGGTGACGCCGATCACCTCGCTCCTGCCGCGCGAACTGTTTGTGGCCGCCACGCCCAACACCGTGACCTTCGAGGCCTATCCGGAGCTGCAAGCTGCGGTGTTCAACCTGCTGTCGCTCTCCACCGCCCAGGCCGATACCACCGACAAGCTGGCCGGGCTTCTCTGCTGCCTGCCGGAAGCCGTAGTGCCGGACGAGGTCGCCTACGAGAACACCTTCCGGGTGGTGATCTCGCAGTTCCTGGACCGGTTCAATTTCGACCTGGGAACGGTGAAGCGCTCCTGCGTCCACTTCGTCGAGCCTGACGGCCGCATCATCCCCTTCGACACCTACAACACCTTCTACCGCCCGGGCGCGGCGGGGGCCGAGGCGCTGAGGCGCGGGCGCGGAGAGGCGCCATGAGCGAAACCCGCCCAGACAGCGCATTTCTGCGGTTCTTCGCCGGCGCGCTGGTCGCGATCGGCTGGCTGGTGCTGCCGCTCGGCGGGCTCTGCACCCTGATCTTTGGCGTGATGGCCGTCTCCGAAGGCCGCCAGTTCCATTTCAGGCTTTCGGACTGGATGGCTCCGGCCCAGATGGTGGTCTTCGGCGGCGGGTGCCTGGCGGCCGGACGGGCCATGCGGCGGAGCGCGAAGCAACCAAGGGACGGCGGAAATGGCTGAGCCGCCGCGCCGACCAGACCCCATCGTCTACGTCCTGATCGGGGTGGGCGCGATGGTCGCCCTCTTGTGCGGCACATGCACCTATAAAGTCGCCGGGCACGATCTTTGGGCCATCGTGGCCGGCCAGCGCGGTCCTCTGACGAGCAGCAACAATCTCGGCCTGATTGCCATCACGATGATCGGCTGGCTACCGACGCTGGTCGGGCTCGCGATGGTCGGGTTCGGGGTCCGAGCGCTCGTCCGCTTCGGCGCGCGGAAGCCGTCAGCCTCCGATGAGTGAACCTCCGGCCGCCGCGCCCGTGGCCGCCTTCTTCGGCGGCGCGCTGATCGCGGTCGGCGCCTTGATGATGTTCTTGTGCGGCGGCTGCGGGGCGGTGATGCTTGTCCTCTTCGCCGTCGGTGGAATCGCTCATCCCAACGACATGCCCATGGTGCTCATGCCGATTGTGCTCGGCGGCGTGCCGGCGCTGATCGGCTGGGGCCTGTTCCTGGCTGGCCGAAACCTGCGGCGCGGGGGCGAACCTAGGCCGCCGCCCGCTTCGCTTCCGCCCCGCTGATCCGCAGCTTGGCCATTTCGTTGGCGACTTCGTGGGTCGGGCGGCGCTCGGCCTTGGAGCGGTCGAGGACTTCGTCGAGGGTCTCCATCAGCCGGTCGAGCTTGGCCTGCACCCAGGCCGGGTCGAAGGCCTCGTCCTTGGCCAGCGCACGGATTTCGCCGGCCACGTTGATGATCCCGCCGCCGTTGATCACGTAGTCGGGCAGGTAGAGGATTCCGTGGTCGTAGACCGCCTGGCCCACGTCGGCGTCGGCCAGCTGGTTGTTGGCGCCGCCGGCGATCACCTTGGCCTGCAGGCGCGGCAGGGTCTCCAGGCTGATCGCCCCGCCCAGCGCGCAGGGGGCGAAGACCTCGGCCTTCACGTCGAAAATCGCGCCCGGCGTGACCACCTTGGCCCCCGTCTTGGCGGCGACGTCGCGCAGCGCGTCTTCGTTGACGTCGGTGATGATCAGCTTGGCGCCGGCGGCGTGCAGCTTCTCGGCCAGATAGGCGCCCACGTGGCCGACGCCTTGGATCGCCACGGTGATCCCGTCGAGGTCGCGGTTGAGCTTGCGTTGCACGCCGAGCTTCACGCCCTGGAACACACCCTCGGCGGTGACCGGGCTGGGGTCGCCGGAGGCGGCGGGGTGGCCGGTGAGGCCGGCGACATAGCGGGTGGATTTGCGCGCGTGCATCAGATCGGCCGGCGAGACGCCGACGTCCTCAGCGGTCCAATATTTGCCGGCCACGTCCTCGACCGCGCGGCCGAAGGCTTCGAACAGGGCCGGGGTCTTCATGGTGCGGCTGTCGCCGATGATCACGGCCTTGCCGCCGCCCAGCTCCAGGTCGGCCATGGCATTCTTGTACGACATGGCGCGCGAGAGGCGCAGGGCGTCGGTCAGCGCCGCTTCAGAGGTCGGATAGGTCCACATGCGGCAGCCGCCGGCGGCGGGCCCGCGGGCCGTCGAATGCACGGCAATGATGCATTTCAGGCCGGATTTTTCGTCGAAGAAGCCGTGGACGCCTTCGTGGCCCTCGAAAGCGGGGGAATCGAACAAGCTCATGCCGTGATCTTTGCCGGACTGTGGAAAGGAATTGCCCTGCCCTTACCCCCACCGCGCACCGCTCACAACCCCGCCGAGGCTTGAGACCGCGGCGGGGCCTTGAAGTCAGGCGCCGTCGGAATCTTCGGCGCGCCGGACGGCAGGGGCGCCTGCGGGTCGTGGATGAATGACAGAATGTCCTTCCAGACCATCGGTCCCTGGTGGTCGCGCAACATCAAGTGCCAGCCCTTGGCGTAATAGACCGAGCGGTCGACAGGCTTCAGGTGCGAAGCGGCCTTGAAGGCGGCGTTCTTCGGAATGATCTCGTCGTGGCCGCCGTAGAGGTAGAGGGTCGGCAGCCGCGATTTGCCGATGGCGTCGGCCGCCTGGTCCATGGTCGAGACCAGGCCGTAGAGGGTGTCGGACCGCGCGCCCCAGATCATCTGCGGATCGCGGCCCATGGCGATCAGCTCCTCGCGGTTGTCGGTGGGGCTGACCTTGGAGGTCAGCCAGGCGGGCGGGGTGTAGACCTTGGGGCCGGTGAAGTTGGCGGCGAACCACAGCAGGGTCTTGTTGGGCAGCGGCTGGTTGCGCCAGCCCCAGACCGCCGGCGACAGCAGCACCAGCCGGTCGGCGGTCGGCGGGCGGTCCGAGGCGAAGGCTTCGGCGGAGATCGCACCGCCAAGGCTCTCCCCGGCCACGACGATTAGTGCGTTGGGGTATTTCTGCCGAGCCAGCGCGGCCACGGTGCGCAGGTCCTCGACCATCAGCTCGTCGCCCGCCCAGACGCCGCGGCCCGGCGACCGGCCGAAGCCGCGCTGGTCGTAGGCGATGGTGGTGATCCCCTGCTCGGCCCACCAGGGCGCGGCGGTGTGGAAGGCGTTGGAATAGTCGTTCATCCCGTGGACGCCGACGATCACCGCCCAGGGCTCGCCGACCGCGTCCCACCGCGACAGGCCGAGCTTGGCGCCGTCGAAGGAGACGATGTCGCCGGCCTCGATCCGCGCGCCTTGGAAGCCCAGCGGGGCCGTGCCGGCCTGCTGCACCATCAAGGGCGTGCAGCCGGCCAACATCAGGGCGGCGAGGATCGGGGCGAGGAAGCGCGTCATCACGGTCGAGGTTAAACCCGGCGTCTCACCATCTGGTTTCCGCGGGCGCTAGGCCGCCAGCTGCGCTTTTTCCTCAGCAAGGAGCTTGGCGAAGGCCGGGCGGCTCCAGATGCCCGAGACATAGGCGTGCGTCTTGGGGTGCTTGCCGGCGTCCATGTGGCAGTCGCCGAGCGCCATGGTGGCCAGGGGGCTGGCGACCGCGATGTCGGCGAGCGTGAAGCGGTCCTCGACCAGGAAGCCGGAGGCCGGGGCCACGGTTTCCAGATAGTCCATCAGGCGCGGGAACTCGGTTGCCTGCGCCTCGTCGGCGGCGGCCAGGTCGCCGGGCCGGCCGAAAAACTTCGGCGAGACCACGCGGTTGAAGAATATCTTGCCCCCGCACGCCGCCACGATCGTGTCGCCGAACTCCTCGTACCAGATTGTCAGGGCGCGGGCCTTGGCCTCGGTGGGGATCAGGTTGGGGTCGGGCTTGATCACGTCGAGATAGGTGATGATCGCCGTCGAGTCGGAGATGGTGAAGTCGCCATCCTTGAAGCCCGGCATCTTGCCGAACGGGCTGATCTCCTTGAAGCCCTCGAACTGGCTGGGCTGCACTTCGAAATCGATGCCCTTTTCGGTGGCGAAGACCACGGTCTTGCGGACGAAGGGCGACAGGGTGGAGCCATAGATGATCATTCGGGGTCTCCTTGCGGGGGGTCGGGTTGCGGCGCGTCGGTGGCCAGCGGCAGGCGCATGCGCCAGACGCCCTTGAAATCATTTGGATCGGCCGGCTTGTTGTGGCGCAGGACCGTCAGCCGGCCATCGCGCGCCAGGGCTCGAGCTACGCCCTTCACGCGGCTGAGCAACCGCCGCCAGCCTTCCGGATCAATCGCGCGGGCCACGTCCTCTGGCGCGATCGACTTACCGGGCGCAATCTTGGCGCCGAGCATCTCGAAAATCTTGTCCTCGATCGGATCGGCCACGGCTAACCACCTCGCTTCAGGACTTCGCGGGCGATGACCACCTGCTGGATCTGGCTGGTGCCCTCGTAGATGCGGAAGATCCGCACGTCGCGATAGAAGCGCTCGATCCCGTAGTCGGCCACGTAGCCGGCGCCGCCGAAGATCTGCACCGCTTTGTCAGCCACCCGCCCGACCATCTCGGAGGCGAAGTACTTGGCCGCGGCCGCCTCCATGGTCACAGCCTGGCCGGCGTCGCGCTTGCGGGCGGTTTCCATGGTCAGCGCCTTGGCGGCCAGGGCCTCGGTCTTGCAGTCGGCGATCATCCCCTGCAGCAGCTGGAACTGGCTGAGCGCCTGGCCGAACTGGCGCCGCTCCGACATGTAAGCAACGCTGTCGGCGATCAGCCGCTCGGCGACGCCGACGCAGACCGCCGAGATGTGCAACCGCCCGCGGTCGAGCACCTGCATGGCGACCTTGAAGCCCTCGCCCTCCCGGCCCAGGCGGTTCTCCGCGGGCACGCGGACGTTGTCGAAGATCACGTCGCAGATGTGGGCGCCCTGCTGGCCCATCTTCTTCTCGGGCTTACCGACCGAGAGGCCCGGCAGATTGCGGTCCACCAGGAAGGCCGAGACGCCACCGGCCCCGGGCTTGTCCGGATCGCTGCGGGCCATGACCGTGAACAGGTGGGCCTTGTTGGCATTGGTGATGAACCGCTTGGCGCCGTTCAGAACGTAGTGGTCGCCATCGAGAATGGCCCTGGTCTGGACGTTGGCGCTGTCGGACCCGGCCTCCGGCTCGGTGAGCGCGAAGGAGGTGATGATCTCGCCGGACGCGATGCCGGGCAGGTACTTCTGCTTCTGGGCGTCCGTGCCGAACATGCATAGTCCCTGGCTGCCGATGCCGACATTGGTGCCGAAGGCCGAGCGGAACGCCGGGCTGGTGCGGCCGAGCTCCACGGCCACCAGGCACTCGTCCTCCATGGACAGGTCCAGGCCGCCATATTGCTCGGGGATCGACAGGCCGTAGAGGCCCAGCGCCTTCATCTCGTCGAGCACGTCGTCCGGCATGGCGTCGTCCTCGGCGACCTTGGCCTCCAGGGGCCGCAGCCGCTCGGTGACGAACCGGCGGACGGTGTCGATCAGCTGCTCGCGGGTTTCGAGATCGAGGGCCATGTCTGCTCCTTGGGACCGGCTACGCCCGCTCGAAGATCGCGGCGATGCCCTGGCCGCCGCCGATACACATGGTCTCCAGGCCGTACTTGCCGTCGCGCCGCTGGAGCTCGCGCAGCAGGGTGGCCAGGATGCGCCCACCGGTGGCGCCGATCGGGTGGCCGAGCGAGATGCCCGAGCCGTTGACGTTCAGCCGGTCGCGCAAACCGCCGCTTTCTGGCCAGCCCCAGCCCTTCAGCACCGACAGCACCTGGGGCGCGAAGGCCTCGTTGAGCTCGACGAGGTCGATGTCGTTCCAGCCCAGGCCGGTGCGCTCGAAGAGTCGCTTTACGGCCGGCACCGGGCCGAGGCCCATCCGTGAGGGATCGCAGCCGGCCGCGGCCCAGCTGACGAACCA
>JBBQTP010000114.1:0-12400 GCA_038213205.1 Caulobacterales bacterium
AGGGCTTCGTCCGCGATTGGAACAAGCCCGGGCCGCACGTGGACATGCACGGAACGACGACCCTGCGCCGGGGCCAGCCGATCGACACCTTCATCGCCTTCCGGGGCTGCCGCGCCGACGCCGCCGGCCGTTGCAATGTCACCGCCGCGTTCGAGCTTCGCGGCCCCGACGGCAAGCCCCAGGCCTATCCGCCGATGGAGGTCCTGGCGAACCAGCCCCGGCCGCCGGCCGGCCTGATCTACCTGTCTCACCAAAGCCTCGGCATGACCTTCACGGCGGATGATCCGGTCGGCGCCTACATCATGCGCGCGACCGTCACCGACCATGTGGCGGGCATCGCGCTGCATACCCAACAGACGCTGACGGTGTCGCGATGAGACCGGGTTGGGGGCTGCAGCGCGTCACCCTGCTTTTGGCGACGGGCTGCTTCCTGGGGAGCCTGCTCCTGCTGGGCGCCGCGTGGCAGGTTGTGATTGGCGCCGTGGCCGACCCTCGTGACCCCTGGACCCTGAGCCATCTTATCGAGGTCTATCTCGTCGCGTCCGGCGTCACAGTCACGATGGGCCTCGGACTGATCATCGCCGCTCGACGCTAGACCGCGACGCGGGGCCTCGTGCGACCCAGAGGCAGGCGGTGATCGCGATGGTGTCGCCAGATTGCCGAGCCGTGCGTCAGAACTTCCGCGCGTCGGGGTGGTCCGCGGTCTTCTCGCACGCGCCGCTGAACGGGCCGAACTCCGCATCGCCGGTCCGCCGGTCGATGTGCAGCTTCAGCTTCCCCAGCAGGCCCCCATAGGGCGCCTTGCCGTCGATGGCCGTCTCGGTGATCGCCACGTCGCTCAGGTCGTACCAGCCGTCCCGCGACTTCTTCTGAAAGAAGCCCGGCCCCGTGGCCTCACCCGGCCGCACCCGCACGGTCCCGGCGTTCACCGCGACGCTGAGCCGCGACGGCGTGGGCACGAGCCCTGTGGTCAAGGCCAAGCCAGAGCCCGTCTCGTCCGGAAACAGCAATTGGCTCTGCATTGTTTGCGCCACCATCGCGGCGCCGGAACAGCTCAACAGGAGCGACAGCGGGGCCTCCGCCGGCTGCGCCCGCGCGCCACCGCAAAGGCTCGCCGCCGCGAGCAGTGCCGTGAGACCTGGCCAAGACCGCAAAGCTCTCTCCTCCAAAATCACGACGGTAACCCCATCGCGGACAAGAAATCCGGGGCCAAGGTATCAAAATCGCAGGACATTATACGCAATACAATGGGCGTGAGGCCACCCGCGTACAGGGCAGGCCGCAACTGGGCATAGTGTCCCCGGATTAGTAGGCTTCGCATGCAATACGAGCTGCTCAAGGTTCTCATTGCGGATGACAATCGCTTCACGCGGATTCTGCTCACAGAGATCCTGCGCGCCGTGGGCGTGATCCACATCTACGAAGCCACCGACGGCGCGGAAGGGCTGAAGCGCATGGCCGACCGCCCGGTCGATCTGGTGATCACCGATCTGTCGATGGAGCCGATGGACGGCATCGAATTCATCCGCCTTCTGCGCACCTCGCCGGACAGCCCAAACCAGTTCGCACCGGTGATCATGGTCACCGGGCACTCCACCCTGGCCCGCGTCCGCGAGGCGCGCGACGCCGGGGTGAGCGAATTCCTGGCCAAGCCGTTCAACGCCCGCGCGGTGATCCAGAAATTGCACTGGGCGATCGAACGTCCCCGCCCCTTCGTGCAACGCGACGATTTCAGCGGCCCCGACCGACGCCGGCGTGTCGACCCTGGCTTTCGCGGCCCGGGACGCCGGCCCGGCGACGGCGGGGGGTCCTAGCGGGAGGCGGCCAGTGCGCTCAACTCGCCCCAGACGACCGTGGGGGCTTCGAAGCCATGAGTTAAGTGCGCCGTCCCCGTCGTCCCGAACCGGCTATCGCAGCCAATTGACCACATCCAACCCCGCCACGCGCGAGAACTCACGCTCGTTGTCGGTCACCACGCAACACCCTGAGGCCAGGGCGTGGGCGGCGATCAACAGATCGTTGCCGCCGATGGGCGTGCCCGCGGCTTCCAGCCGGCTGCGCACCTCTCCGTACGTCCTGTCGGCCGGCGCCTCGAACGGCAGGATCGTGAGCGCGCCGAGCACCCGCTCGAGTTGGGCGCTCAGCCGCTCGGAGCCCTTCTTGGCCGCGCCATACCGAAGTTCGGCCGCGACGATCACGCTGGTGCACACCGCGGCCTCGCCCACCGCGGCGATCCGCGTCGCGATCCGCCCCTGCGGGTTGCGCACCAGATCGGAGACGATGTTGGTGTCGAGCAGATGCCGCATCAGAGATCGACGGCGCCCGGAAGCGGGTCGTCGATCTCAGGGAACGTCTCATCGAGCGGCGACAGCCCCGCCAGCACCGCAAGCAGCGACCGGGGCGGCGCCGACTCGATCACCAGCCGGTCGCCCTCGCGGAACATGACCGCATCCTCTCCCGGCAGCTCAAACTCCCGCGGAATCCGAACCGCCTGGTTGCGGCCGTTCTTAAACAGCTTGACGTGCCGGTGCGCGGTCATGCGAGAGAGTAGCATAGGCCACGGCATCTGCCAACCTGCGTGACCGCCAGCGCAACTCAACCTGGCCCCCCATTTCCTGAATTTAAGGCTCAGACTGGCCGCGCTGAACTCCGACGCGAAACTCTGGTGATCCGCATTCCCCCCCCATTGACTCCCCACCCCTCATCCCGCATCCCTCCCACCAACTCTCGCGGGAGAGATCGGGCTTCGATTCCACCTCGGAAAAGTCGCCCGGAGCCGAAGGCGCAACCGCCCCGGAAACGCTCAGGCAAAAGGACCGCGACGGGCTGATGCACGCTGGAAAGTAGCGCGTCCGAAAGGGCCGCTCGCCGAAGGAGCAGGGGGTCGGCGTCGTTTTTCCTCAGGGAAGATGGGCGCCACCCGAAATCTCTCAGGCCCAAGGACAGCGGGGGCGCGGAAAGCCAAGGGTTACCCTTGCGCGGACCGCCCCATCGTCAGCCGGAGTCGCCGCCTTGCCCGCCGCCACAGACGCCCCTCTCAAGACCACCCCACTGCATGCGGCGCACATCGCCGCCGGTGCGCGGATGGTGCCGTTCGCGGGCTATGACATGCCGGTGCAGTATCCCGAGGGCGTGCTCAAGGAGCACCTGTGGTGCCGCGAGCACGCCGGCCTGTTCGACGTGTCGCACATGGGCCAGGCGCGGTTGCGTGGGGTGGCGCCCTTGTCGGCGTTTGAGGAGGTGGTCCCCGGGGACTTCATCGGCCTGAAGCCCGGGCGGCAGAAGTACTCCGTGCTGCTGAACCGCAGCGGCGGGATCGTCGATGACCTGATGGCCGGGCGGCCAGATGAGGACGGGCTGTTCGTGGTGGTGAACGGCGCCTGCAAGGACAACGACTATGCCGTCATGGCCGAGGAGTTGGGCGGCCAGGTGAAGATCGAGCGGCTGGAGGACCGGGCGCTGCTGGCGCTACAGGGCCCCGAGGCCGTCGCGGTGATGGCCGAGCTCTGCCCCGCCGTGGCCGGCATGGTGTTCATGGACGTGCGCGCGCTGGAGGGTTTCGGGTGCGACCTGATCGTCTCGCGATCCGGCTACACCGGCGAGGACGGCTATGAGATCTCCATGCCGGGCGGCGAGGCGGAGCGGATCTGGAATGTGCTGAGCGCCGATCCGCGGGTGAAGCCGATCGGCCTGGGGGCGCGGGACAGCCTGCGCCTGGAGGCCGGCCTGCCGCTCTATGGCCACGACCTGGACGAGACGGTGTCGCCGGTCGAGGGCGACCTGAGCTTCGCCATCAACAAGAACCGCCGCGAGCAGCGGGATTTCCCGGGCGCCGCGCGGATCGTGCGCGAGCTGGCCGAGGGGCCGGCGCGGGTGCGGGTGGCTCTGCGGGTGCTGGAAGGCGCCCCGGCCCGCGAAGGCGCAGAGATATCCGATGCGGCCGGCGCGATCATCGGCGTGGTCACCTCCGGCGGCTATTCGCCGGTGCTGAAGGGCGGCATCGCGCTGGGCTTCGTTGGCCCGGCCCACGCGGCGGTCGGAACGGCGCTCAAGGTGATCGTCCGCGGCAAGGCCCAGGCCTGCGAAGTCGTGAAGGCGCCGTTCGTGCCGCATCGGTATGTGCGGAAGTGACGATGACCCGCTCTCCAACTCAACACCAGTCATCCCGGACGGGCGAAGAGCCGATCCGAGACCCAGGAGCCACCGCACTGCATCCGCTCCTGGGTCCCGGCTCTCCGCTTTGCTACGGCCGGGATGACGATCTGATTTCAACCTGAGAGAACCCCCATGCGCTTCACCAAGGATCACGAATGGGTCGAGGTCGACGGCGACGTCGCCACCGTCGGCATCACCGCCTATGCCGCCGAGCAGTTGGGCGACGTGGTGTTCGTCGAGACGCCGGAGGTCGGCAAGACGGTCAAGGCCGGCGACGGCTTCGCGGTGGTCGAGAGCGTCAAGGCGGCGTCCGACGTCTACGCCCCGATCTCTGGCGAAGTGGTGGCGGCCAACGCCGCGCTGGGCGACGCGCCGGAGACGGTGAACGCCGCCCCGGAAGCCGCCGGCTGGTTCGCCAAGGTCAAGCTCGCCAACCCGGCCGAGGTGGACGCGCTGATGGATCGCGCGGCTTACGAAGACTATCTGCAGACGCTCTAAAAACCCCGTTCATCCCGACGAATGCCGGGACCCAGATGGAATGACTCAGATGCGAGTTCTATGGCCGCGGCGTTCGTGCAGCCCGCCACCGAGCTTGAAGATCTGGGTCCCGGCATTCGCCGGGATGAGCGGCAATTTGTATGGACCCTAGGATTTCCCGATGCGCTATCTCCCCCTGACTCCCGCTGACCGCGCGCAGATGCTGGCCACCATCGGGGCGCCTGACATCGACGCGCTGTTCGCCGACGTGCCGGCCGCGGCGCGCAAGAGCGAGCTGTTCGATCTGCCGCTGCATGCGGGCGAGCTGGAGGTGGAGCGCGAGCTGGGGGCGCTGGCGGCCAGGAACCGGCCGGCGGGAGCGGGGCCGTTCTTCTGTGGGGCGGGCGCGTACCGGCATCACGTGCCGGCCAGCGTCGACCACATCATCCAGCGGTCCGAGTTCCTGACCAGCTACACGCCCTACCAGCCGGAGATCGCGCAGGGCACGCTGCAGGTGCTGTTCGAGTTCCAGAGCCAGGTGGCCGCGCTGACCGGCATGGATGTGGCCAACGCCTCGATGTACGACGGCTCGACCGCCTGCGCCGAAGCCGTGATGATGGCCAAGCGCGTGACGCGGCGCGAGAGGGCCATCCTGTCGGGCGGCCTGCACCCGCACTACGCCGCCGTCACCCAGACCATCGCCCACGCCGAGGGCATGGAGATCGTGCGCCAAGCGGCGGCGATCGACGCCGAGGCGGCGGTGATCGATGCCATCGACGCGACGGTGGCCTGCGTGGTGGTGCAGACGCCGAACGTCTTCGGCGTGGTCACCGACGTCACGCGCATCGCCGAGGCGGCGCATGCGGCCGGGGCGCTGCTGATCGTGGTGACCACGGAGGCGGTGTCGTTCGGCCTGCTGAAATCGCCGGGCGAGATGGGGGCCGACATCGCGGTCGCCGAGGGCCAGTCGATCGGCAATGCGCTGAACTATGGCGGGCCCTACGTGGGGCTGTTCGCCTGCCGCGAAAAGCTGGTGCGGCAGATGCCGGGGCGCCTCTGCGGTGAGACGGTGGATGCCGACGGGCGGCGCGGCTACGTGCTGACGCTGTCAACGCGGGAGCAGCACATCCGCCGCGAGAAGGCGACGAGCAACATCTGCACCAACTCCGGGCTCTGCGCGCTGGCCTTCACGATCCACCTGTCGCTGCTGGGCGAGGTGGGCTTAAGGCAGTTGGCGGCCCTCAACCATAGCCGGGCGCGGGAGATGGCCGGGGCGCTGAAGGGCGCAGGCGTCGAGGTGCTGACGCCCAGGTTCTTCAACGAGATCGCGGTGCGCGTTCCGGAAGGCTACCGGGGCGCTTCGGCCGCCGTCGAAGCGTTGCTGGCGGACGGCATCGTGGCCGGGGTGCCCTACTCCCGCCTCGACCCGCACGCGGGGCTGGACGACGTCCTGCTGCTGGCGGCGACCGAGACTACGACCAGCGAGGATATCGCGGCTTTGGCTGCCGCTCTCGGACGGAGGGCCGGCCGATGACCATGAACAATGTGGGCCGGCCTACGGGGACCGGCGCCGCCAACGATACCCAGGGCCACACCTCCCTGATGGGCGGGCGCGGGCTGCTGCAGGACGAGCCGCTGCTGTTCGAGCTCGGTGGCTGGGACAAGACCGGCGTCGACATCGACTTAGGTGAGCATGACGCGTCGGACCTCGGCGACCTGGTGCGGACGGCGCCGATCGGCCTGGCCGGGCTGAGCGAGCCGGAGACAATGCGCCACTATGTGCGGCTCTCTCAGAAGAACCACGCCATCGACCTGGCGCTCTACCCGCTGGGCTCGTGCACGATGAAGCACAACCCGCGGCTCAACGAAAAGATGGCGCGGCTGGCCGGGTTCGCCGACCTGCACCCCCTGGCGCCGGTGTCGACGGCACAAGGCGCTCTGGAGCTGATCGACCGCCTGGCGCACTGGCTGAAGACGCTGACCGGCATGCCGGCCGTGGCCATGACGCCGAAGGCCGGCGCCCACGGCGAGCTCTGCGGCCTGCTCTGCATCAAGGCCGCCCACGAGGCCGCCGGCCAGGGCGCGCGGCGCACCGTGCTGGTCCCCACCTCGGCGCACGGCACCAACCCGGCCACCGCCGCCTTCGTCGGCTACTCGGTCACCGAGATCGCCCAGACGGCGGACGGGCGTGTGGACCTGGGCGACCTGGAGGCCAAGCTCGGCCCGCATGTCGCCGCGATCATGGTCACCAACCCGAACACCTGCGGCCTGTTCGAGCGCGACGTGATCGAGATCGCGCGCCTGACCCACGCGGTCGGCGCCTATTTCTATTGTGACGGGGCCAACTTCAACGCCATCGTCGGGCGGGTGCGGCCAGGCGACCTGGGCGTCGACGCCATGCACATCAACCTGCACAAGACCTTCTCCACCCCGCACGGCGGCGGCGGGCCGGGCGCGGGGCCGGTGGTGCTGTCCGAGGCGCTGGCCAAGTTCGCGCCGGCGCCGTGGGTGGTCCACGACGGGACGGGGCTGAGGCTGGTCGAGGAAGCCGCCGACGAGGCCGCCCAGGCGTTCGGCCGCATGTGCGCCTTCCAGGGGCAGATGGGCATGTTCGTCCGCGCCTATGCCTACATGCGCAGCCACGGCGCCGACGGGCTGCGACAGGTGGCCGAGGACGCGGTGCTGAACGCCAACTACATCAAGGCCGTGCTGTCGGCCGAGATGTCGCCGGCCTTCCCCGACGGGCCCTGCATGCACGAGGCGCTGTTCGACGACAGCTGGCTGGAGGGCACCGGGGTCACCACGCTCGACTTCGCCAAGGCGATGATCGACGAAGGCTTCCACCCGATGACCATGTACTTCCCGCTGGTGGTGCACGGCGCGATGCTGATCGAGCCGACCGAGACGGAATCCAAGCGCGAGCTCGACCGGTTCTGCGAGGCGCTGCTGGCGCTGGCCAGGGCGGCCAAGGCGGGCGACGCGGAGCGGTTCACCGGGGCGCCGTACCTGGCGCCGATGCGGCGGCTGGACGAAACCCTGGCCGCGCGGAAGCCGAAACTGACGTGGCGCCCAGAGGACACTACTGTGGCGCCGGCGCCATTGGCGGCTGAATAGCTCGACCTGAGCAAATTTTAACGCGCTGGCGCCTTTACGACTCCTAAGGTCGTTCGCATATCAGTTTTGCACGGCGGCGGTTCGACCTCCCCTTGAGCCCGTCTGCGTGCCCCCAGGTCTTTGCTCCAGTGTCATTCGCCATGCCCTCTTTGCGCGTGCACCGCGCCTCCGACGAGTTTGCCCGCGAGCTAGCCGCTCGTGTGGCGCGTTGGATGCTGCTTGGGCTGGGCCTGGTGCTGATGGTGGTCGCGCTGCCGCTGGTGGCGCTGCCCGGGCACCTGGGCCTGCCGCTGATGGTGGTCGGGCTGATGATCGTCCTGCGCAACTCGTTCCGCGCCAAGCGCCAGTTCGTGCGCGCGCAACGGGCGCACCCGAACATGGTCTTCCCGCTGCGCCGCCTGATGCGCCGCGAGCCGGAGATCGTGCAGGTCTTCTGGCAGCAGTATCTGCGCGTCGAGCGCCTGGTGCTGCCCAGCCGGTTCCGTTTCGCGGTGAAGAGCCGGCGCTACTTCAAGGGCCGGTTCAAGCGGACAGCGGCGGCCTAAACCGCTCATCCCGGCGAAAGCCGGGACCCAAGTAGAGCGCAAGACATGAAACGCCCCGGGGATGATACCTCGGCGCGTTCTCGATTCTGCCATGCCGCCTGGGTCCCGGCTTTCGCCGGGATGAGCGGGGCTATTATTGAAGCTTGCCGGCCAGCTGGCCGATCGCTGAGTCGATCAGCGGGTCGGACTTGGCGCCGGCGATGCGGGCGGTCAGGACCTTTTCGGCCATCTGGGCGGCGAGTTCGCCGGCGGCGGCCTTCACCTCGGCCGCGGCCTGGGCCTCGGCGGTGGCGATGCGGCGCTCGGCCAGTTGGCCGCGGCGCTCGATCTGCTCGGCCAGGCGCTCCTGGGCCTCGGTCTGCATGCGCACGGCCTGCTCCTGGGCATTCGCCAGGATTTCGGTGGCCAGCTTCTCGGAGGCTTCCCGCTCGCCCTGGATGCGGACCAGCAGGGCCTGGGCTTCCTCGCGCAGGCGGTTGGCTTCGTCGAGCTGGCTGCGGACCTTGTCGCCTGCGTCGCCCAGGGCCTTCCAGGCGAACTTGTGCACGCCGGCGACGACCAGGACGCCCAGGAAGACCACGAAGGCGACGCCGACCCAGAAGTGGGCGTCTGTGAGCAGTTGCATGGTCGTCAGGATCCTCTGGCCGCGCTGGTCAGCTCGGCGGCGGTGGCGGCCTTGCCGGTGAGCTTGCCGACAATCTGGCCGGCCGCGGCGCCGGCGATGGAGGCCACGTTGGTCATGGCCGCGTCGCGGGCCTTGCCGATGCGGGCTTCGGCCTCGGCGCCCTTGGCGGCGAGCTTGGCTTCTTCCGCGGCGAGCTTCACGGCGACCTCGGCCTGGGCCTTGGCGCGCGCTTCGGCGGCGACCCGCTGAGCGGCGGCCCGCGCCTGGGCGGTCTCCGCGGCGGCGGTCGCGGCCTGGGCTTCAGCCTCGTCCTTCAGGCGGCGGGCGTCGGCGATATCGCCGCTGATCTTGTCTTCACGCGCGTCGATCGTGCCGCCGACCCGCGGAGCCGCGAAGAAGCGGATGAACGCCAGCATCGCGACGAAGATGATCAGGAACCAGGCGATCTCGCCTGGCCACCACTGGAACTCAAGCTGAGGCAAGCCGCCCTTGGCCGGTTCGGTCGTGCTGCCTTGGGTTGGGCTGCCTTGCGTTGGGCTGCCTTGGGCCGTGCTCTGTTGGGTCTGGTCCGCCATGGGGCGATCCGTCTCTTACAGAAAGCGGCTTAGGAGCCGAACAGGATCAGCAGCGAGACCACGAAGGCGAACAGGCCCATGGTTTCGGTCAGGGCCATGCCGAGGAACAGCATGGTCTGCTGGCTGGCGGCGCCGGCCGGATTGCGGATCGCGGCTTGCAGGTAGTTGCCGAACAGCACGCCGAGGCCAACACCGGCTCCGATCATGCCGCAGGCGGCGATGCCAGCGCCAATCAGCTTGTAGGTATGGAAGTCAGCTACGGCGGCGTTCATGTCAGGTAGTCCTCTTGCAGATAGTTTTGATTAGTGGCCGTGACCGAAGTTCACGACCTCGTTGAGGTAGACGGTGGCCAGCGCCGCGAAGACGAAGGCCTGCAGGACCGCGACGACCAGCTCAAGGCCGGTGAGCGCCACGATCATCGTGAAGGAGAGCACGCTGGGGATGAAGGCCAGTGTCGCGATGCCGCCGGAGAGGCCGACGATGGCCAGGGCGACGACGAACGAGCCGAACAGGCTCATCACCACGTGGCCGCCCAGCATGTTGCCGAACAGACGCAGCGCCAGGGTGAGCGGGCGGACGAAGTAGGAAATCATCTCGATCAGCACCATCGCGGCGCCGCCGAAAATGCCCATCCCCGGAACCCAGAACAGGCTGACGAACTTCGGCCCGTGCTTGATGAACCCCAGGATGAAGACGCTGAGGAAGGTGAGCAGGGCCAGGGTCGCGGTCACCGCGATCTGCGAGGTCACCGCAAAGGTCCAGGACTGGCCGGCGATGTTGCCGACGGCGAACACCACGCTCATCAGGTTGAGCGTCAGGATCACGATGAACAGGGTGAACAAGTAGGGCACGTAGGGGCGGCCGTGCGGCCCCAGGATCGGGCCAACCAGCACGCGGTCGATGATGTTGTAGAGCGCCTCGGCCACGGCCTGGCCACGGTTCGGCACGATCTCGCGCCGCGCGGTCAGCGCGAAGAAGGCCACGATCAGCACGGCGCCGACGAGCATCGTCATGACGGAGGTGTTGATCGACATATCGACGGCGAGCTTGCCGACATGGAACGTCGGCAGATCCACCAGCTTGTGGATCGAAAACTGCTCCATCGGATCGATGGCGGGTTGGTTCGCCATGGGCGGCCTTAGTCCTCGTCTTCTTCATCCGGAACGCTGGGCGCGGGCGCCTGGCCTTCCAAGGTTATCTTGCTCGCTCTCGCCGCGGTCGAGACCGCGACGGAGATCGAAAGCCCGGTTCCGATCAGCAGACCGCCGATCACGCCCCAAGGCTGCGTATGCGCGAAGCGGTCCACGAGCCAGCCTAGGCCGACCCCACCGAGCACCCCGCCCACCACTTCGCCGACGAAGCGGTAACCCTGCGCCATGGCCGTGTGAGTATCGCCACTCACCTTGCGGGCTTGCGCCGCCTCGGCCGCTCCCAAACGCTGATCGAGGCTCTCGAGGGCCTTCTCTGGCGGATCAAGGGAATCTGGCATTCGTCGGGAGGCCTAACGACCGCGACGACGCCGCCACGGCTGGGGCTTCAGGTCGCGCGGAACCTATAGACCGTGCTGCGGCGCGTCAAGGCTGGCCGAACGCCATTTAGGGCGTTGTTTTTGCACGACATTTGTGAGGTCGCGACACACGGTCCGGTGAGTGGGGCGGAGCGAGGGCGTGTGGACACCCACGAGGACCACCGGTTCGCGTCCCTTCAGCCTCGATGGATGGCCCTACCGGAGGCGGCCAAGGCGACGAGACGCGGACCTCTGGGCTCCGACGCCGGAAAGCGGACGCTCCGAACGTCCGGTCTGGGGGGAAAGCGGACCTTGCGCCCCGCCGGCGACCGTCACATCAGTCGCTTCGCAGGGGAAACGATTTGTGACACCGGTTGCCTACTGTAGAGCTTCGCCCCGCGTGATTCAGTGCATGTTGATTGGGGCGTTTGAATGAACTGCAAACTCAAGATCGTGGCGGCTGTCGTCGCCCTGGGCGGGGCGCTGCTGGCGTCCGGCGCGGCGTCGGCCTCGGTGGTGGTGTTCGACAACTATTCGGGCGTCGGCGGCACCCATGCAATAAACGCCACCGGCCATGGGGCCGAGTTCAAGTCCGACACCAACCGCACCATCACCGGGATCGGCGAACGCTTGGCCGCGAACCATGACGGGGATCTGAAGTTCGCTATTTTCGATCTGGGCGCCAATGACACGCCCGACGGCGGGGGCGCGCTGCTCTTCGTGCAAGAGAAACATTTCCTGGCCGATCCGACCTACAACTACAAATATTCCGACGCCTTTTCCTTCGATCTGCTGGCGAACCACTGGTACGGGGTGGCCACGATCATCGCGTCCAGCAGTTCGAACTTCGTCTTCACCTACGACACGGCAACCTCAGTGAGCCCCGGCGCCGGTTTCACGGCCTATGCCGACCACAACATCAACATCGGAAACTACACCAACCCCATCGCGGGTGGCTTCGGCGTCGGCAACATCCATTTTCAGCTGCTGGAGGACTCCCCGGCGCCGGCGGGGGTTCCGGAACCGGCGACCTGGTCCCTGATGATCGGCGGCTTCGGCCTGGCTGGTGCGGCGTTCCGCCGTCGCCGCGCGCAGATGGCCGCTACCGCCGCCTGACGCCAGCGCCTCTACCGAACGACGGGAGCCCCGGCCTCGCAAGAGCGCCGGGGTTTTTCGTGCCCGCGCCGCGCGGTGAGACCTCTGGAGGCCGGAAGGATTCTGCCAGTAGGGTGTGGTGCCTGGACCTGTCAGCGGCCTCCTGAGGCATTCTGGAGTCACGGGCGGCGCAGGCGAGGGGGAGCCTGGCGGGGGCCCGAAAACGGACTCGCCGAAGGTCCGCTATGGGTCGAGGCCGTGGAAAAACGCGTGTGACGCCGCGAGCGGAGCGAGCGGAGTTGTTGGG
>JBBQTP010000115.1:0-12394 GCA_038213205.1 Caulobacterales bacterium
TCGCCACCGCCTCGTAGAACCCGCCGTGCTCAGCCTCGGCCCGCCAGTCGGTGGCGAAGCGAATTGCGGTGCGCCCGGACGCGGCCGGCGCGTCAGCTTTCTTCGCCGGTGAACAGGCGGCGAGCACCAGCGCGAGCGTGATGACGGAAAAACGCAGAGCCTTCATGGATACCCCCGAGACCTCGGGGGGAAACTAGGGCGCGTGCGCGCGTCGCGCCAGACCGGGCTGGGTGAAAACCGAACCCTCCATCGGGATGACAAGAGGGGTCCTCATAGCAAGAGGGCGGCGCTCCAGTTGCCCGGAACTCCGCCCTCTCATCCAGATCCGTTGGGGGATCTGTGCCTTCCAGGTCGATCGCGGCTTCGGTTCGAGAGCAAGCTCTCTGGTTTTCCGTCGCGTCCGGTGTCTCCTGAAAGTTTGTCCCGGGTTGCCCCGGTCCTCGCTAGCTGGAAACCTCCTGCTCGCCTCTGCTTCTGGGTCCGCCGTTTCCGGCCTCTCCGTCCGCCCGCGCCGCAGTCCCTCTCGGCAAGTGAACGGTGCTCCCGAACCTGAAATCCGGCAAGCGGCAGGATGGGCCGGGATGTGGGTCGGCGGACCGATCCCGGTGCATATCCGGTGGACAACCTGGGACTTGGTTTCGAATTCCGCTGATCGTTCAACGGACGCAACAATCCACAGGAAACGCAGGCCGAAACCTCAACGACCGCCTTGCAGGGCCTCGCGGCGTTCTTCGAGGGCCAGCCACGCCTCTTCCGCCGCGGCCAGGCTCTCGCGGAGCTGGCCCAGATCGCGGCTGAGATTCTGGAACGCGGCGGGATCGCGGCCATAAAGGCCGGGATCGGCGAGCTTCGTCTCCAGGGCGGCGGTCTTGCCGGGCGCGTCGGCGATCAGCTTTTCCAGTTCCTCCAGCTGCCGCTGGTCCTTGTAGGAGAGCTTCACGGCGCGGACCGGTTCGGGCTTCGGCGGCGGCGCGGCTTGCGCCTTGGCGGGTGCAAACGCGGCGATCGGCAGGCGGCCGAAGAAGCCGGGGTTCTGCGACACGAAATCCTGCCAGCCGCCCGGCGTCTCGATGGCGTGACCCTTGCCGTCCAGCCCGATCGTCGAGGTCGCCAGCCGGTCGATGAAGTCGCGGTCGTGGCTGACCAGGATCAGCGTGCCCTCATAGTCGGCCAGCAGGTCTTCGAGCAGGTCCAGCGTGTCCATGTCCAGGTCGTTGGTCGGCTCGTCCAGCACCATGACATTGGCAGGCCGCGCCAGCGCCTGGGCCAGCAGCAGGCGGTTGCGCTCGCCCCCCGACAGGCTGCGCACCGGCTGGCGCAGCTGCGCCTCGGAGAACAGGAAGTCCTTGGCGTAGGAGACGATGTGGCGGGGCTCGCCGCGCACCAGGATCTGGTCGCCGCCCTTGGGCAGCAGCACCTCGCGCAGCGTCATCTCGGCATTCAGCGCCGCCCGCGCCTGGTCGATGTAGTTGATCTCCACCTTGGTCCCGAGCACCACCTCGCCGGAGTCCGCCGGGATCTCGCCCAGCAGCACCTTGACCAGCGTGGTCTTGCCCGCCCCGTTCGGCCCGACCACCGCCACCCGGTCGCCGCGCAGGATGCGGGTCGAGAAATTCTTCAACAGCACGCGGTCGCCGAACGCCTTTGAAACCCCCTTGGCTTCGACAACCCGCTTGCCGGACACGCCGGAGCTGGCGAGCCCCATGTTGAGTTCCTTGCGGGTGTCCTTCAGCCGGTCGGCCTTGTCCTGGCGCAGGCTGTCGAGGCGCCGTCGCCGGCCTTCGTTGCGCGCCCGCCGGGCCGTAACGCCGCGCGCCATCCAGTGCTGCTCGCGCTGGATGTAGCGGTCCAGGCGCCTGGCCTCCTCGGCCTCCGCGGCGGTGATCTTCTCGGCCCAGTCGTCGAAGCCGGCGAACCCGTGATCCAGGCGCTTGACCTGCCGGTACTCCAGCCAGAAGCAGCGCTTGGTCACCCGCTCCAGGAACGCCCGGTCGTGGCTGACGATCAGGGCCGCCGCGCGGCTGGCGGAGAGCTCCTCCTCCAGCGTCTCGATCGCCAGGATGTCCAGGTGGTTGGTCGGTTCGTCCAGCAGGATGACGTCGGCGTCCTCCGCGAAGGCCCGCGCCAGCGCCGCGCGGCGGATCTCTCCGCCCGACAGCCCCTGCGCCGTCTTCTCAGGGTCCAGGCCGAAGTCGGTGAGCCGGGCCTCGGCGTGATAGCTCTCCGCCCCGCCGGCCGTGGCGTAGTCCAGCAGGGTCGCGCCCACGATCTCCGGCTCCTGCGGCACAAAGGCCACGCGCACGCCGGTGGTGATGTTGCGCTCGCCGCCGTCCGGCTCGATCTGTCCGGCCAGGATGCGCAGCAGCGTCGACTTGCCCGCCCCGTTGCGTCCGACCAGGCACGCGCGCACCCGCGCATCCAGCGCCAGGTCGACGCCGTCGAACAGCATCAACGGACCATCCGCCAAGCGGACGTCCTTCAGGGCCAGTATCGGTGCGCGCATCGAGGCGCTGCACATATAGGCCCAGGCAGCGAGCGCAAGGCCGCGCGAGCCTGAACCCTATCGGCTGAGGTTGCGCTCGATCAGGTGATCGATGTCGCCGTGGTCGCCTTCGCCGTCGGTGCGGCCCTTCACCGGGCTGCGGAATTCCGCCAACACCAGCGGGCCGGTCACCGGCCCCTTGGCCACATAGCCGACCGCGCGATAGCCGGACGCCTCGCGATGGTTGGCGGCCAGTACATAGACCAGCGAGGCGTTGTTGCGCCCGACCTCATCGGCGATCACCTCCGCGCCGTGCAGGCCCGCATGCACCACCGCGTGCTTGCGCCCGTGGCCGATATCGACGTCGGCATTGTGGTGTTGGCCGCTGATGTGGATACCGAACAGCCGCACGTCGGCCTGGTCGCCGTTGGCGTGGACGTGGATGAACGGCAGGTCGACGTCGGCGCGGTCACCGGGTCCGTCGTCGTAGCTGGCCGGGATCGGCTGGCGATAGACCGGCACAAGGGCGTGCAGGTCGGCCCGCAGGGGCGCCAGCGCCTCCGACGGGCTGAGGCCGCGCAGCGCGACCAATCGCAGGCGCACGGTCTCGCCGCGCTCGCCGCGGTAGTCGCACCACTGGCCGTCCGGCGATTGCGCGATGCGGGTCAGGCCGCCGTCGCTGGCCGGGCAGTCCAAGGTGGCCGGCGCGTGCAATGGAGGGCCGTCGGGCCAGACGTGGGCGTCGGCGACGCTGGCGACGGATGCGGCCGCCAACACCAGGGTCATCAGTGAAATGTCTCGGCGCATCGCCCGGCCCCTTCCAGCGGCAGTCGTCACCCAAGCGTCAGGCCTGGCCCGGGCGAAGTCCAATGAACTCGCGGTAAGGCCGCGCATCTTCTATGCGGCGCGCGCTCGACGTGGCGCTCTGGCGCGCCTAGATCGTTCCCCATGTCCGGAGAACCCTTCTGGCGGCGCAAGACGCTCGAGCAGATGACCACCAGGGAGTGGGAGAGCCTCTGCGACGGCTGCGGCCTCTGCTGCCTGGTGCGCTTCGAGGAAGAGGACACCGGCGAGATCATCCCGACCCGCATCCACTGCAAGCTGTTCGACGCCGGCGCCTGCGTCTGCACCGACTACGCCAACCGCCAGGACTATGTGCCGGACTGCGTGAAGCTGACGCCCGGCAATATCCAGCAGCTCGGCTGGATGCCGCTTTCCTGCGCCTACCGCCGCATCCACGAGGGCCGCGACCTGGCGTCCTGGCATCCGCTGATCTCCGGCGACCCGGAGAGCGTCCACCGCGCCGGCGTCTCGGTGCGTGGCCAGACCATCAGCGAGACGGTGCTCAGCGAACCCGAAGACGCCCTCGACTTCGCCGCCCCCGACCTCAGCGTCGAACGCGGGCGGGAGTGATCATGTGGCAAATCTGCCACAACGCCCCTTGCGCGGCGGGGCGAACCGACCAATCTAGGCGGCCAGTCTCCACACCATCCGAAGGGTTTTGACGGTCTTGGCGAGCGACCCCTATACGGTCCTGGGCGTCCCGCGTTCGGCGAGCGCCGACGAAATCCGCAAGGCGTTCCGCAAACTTGCGAAGGCCAACCATCCCGACACCAACCCCGACAACAAGGCCGCCGAGGAGCGCTTCAAGCAGGTCTCCGGCGCCTTCGACATCGTCGGCGACGTCGAGAAACGCAAGAAGTTCGACGCCGGCGCGCTCGACAACGACGGCCGCGAGACCTTCGGCGGCGGCTTTGGCGGCGGACAGGGCCCTTGGGGCGCCGGCCCCGGCGGCGGCGCCTATCGCCAGGGCGCTGAGCCTAGCTTCGAGGGCGTCGATCTCGGCGACATCCTGGGCGAGATGTTCGGTGGTCGCGGCCAAGGCGCCCGCGGCGGCGGCGGCCAGGGCGGCGGCTTCGGCGGCTTCTCCCAGCGCGGCGCAGATGTGCGCGCCCGCCTGCAGATCGACCTGGAGCAGGCCATCAAGGGCGGCAAGCGCCGCGTGGCCTTCTCCGACGGCCGCACCATCGACGTGACCATTCCCAAGGGCGCGCAGGAAAATCAGACCCTGCGCCTCAAGGGCCAGGGCTCCCCCGGCCGCGCCGGCCCCGGCGACGCCTTCATCGAGCTGACCATCGCCGCGCACCCGGTGTTCCGCCGCGAGGGCGAGACCCTGGTGATGGACGTGCCGGTGACGGTCTATGACGCGGTGCTCGGCGGCAAGGCGGAGGCCAAAACCCCCGACGGCCCGGTGACGCTAACCGTGCCCAAGGGCGCCAACACCGGCACGCGCCTGCGCCTGAAGGGCCGTGGCCTCTCCGACGCCAAGGGCCATCGCGGCGACCTGTTCGCCCGCCTGGTGGTCGCCCTGCCGGAAACCCCCGACGCCGAACTCGAGGCCCTCGCCGAGACGTGGCGCAAGGAACGGCCCTATTCTCCCAACAAGAAGCGGTGACACTGCTTGCCTGCCTGCGCATAAGCTTGGCGTTCAGGCGCGGTTCAGTCCCGGGCCGCTAGGTCGAGCTGATGACATTCCGACTTCTCTTCGTGGTCCTGTCCCTCATCTGCGGCCTCGCGCCGGCCGCCGGCGTGGCCGCGCAGGATCGGCCGGAGGCGCACGGCGGCAGCCAAGTGCCGCTCTCGACCGTTCTTAGGGAGATCGCCAAGCGTCACCCGGGGCGCCAGCTCAATACGACCATGGGAGAATCCGGCGGACGGCCGGTCTACAACGTCCAATGGCAGCTCACGAACGGACAGATCGTGGTCTTCGTCATCGACGCCAGGACCGGCCAGGAAATTGGCTAACGGCTCTACGGTCGCAATAGAGGGAGAGGGACGCGGTCATGCGCATCCTGTTGGTTGAAGACGATCCGGACCTGTCGCGACAGCTGAAGCTGGCGCTGGCCGATGCCGGCTACGCGGTCGACCACGCGCCGGACGGCGAGGAAGCCCAGTTCCTCGGCGAGACCGAGCCCTACGATGCAGTCATCCTTGATCTTGGGTTGCCAAAAGTCGACGGGGTCTCGGTGCTGGAGCGCTGGCGGCGCGAGAACATGGCCACCCCGGTGCTGATCCTCACCGCGCGCGGCGCCTGGAGCGAGAAGGTGGCGGGCTTCGACGCCGGGGCCGATGACTACCTGACCAAACCCTTCCACACCGAGGAGCTGCTGGCGCGCCTGCGCGCCCTGCTGCGCCGCACCGCCGGCCACGCCAGCCCCAACCTGGAGTGCGGCGGCCTGCGCCTCGACCCGCGCGCGGCCCGCGCCAGCGTCAACGGCGAACCCCTGCGGCTCACCTCGCTGGAGTACCGCCTGCTGCACTACATGATGATGCACCAGGGCCGGGTGATCAGCCGCACCGAGCTGGTTGAGCATCTCTACGACCAGGATTTCGACAGGGATTCCAACACCATCGAGGTGTTCATCGGCCGGGTGCGCAAGAAGATCGGGCCGGACCGCATCGAGACCGCCCGCGGTCTTGGCTACCGCCTGAGCTGCCCGCCGGAGGAGCTGGCCGGCGAGGTGAAAGCCTCGTGATCCGCGCCAAATGATCCGCGCCAAATGATCCCCGCCTGATGATCCCCGCCTGATGATCCTCGGGGGCCTGCGCCATCCCTCGCTGGCGAGGCGCCTGGTGCTGCTGGCGCTGGGCTGGAGCCTGGCGACCCTGATCGTCTCGGCGGTGGGCTTGGCGCTGCTCTTCCAGCAGGCGACCATCCGGCGGATCGACCAGACCCTCAACGACGTAACCGTCAACCTGGTGGCGGGCTCGACGGTGGAGGGCGATCAGGTCATCGCCCCGCCGTTCACCGACGAGCGCGCGCTCAGGGCCTATTCCGGCTGGTACTGGGAGATCGCCGAGCCCACCGCCGACGGCAAGCTGCGCGCGCTGGTGCCCTCCTATTCGCTGTTCGACACGACGCTGCGCACCCCGCCCGACCTGGTGGCCCGCCTGAAGGCCAATCCCGGCAAGCACGTCAGCTACGACACCACCGGTCCGCAAGGCGAGCCGTTGCGCGCGCGGGCCCAGCAGAACTGGCTGCCCGGCCGACGCTCGCCGGTGATCTTCCTCGCCGCCGAGGACTCCAGCACGGTGATCCGCGAGGTCGAGAACTTCGTGGTCGCCACCTCCTCGATCTTCATCCTGCTGGGCGCGGGCCTGGTGGTGGCGATCATCATCCAGGTCCGGGTCGGCCTGCGCCCGCTCTACAACCTGCAGAACGAGGTCGCCGCCGTGCGCCGCGGCAAGGCGCAGCGCGTGGCCGGCGCCTATCCGAGCGAGGTCATGCCGCTGGCCGAGGAGCTGAACGCCCTCGTCGAACACAACCAGCAGGTCGTGGAACGCCAGCGCACCCACGTGGGCAATCTGGCGCATGCGCTGAAGACCCCGATCTCGGTGATGCTCACCGAGGCCAGCCAACGCCCTGGCCCACTGGCCGAACTGGTCGGCCGCCAGGCCAGGGCCATGCAGCAACAGGTCGACCACCACCTGCGCCGCGCCCGCGCCGCGGCCCGCACCCAGGGGCAGGGCGAGCGCACCTCGGTGGCCGAGGTGCTGGATGAGTTGTCGCGCGCCCTGGAGCAGATCTTTCGCGACAAGGGGGTCGCCATCGACTGGGACGCCCCGGACGACCTCTATTTCCTTGGCGAGCGGCAAGACTTGCAGGAAATCGCCGGCAACGCGGTGGAGAACGCCTGCAAATGGTGCAAGGCCAAGGTCCGGGTCCGCGCCGAGGCCGCCGGGAACCAGAAACTGCGCCTCGTGGTCGAGGACGACGGCCCGGGCCTGCCGCCCGACCGCCGCGACGAGGTGCTGCGCCGAGGCGCCCGCCTCGACGAGAGCGCCCCGGGCTCCGGCCTCGGCCTCTCCATCGTCGATGAACTCGCCCGCGCCTATGGCGGAGCGCTGCGGCTCAGCGACTCGACCATGGGTGGCCTGCGTCTCGAAGCTGATTTGCCGCAGGCGGATGCCTGAGGCCTCCGCTAAAATAAGGATAACTTTCGGAAAACCTTAACCGGCTCGGCGGCAAGGTCACGCTCGCGGAACACTGTTCCGGCGCGGAGCATGAATGGGCGCCCTATCCGACCGCAAGATTGAGATCGTCAGGACGCTGGTGGAATCCGCGCCCGACAGAATCGTGGGCGGTCTGCAACAGGCCCTGGCCCAGTCGAGCGGCGACAGCGTGCTGGCCGGCGTCAAGCTGCTGGTCGAAGCCGAGGCCGTCGACCGCCTGCTGCGCAACGATGTCTTCCAGCCGGTCACCCCGCTGTTCGTCGGCGACGGCACGAACCACCACAGTCTGGTCTTCCCCAATCGGGTGCTCAGCCTGATCTGGCGTGGCCTGAAGACCGCCGCCCCGGCCGACATGGCCGCCGCCGCCGGCGCCGCCGCCGCGATCGCCAAGGCCCTGGCCGCCGAACAGCGCCCGCCGGACCCGACCCGGATTTTCGACACCCTGGTGCTCACCGCCGCCGCCGCCCTGCGCGAGAGCGACGCGCGCGACTTCCGCCTCGCCGCCGAGCTTTGCGAACGCGCCCGGCCGGGCAGCGCCGAGGAGCTGGCCGCCTGCATGGATATCTCCCCGGTCGTCCGCCACACCCTGAGCCGTCTACCCGACTGGGTCGCGACCCCGGGCGACGATAACGCCGCCGCCGCCCGCCTGGCCTACAAGGACTCCGTCGCGATCTCCGAGGACGCCGGCCCCCGCTTCTTCGAGATGCTGGCCGCTCAGATCACCCCGCCCTGGATGGTGCTGCGGATCATCTCTGCGATCATGGACAAGCCCACCGAGCGCTACCTCTCGGAGTCCGAACTGGGCGGCTTCCCCGAGCGCGAGCTGAAGGACATCGACGAGGCCCTGCAGGCGATCGCCAAGCTGGACATCGACGGCGGGCTCAAGGCCGGCGCCGCGGCCGCCGAACTGGTCGGGGTCATCACCCAGCAGACCTTCGAGATGGAATGCTGTATCGAGCTCAACAAGGACAGCGGCTGGGGCAAGCGGCTGCACGGCCAGAAGATGTCGCTGGCCGCCGTCGTCGAGGGCAAGCTGAAGGACGCCGAGAAGCTGGCTGCCGTGGCGCTCCCGACCCAGTCGCAGAGCGGCCGCTTCCGCAAGGAGGCCCCTAAGCTCGACATAGCGCCCGATCCCAAGCTGGTCGGCCGCGCCATGACCCTGCTCAGCTTCATGGCTGAAACGCGCGGCTACGCGAACCACGGCGGCTTCTCCGCCGCCCACGCCAAGATCCTCGAGAAGCTGACCACGACGCTGGACCACTACGTCGATGAGGTCCTCGACATCGTCCGCAACAACATGGCCGACAAGGATCTGGCGCTCGCCTTCCTGCAGGTCGCCGCCGATTTCAACGGCCTGATCCGCGACGACAAGGCCGCCGACCTGGTGCGCCGCCGCGCCATGTCCGCCTGCCACGGCGAACCTGGCCACCCCGCCGAGGGCTGACGGCCCCACGACGTCCTCGCGCTCGCAGACGCTTTCCGCTACACGCGCGCCATGATCGCTTTTTGGGCCATGGCCGGTGTGATTTCGGCCGTCGCCGCCACCCTGATCCTGTTCCGCGCCGCCGGCGCCGCGCGGCCAATCGCCGGAGGGGGCGCCGACGCGGGCGACACCACCGGCGTCTTCTATCGCCGCCAGCTGGCCGAGATCGGCGACCTCGCCGACCGCGGTCTGCTCGAAGAGGGCGAACGCAAGAGCGCTGAGGCCGAGGCCGGGCGCCGCCTGCTGGCCGCCGCCGACGCGCCCGTCGAGACCTGGTCGACCGCCTCCCACCGCACCGCCGTGCTGATCGCCGCTATCGCCGCTCCGGCCGTGGCGCTGGGGATCTATCTCGCGGTCGGCGCGCCCGGCATGGCCGACCAGCCCTTCGGGGGCCGGCTGAAGCAGTGGATGGCCGCCAATCCGGAGAGCCTGACGGCGCCGCAGATGGCCGCGGTGCTGAGCCGCATGGCCCCGCAGCATCCGCACGACCCGGAAGGCTACCGCTTCCTGGCGCTGGCCGAGGGCGCCTCCAACAATCCGGCCGGCGCCGTCGTGGCGCTGAAGAAGGCCGTGCGGATCGCCCCGCAGCGCGCGGACCTCTGGGAAATGCTCGGCGAGGCGATGATCTATCGGGACGGCGGGCGGATCAGCGACGATGCCCGCGAGGCCTTCACCCAGACCCTGAAGCGCGACCCGACCAGCGTCGCCGCGCGCTTCAACCTCGGCCGCGCCAAGCTGGCGTCCGGCGACCGGGCCGGCGGCCTTGCCGACTGGCAGGCGCTGCTCGCCGCCATGCCCGCCGCCGACCAGCGCCGCGCCGCAGTCCAGGCCGCGATCGCCGAAGCCCAGGGCGCGCCGCCACCGCCGCCCGCCCTCAGCGGCGACCAGATGAGCGCTGTGCGCGGCATGGTCGCTGGCCTTGCCGAACGGCTTTCGAAGGCGCCCGATGATCCGCAGGGGTGGGTCAGGCTGGTCCGCGCCTACGCTGTCCTGGGCGACACCGCCAAGCGTGAGGCGGCGCTGCGGGACGCCTCGACCCGCTACGCCAACAAGCCCGATATCCTCGATCAACTTTCCAAGGCCGCTCAGGCGGAACCGATGAAATGAGCTGGTTGCCGAAGTCCCCCAAGGCGCGTCGCCGCCTGACCCTGATCGCCGCCATCGCCCCGGTCCTGGCCCTCGCCGTCGGCCTGACGCTGTGGGGCCTGCGCGACTCGATCTCGTTCTTCTACACGCCGTCGCAGGCCGCCAAGGCCGCCCCGCCCCCCGGCCGCTCCGTCCAGCTCGGCGGCATGGTGCGGATCGGCAGCGTCAAGAAACACGCCGACGGCCGCGTCGAGTTCGTGGTCGCCGACCGCACCGCCCAGGACCAGGTGAGCTTCCAGGGCGACCTGCCGGACCTGTTCCGCGAGGGCCAGGGCATTGTCGCCGTCGGCGCCTTCCGCGACGACGGGGTGTTCGAGGCCAAGCAGGTGCTGGCCAAGCACGACGAGAAATACATGCCCCCGGACCTGGCCAAGGCGCTCAAGGCGCAGGGCGAGTGGCGCGGCGACGGCTCCACCCCGGACTACGCCAAGGCCCAAAACCCGTGATGCCCACCCGATGATGATCGCCGAGCTCGGCTCCTATGCCCTGATCCTGGCGCTGGCCTTCGCCGCGGCCCAGGTGGGCTTGTCGGTGATGGCCCGCGTGCGGCGTTCCACTGTGCTCGCCGCGGCCGGCGAGGGCGCCGCGCTCGCCAGCTTCGCCGGCGTGGCGCTGGCTTTCGGCTGCCTGATCCATGCCTTCCTGACGTCGGACTTCTCGGTGACCAACGTCGCGGCCAACTCGCACACCGAAAAGCCGCTGCTTTACAAGGTGGCCGGCGCCTGGGGCAGCCACGAGGGCTCGATGCTGCTCTGGTGCCTGGCGCTGACCGGCTATGGCGCCGCGGCCGCCACCCTCGGCCGCGGCCTGCCCAAGGGCCTGAAAGCGCTGATGGTCGCCACGCAAGGCGGCCTCGGCACGGTCTTTCTGGCCTACACGGTCTTTGCGTCGAACCCGCTGAACCGCCTGGCCGCCGGGCAGATCCCGGTGGAGGGCCGTTCGCTCAATCCGCTGCTGCAGGACCCGGCGCTGGCGATCCATCCGCCGTTCCTCTACTCGGGCTATGTCGGCATGAGCGTGGTCTTCTCGCTCGCGGTCGCCGCGCTGATCGAGGGGCGCGTCGACGCGGCCTGGGCGCGATGGGTGCGGCCCTGGGCGCTGGCCGCCTGGAGCCTGCTGACCATCGGTATCATGCTCGGCAGCTTCTGGGCCTACTACGAGCTGGGCTGGGGCGGCTGGTGGTTCTGGGACCCGGTGGAGAACGCCTCCTTCATGCCCTGGCTGGTGGCCACGGCCCTGCTGCACTCGGCCATCGTCACGGAGAAGCGCGGCGCGCTCGCCGGCTGGAGCCTGTTCCTGGCGCTGGGCGCCTTCTCCTTCTCTATGCTGGGCGCCTTCCTGGTGCGCTCGGGCGTCCTGACCAGCGTCCACGCCTTCGCCGTCGATCCCAAGCGCGGCGTGCTGCTGCTGATCATCCTGGGCCTGACCACCGGCCTGGGCTTCGCGCTCTTCGCCTGGCGTGCGCCCAAGCTCGCGCCGGGCGGCGTCTTCGCCCCGATCAGCCGCGAGAGCGCCCTGGTGCTCAACAACATCCTGCTGGCCGCGGCCACCGCGACGGTGCTGCTCGGCACCCTGTTCCCTCTGATCCGCGAGGCGCTGACCGGCGAGGCGATCTCGGTCGGCCCGCCCTACTTCAACCTGACCTTCGTGCCGCTGATGGCGGCGCTCGCGATCCTGCTGCCGGCCGGCCCGCTGCTGGCCTGGAAACGGGGCGACGCCTTCGGCGTGCTGCAGCGCCTGTGGGTCGCCGCGCTCGCCGCCGGCGCCTTCGGCCTCATCGCCTACGCCCTCGTCAGCCCGAAGAAGGCGCTGGGCGCGCTCGGCCTCACCATCGGCGCGTGGCTGGTCTGCGGCGTCGCCGCCGAACTGGTCGAGCGTACGCGCGCCTTCCGCGTCCCCGCCGCCGACAGCCTGCGCCGTCTGGTCGGCCTGCCGCGCGGCGCCTGGGGCATGACCTTCGCCCACCTGGGCCTCGGCGTCTTCGTGCTGGGCGCCTGCATGGAGCTCGGCTGGCGCGGCGAGGCCGCCGAGACCCTGCCGATCGGTGGCGCCATCGATGTCGCGGGCTACCATCTTGTGCTTGAACAGGTCGGCGACGCCGACGGCCCCAACTACGACGCCGAGCGTGCCGTGATCCGCGCCACCAGGAACGGCAAGCCGGTGTGCACCGGCCAGCCGGAGCGGCGCTTCTATCCCGCGGGCGGCCAGACCACGTCGGAGGTCGCCATCTGCTACCGCGGCTTCTCCCACCTCTACATGGTGCTGGGCGA
>JBBQTP010000116.1:0-12341 GCA_038213205.1 Caulobacterales bacterium
CGTCCCGGGCGTCTTCGCGGCCGGTGACATCGCGCGCTGGCCCGACCGGCTCACCGGCGAGGCCATCCGGGTCGAGCACTGGGTGGTGGCCGAGCGCGCCGGCCAGACGGCGGCGCACAATATCCTTGGGCGCCGCGAACGTTTTGGCGACGTGCCGTTCTTCTGGACCGAGCAGTACGACTTCAGCCTCGCCTATGTCGGCCACGCCGAGAGGTGGGACGAAGCCGAGATGGCGGGCTCGCTCGAAGCGCGGGACTGCACCGTCACCTATCGGCTGGACGGCCGAGACCTCGCCAAAGCCTTTGTTCATCGCGATCTCGAAGGCCTTCGGGCGGAACTAGCGTTCGAACAGACAGCGCGCTCGGGCTGGCCAGCCGGCGCGCCCGCAACTACGCAGCCCAGTCGATGAGCACGAAGGTTGCGGCCGGCGAGGTCATGCTGAAGCGGGCCTACGAGCCACCGGCGCCCGGCGATGGCGTTCGCGTCCTGGTCGACCGGGTGTGGCCGCGGGGCGTCTCCAAGACGGACGCCGCCCTGGACCAATGGATGAAGGAGATCGCACCCAGCACGGAGCTGCGAAAATGGTTTGGGCATGATCCGGGGCGCTGGGAGGAGGTCGGTCGCCGCTATGCCGCGGAGCTGCACGTCAACGATGATCTGCTGGACCAGATGCGCGCGCTGGCGCGACACGGACCGGTCACACTGATCTATTCAGCTCACGACGAGGCGCATAACGACGCGATCGTGCTGAGGAATGTTCTTCTGGGGCGAACGCCGACATGACTGCTCCAGCCACCTCGCCAGCGCCCTACAGAAGCACGCCAGTGTTCGACGAGAACACCCTCCCAGCCGGGCTTCGCCGGGAACATCGCACCAAGCTGGGTGTGTGGGGCGTGATCCGCGTTTTGGAGGGCCGGCTTCGGTACGAAGTGCTCGATCCGGTTTCCGAGACGATCCTTGAGCCGGGGCATCCTGGCCTGGTGCTACCGGACGTCCCTCACCGGGTTGAGCCGCTGGGAGCCATGCGAATGCAGGTCGAGTTCTACGACCAGAAGCCCGAACTGTAGCGGCCGCGACCCCGCCTCACGCCAATGCGCCTTGAACGGCCAAGCGCAGAGCGGGAAGCACCTCCGCCTCGAACCAGGGGTTCTTCGTCGCCCATGACCTTGTGCGCCACGACGGGTGCGGCAGTGGGAAATACCTTGGCAGGTAGCTCTGGAAATTCCTGACCCGCTCGGTCATCGCGCCCGGTCCTAGCGCGTCAATCTGGGCGTACGTGCCGACCAACAAGGTCAGGCGCAGGGCCGGCATTTCGGCCAACAACCGCGGGCGCCAAAGTGGAGCGCATTCGGGCCGCGGGGGCGCATCACCGCCGACCGGCAGGCGACCGGGATAGCACATGCCCATCGGCAGGATGGCGACCTTGCCGGCGTCGTAGAACTGCTCGTCCGAGACGCCCATCCATTCGCGCAGGCGCTCCCCGGAGGGATCGGAGAAGGGGATGCCTGACGCGTGCGCCTTGGTTCCTGGGGCTTGGCCGGCGATCAGCACCCGCGCGGTCGCCGACATCTGGATGACGGGTCGAGGGCCCATGGGTAGGACGTCGGAGCACGCCCGGCACGCGCGGACGTCCGCCAGCAAGGAGTCGAGCGTCGTCGCTCGCTTCAGCACGACCCCCCGCTTACCAGCCATCCCGTCCATCCTTCCGGTCCGACGCAGACGGCGACGCCTGGGCCATCGAGCCCGTGTTGCACCTCGCCGGGCACAGAATGGAGCCCAGCGCTGCCGTCGCGCCAATATGGTCATGGACGTCGTGGATAGAAGATGCCCCTGGCGCATTCATCATATCACTAGGTCGGCGTTCTGACCTGAGCGCGGCGGAGGAGAACGATGATGGCCAAACGGTTCAAGGTCGGCGACCGGGTCGGTTGGAACTCCGAGGCTGGCCGGGTGAGCGGCACGATCATTCGCGTGCATACCAAGGACGCCGATTACAAGGGCCACACCCACCACGCGAGCCCGGACGACCCGCAGTACGAAATCAAGAGCAGCAAGACCGAGCACGTCGCCATGCACAAGGGCTCGGCGCTCACCAAGCTGGGCGACTGATGCAGGCCTAGGGGCGCTCCATGACGCAAGACCGCCGGCCAATGGCTGCGCCCGGCCCACCTGAACCGCTCCGAGCGGCGCTCAGCGACGCTGACGACCGCGTGCGATTGAACCATTGGCTGCCGCCCCAGCAAGGGATCGCGCCGCGGATACGCATCGGCAGGCGCTGGATCAGCACGCTGTGGGCCATTCCGATCGGCACCGCGGGCCTGGTCGTGCTGATCGCCATCGCGCAGACGCTGCGCGAGGTTCCGGAGGTGCAGGCCTTCATCCTGCACAACCCCGGCATCGCCCAAGCGGCGCCATCGGTCGACTCGGGCTTCCCTTGGTGGCTGGAACTCCAGCACTTCCTGAACATGTTTTTCATGTTGTTCATCATCCGGGCTGGCATCCAGATCCTCGCCGACCACCCGCGGCTCTACTGGCGGCGCGACTGTACGCCAGGGACCGATTGGTTCCGCTTCCAGGTCCCGGTCCCGACGGGGCGGGTTTGGACCTCCAAGGACGATTCCGTCACCCTGCCCAAGTGGTTGGGAATCCCCGGCCTTCGCCACACGCTGGGCCTTTCCAGGTGGTGGCACTTCTCAGTGAACCTGCTGTGGGTGCTGAACGGAGCGGCCTTCTACATCCTGCTGTTCGCCACCGACCAGTGGCGCAGGCTCGTGCCGCTCACTTGGGGTGTCTTTCCCGCCGCCCTATCGACGGCGCTCCAGTACGCCTCGCTGAACTTTCCCGTGGAGGACAGCTGGACCCGCTACAACGGCCTGCAGCAGCTCAGCTATTTCGTCACCGTGTTCATCGCCGCGCCGGTCTCGATCGTCACCGGCCTGATGCAAAGCCCGGCGATCGCCAACAAGGCCGGGTGGGTCGGTAGATTGCTCAACCACCAGGCCATGCGCTCGGTCCACTTCCTCGCGTTCTTCTGGTTCGTCGGCTTCATCGTGACGCATGGCGTCATGGTGTTCATCACCGGCCTGCGGCAGAATACCAACCATATGTTCGCCGGCGTCGACAACGCCTCCTGGGCGGGGTTGCCGCTGTTCCTGCTGGCGATGGCGGTGCTGACCGCGGCCTGGCTGGTCGTTTCGCCCTTCACCCTCAAACACGCCCGGCTCGTTCAGCGGACGGGGAAGTTCATGGTTGGCTGGCTCATGGGTCTGGCGGAAGGCTGGAGCCCGAGCACCCAGTATACCGAGGCCGACATCTCGCCCTATTTCTGGCTGAACGGCACGCTGCCCAACTCCGAGGCGTTCAACACGCTGCTGGCGGGCGGCTTCGCGGACTACAGTCTGCGCGTCGGCGGCCTGGTCGAGGCGCCGCGAGAGTTCTCCTTTGCGGAGCTCAAGGCGATGCCGAAGCAGGAGCAGATCACCGAGCACTTCTGCATCCAGGGATGGTCCGGCGTCGCCAAGTGGGGCGGCGTTCCAATGCGCCACATCCTCAACATCGTGAAGCCCACCGCCGAGGCTCGCTATGCGGTCTTCTACTCGTTCTCCGAAGGCGCGGACGGCGGCGGCTACTATGACGTCCATAGCCTTCACAACATGCGCCACGACCTGACCCTGCTGGCCTACGAGATGAACGGCGCTCCGGTCTCCATGCTGCACGGTGCGCCGCTGCGCCTGCGATGCGAGAACGAGCTGGGCTTCAAGATGGTCAAGTGGATCGCGGCCATCGAATTCGTGCACGATTTCGCCGACCTCGGCGCCGGCCAGGGCGGCTACAACGAAGACCACGAGTTCTACGGCTATCGCATGCCGATCTGACGCGAACGTGTGGGTCGAACGAGAGGACGGGAATGTTCGTCGAGCAAATGCTGCATAGCGCCCGCGAGCGCCTCGTCGTCATCGACGCCGGAGCTACGATCAGGCAGGCGGCCGATCTCATGTCGAAACCCCACGTCGCGCTGATCGTCGTGCGCGGGCCGGACGGACGCATGGTCGGCGTCGTTACCAAGACCGACCTCGTCGCCCAGATCGGCCGCTGTGACGGCGGCGCCTGCACCGCCCGGGTGGACACCATCATGACGCACGATGTCGTCTCTTGTCGGGGTGACGAGCTGCTTCACGATGTTTGGTCGGTGATCAAAAGCCGCGGGCTGCTGCGCATTCCCGTCCTTGATCTGGACGGAATGCCCATCGGGATTCTCTATGCGCGGGACGCCCTGCCGAACCTGCTGACCGAGGCGGAAGACGAGGAAAAGATGCTCCGCGATTACGTAATGAACGTCGGCTACCAATAGGGTTCGAGCCCCCAGGCGAAGGAAACAGGCTCATGACTGACGATAGCTCCGACCCCACCAATGACCCGCTGAAGCTGCGAAAACGCGCGCTCGCCAGGTGGGATAACGAGGGCGGGGCCGAGCCGAATGGGCCGCAGACGGCTTCCGCACCCGTCGAAGGCGAAGCCCCCATGCCGGAAAATGGCCCCGCCGAGGTAGCGTCTCTGCATGTCCGGATTATCGCGCTTGAGAACCTGCTGATCTCCTTGCTCGCCACAGCCTCGGATCGCCTTTGTCCGGCCCAAGCTTCGCGCACCGTCGCGGAGGGTGAAACTTCTGCGAAGTACTCCGTGACCTTGCCCGCTGTAAGGTCGATGTCGTGCGGCGCGAGGGCGGCGACGACAACAAGGAGACCGACCCTGTTGGGCCTGACGTCCACGAGCAGTTCCTTTGGCGTCTCCTCCGCGATCGATGCGCTGGTCGGCATTCCGGCGATCTTGGCTTGAAGGGTCGCGACGCGGACGGCCTTCGGGCCGGTGTCGGGCTTTGGAAACGTCTCACCACTGGTCAGCCCTAACTGAAGCGTGGCGCCCGGAGGATTCAGATGGCGCGCCGGAAACAACCACGTCTCGTGCGCGGCTGCCGCGATTGGCGCGCACATGATCAGAAGGGCCGGCCCAACCCGCGCCGCGAGCCGAATCCTGTCCCAAACGTCAATTCCGGAAACCATGCGGCACCCTGTCTTTGCCTTCGGATTGAGGGCACTCGCCAACGGCCTTCCTCGCGGCAAATGGATTACGCGCATGCGGCGTCCGTGCCCGTTGAACCGGCTCGCGCGCATTCCTGATTACGTCAATGGGACGCGAACGCTCACCCGGAACGTTCGCGGCTCAAACGAATGGAAATGATAGTCGTCTACGCCGTCCGTTGGCTCGCCTTGCAGCCTCGAGGTGTAGAAATAGCGAATCTCGTCGTCGTGGCTGTCGAGGATGTTCAGCACCTCGGCGCGCACCGCGAACCGTCCGAAGTCGTAATCCAGCAAGCCATTGAACAGGGTGGCCGTGCGCGAACGAGCGGAGTTGTCCTCGATGAGCGGCGCCGGTCCGAGCTGGCGGCCTGTCAGGGTCACCGTTGCGTGTCTTGAGAGCCTGGCGGTGACGCCGCCCGTCAGGACGTATTCGAGGGCGTGGGATCCTTAGTGCGACGGGAGGCGCGGATCACCCCGGCTCATTAGCTGACTCGCGACGGACGATCAGCGCGAGCGCCGCAGCGCCCGCGAAACCTGCACCAACCAAGAACGTGGCGGAAGCTCCCCAGCGTTGCCACAGGAAGCCTGCGAGCGTGCTGGCGATCAGGAGCGCTGCGGCGACGACCAGGTTGAAGATCCCGAACGCCGTGCCGCGAAGGTCGGCTGGCGCCGTGTCGGCGACCAGGGCTGACATCAGGCCCTGGGTGAGGCCCATGTAGAGCCCCCACAGGCTGACGCCCAGGAACAGGCCGACCAGGCCCGGAACAAGCGCCAGCACCAGGTCGGCCGCAACTAGGACCAGCAACCCCGCCACGAGCAGCGGCCGTCGACCGATCCGATCTGAAAGCGACCCGGCAGGCGTCGATACGACGGCATAGACGGCGTTCATGATCACCATGACCAACGGCACGAGCGCGACGGGCAGGCCGGCATCCTTGCCCTTGAGCACCAGGAAGGCCTCGCTGAACCGGGCCAGCGTCAGGACGGCGCCGATCGCCACCACCCACCTGCGCGACCTCATCGAGCGCCGCAGCGGCGTCGACGAACGGGCCCGGGCCAAGCGCGAGGCGGTGCGCGACGCTGAGGGGGCCGTGGGTCGGCTGGAAGAACGTCTGCAGGCCCTGCCCCCGACGCCGGACGTCCAGGTGCTGCAGGATCTGCTGCGGGACCTGGGCGGCGGCGCGCAGTCCCAGATCCTGGCGCAGTCGGAGACCACGCGCGAGGAATTGGAACGGATCCTCCGCGCGCGCATGAGCGCGGTGACTCCCTGGACGGGCGATGTCGCGGCGCTCCGGGGGCTTCCAGTTCCCGCCGACGAAGACGTCGACCACGCGCTCACCCGGATCGACCGGGCCCGGACGCAGTCCGAGGCCGAAGCCCAAGCCTGCATCCGCGACGCCGCGCGGCTGGAGGGTCTCGAGCTCGACCGCCGGCATGCGACGCTCGCCCACCCCGCGCCCGCCCGGGAGGCCCTCGCCACCGCCCGGGCCGCGCGCGACGGTGCCTGGGCTCCGTTGCGAGCCCAGCTGCGCGGCGAGGCCTCTCTCGATGACGCGCCCGCCGCGTCCGACGCCTACGAGCAGACGGTGTCTGACAGTGACCGGCTGGCCGACGAACGGTTCGCGGGCGCCGAGCACGCTGGCAGCCTGGCGGCGCTCGAGCGCGATATCGAAAAGAGCGCGCTGCAACTCACTCAGTCCCAGGCGCGCCGGGATGGCGCGGCGGCCGAGGTCATGGCCGCCCTGGCCGCCTTCGCCGAACTCGTGAGCGGGATCGGCATCGCCCTGACCCCGGAAGCCTACGGCGCTTGGAGCGACGCCCGCGCCGAGGCGCTGCAGACGGCCGATGGCCTAGACCTGGCGCTACGCGACCTCCAGCGCGCCAAGGACGCCGACGCCGACGCCCGGCACACCCTGCTGGCAGCGCTGGTGGGAACGGAGGTCCGCGACGAGGCCGCGCCCCTTCGCCAGCTGCTGACCGGCGCCGAACGCATCGTCGGGGCCGCCACCGAAGTGAGAACCCAGGCGCGCGAACTCCGCGCCGAGCTGAACGCCGGCAACGAGACGATGGATCGCGCGGCGGCCCAGGCCAAGAGCGCGGCCGAGGCCGAGGCGCAATGGGCGGCCGCCTGGACGCCGGCGCTGCAGCGCACGGGCCTGCCGGCCGACGCCAGCGTGGCCAGCGCCCGTGCCTAGCTGGACCTGATCGAAGGATTGCGCGGCGACATCGAGGGTCAACTGGATTTGGAAACCCAGCTCGCCGCGATCGCAGAGACCTGGGCGGCGTTCGAAGCCCGGGTCACAGCGGCGGCCGAACGCGCCGGCGTCCCCGAAGAGCCGAGCACTGTGCAGACCTACGCCGCCCTGCAGGCCGCCACCCGGGAGGCGGCGGCTAAGGCTGAACGCACCCGGACCTTGGAGCTGGCCCTCGAGGCAAACCGCGACCAGATGCGGGAGGCCGGCGCCCAGCTGATCTCCGCCGAGGCGGTGCTCGCTCCCTTGTCCGAACAGGCGCCCGACGCCGATCCGGCCGCCTTGCGCACGGTTCTCAACCGCGCCACCGAGGCGAGCCGCCTGCGGGCCGAGGTCGCGAACCTGGAGGCCGAACTCCTGAAGGCCGGTGAAGGCCGCGACCTCGCGGCGCTAATCGACGACGCCATCGGCGCCGATCCGGAAGCCTTGGCGGCCGACGCGCAGGATCTCTCTGAACGGCACGACAAGCTCAGCGCGGAGATCGAGGCACAAAGCCGCCTCTGCAACGCCGCGGAACGGGCGTTCCAGGCGCTGGACGACCGGCCCGACGCGGCGATCGCCGCCTTCGAGATGGCCGAGGCGCGCAGCGAGATGGCCTTCCAGGCCGAGCTCTACATCCGCAAGCGCGCGGAGGTCCGCCTGCTGCGGGCCGCCGTCGAACGCTACCGCCAGGAAAAGCAGGGGCCCCTGCTCAAGCGGGCGTCCAACCTCTTCGCCACGCTCACCCTCGGCGCCTTTTCGCGGCTGATGGTCGACTATGACGACGACCCCCCGAAGCTCGCCGGAATCCGCGCCGACGGGGTGTCCATCGTGTCGGTCGAAGGCATGAGCGAGGGCACCGTCGACCAGCTCTTCTTGGCCCTGCGCATCGCCGCGGTAGAGGAGGCCGTGGCCCAGGGCGTCCGCTTGCCCTTCCTCGCCGACGACCTTTTCATCAACTTCGATGACGAGCGCGCCGCCGCGGGGTTCAAGGTGCTGGCCGAGCTCGCCCAGAAGACTCAGGTGATGTTCTTCACGCACCACGCGCACCTAACGGCTGTCGCCAACGAAGCGCTCAAGCCTGCAAAGGTCGCTGTCTGCGGCCTTGATCGGGAAGCGACGCAGCCGAAGTTCGATGCCGTGGTCTCCGCATGAGGCGGTGTTTGGCGGGTCGGTTGAGGACCACTCGAACGAGCGGCTGCTCGGCGCCAAGTGCGGCCATTGGGATGGCGCCAGACTCAAGACATTCAGCTGCCCGGGGTCCTTGTGAACGGCAAATTTCGGGCGGGAAGGCAAAGCGTGCTGACGGTGGGTCGGAGTGTGGCGCGGGTGGCGTTAGGTTTGGCCTATATGTTTACGCCCCTTTCGATTGGGTGGACGCCCCCCGACGGCGACGTGGTCGGTGTCGTTACACTGCAACAAGGGCCTGGCTGGCGCGCCCGCCGAGGCGCTGGCCCGCACTCGCGAGACCGCCATGAACCCCGCAGTGCTGGACGCTTTCGCTCTGGCGATCACCGGGGCCGGCGAAGGGCCGGCCTATCCCGGCATTCCCGGCCATGAACCGGGCGACGCACGCGGTCGGATCGAGGATAAGGTGGCGCGCGCCGCCCTAGCCCCGCTGCTGGCGCTCCCCGCCAAGCCGGCTTCCTACCTCTCCGAGACCGACTACTTCGAACCCAACTGGCAGACAGCCTTCTGGGGCGAGCACTACGCTCGCCTGCAAAAGGTGAAGCGCCGCTACGATCCCGAAGGGCTGTTCTTCGTCCATCACAGCGTCGGCAGCGAGGGCTGGAGCCCGGACGGATTTACGAAAGCGGGCTAGTTTACACCCTGGTCACGCGCGGCTGTCGGGCTCCCCGCCGCGGGCGCATCCTGAGGACTGCCGCAAGCCAGCTTCATTCTGAACGCCTGATATGGGTCGAAGCTGTCGATGCGTCACCGGAAGGCGGACCTCTATGCCAACGCCTTAGCCCCCAACTCGCGCTTTACGAGCGATTGGCGAGTTCGCCCTCAATCTGAGCGAGCTCAACCTCAAGCGCGGCAATGACGCTCCGGCTGTCAGCGCTGCCTCCGATGCTGGAGGGGACAATCAGAAGCTCAAGCTCACGGCGGATTCTGTCGCGAGCTTCCATCAATTGGTCGGCGATCGGTCGCGGGTCATCTTCGGACATCGCGCACCTTAACGCGCTTCTGTACCGCCGTCGCGTCATGCGTGACTGGCTCTGCCTTGGCCTGGGTCGTGACCCGTCCGACACCGGACGGTCTCGATAACCGCTAAGGGTCGAACCCGGCCACTTCCTCCTCCCGACATCCGTTTTATCGTGCCGAAGGGGTGCTCGACGGGGTCGGCGAGACCATCAGGCTCGACCGCAAGGAAGACCTTCCCCTCCGGCTCCGCTTGGATCAAGGGCTCGTCTCCTCACCTAAGACGACCACCCCGCAAGCTTAGAGAAAGACCGTCGGCGTCGGGGAGCCAATCGGCCCGACGGCGGTTGATCCCCCACAAGGAGATCACCCCATGGCCGACGACGCCTCCGCCGCTTCGCGCCTGCAGATGCAGGATCCCCGGGCGCAGTTCCCCAAGCCGCCCTTCCCTAAGCAGCCCCAGGCCGCGCCAGGCCTTGCCGCGAAGATGGATCCCAGGCCCGATCATGGCGAGGCCAGCTACGTCGGACATGGCCGCCTAGAGGGCCGCCGAGCACTGGTCACGGGCGCTGACTCCGGGATCGGCCGCGCCACCGCGATCGCGTTTGCGCGCGAAGGCGCCGATGTGGCCATGGTGTATCTGCCCGAAGAACAGCCCGACGCTGCCGAAGTGATCGCGCTCATCGAGGCGGAAGGTCGCAAGGCCATCGCCATCCCTGGCGATATCAAGGACCCCGCTTTCTGCAAGGCGCTGGTGGCCAAGGCTGTGGACGCCCTGGGCGGGCTCGACATTCTCGTCAACAACGCCGGCAAGCAGGTGACCCAGCCGTCGATTGGCGACATCACGCCCGAGCAGTTCGACGCCACGCTGAAGACCAACCTCTACGCCCTGTTCTGGATCACCCAGGCCGCTGCGCCCCATCTGCAACCCGGGGCGGCCATCATCAATACGGCCTCGATCCAGGCCTATAACCCGTCGGAATTCCTCCTCGACTACGCCACCACCAAGGCGGGGATCGTCGCCTTCACCAAGGCGCTGTCCAAGCAGATGATCGAAAAGGGCGTGCGGGTGAACGCCGTGGCGCCCGGTCCCTTCTGGACCGCGCTGCAGCCTTCGGGCGGCCAGACCCAGGACAAGGTCCAGCACTTCGGCGAGCACTCCGCGTTTGGCCGGCCAGGACAGCCCGTCGAGATCGCCCCCGTCTACGTCCTGCTTGCCTCTCAAGAGGCGAGCTTCATCACCGGTGAGGTCTACGGGGTGACGGGCGGCGCCAGGATCGCCTAGGCGCCAGGAAGACAGATTCCAGGCCGCCCCGTCGCCTTGCTCGAGCGACGCTTCGCCGCTGGCTCACGACCTCAGCATCTGTTGCAGAAGAAGCGAACCATCTCGCGACTAGCGTCGGGCCGCGCGGGTCGGTGTCGGATTCTGTGGCGCTGCCGCCAGACCAGGCATGCGCCACCCCCTGCAACATCAAAACCATCGTCACCGACGGGATCGCCTCGGTCGAGCGCGACACCGCGTTCGATGACACCCGGCAATACCGCAGCGCCGGCATCCGCCTGGGGACCCCAGCTGCATGCTAACCCCCTCGCCCGCCGAGCTTGAACTTTGTTCGAAATGCGGCGTTATCGATCAAGCGTCGGGGCACGTGGGCGACGCTCGTCGAACCTCGGCGTTCCGGCCACCTGACCCCCGTGGATTCTCAAGTGATCGGCGTGAAGCGTGAGCGACCGAAGACAAATTGAGGCTGGAATGGCGACGGTTCGATATGGTGTATTTCTCGTGGGTGAGCTCTGGACGGTCTCGAACGACCAGCACCCGCTGATCTGTTTCAACACAAGAGCCGAGGCGGTCTGCGCGGCTCGGCGCGTCGCCGACGAAGCCGCCCGCCGCGGCCAAGAGGTTCAGCTGCATGTCATGGATATCGGAGGGGAACTGCGGCGCGTGGACCTTTTACCAGCGGTCTCTGAGACCGCCGCCGTCGTGAAGTCCCCGCCTGCCGTACCGCTGCAGCCCAGCGGTACGGCCGAAGTCCGGGCCTAACTGGGCGCACCGAGACACCGTCCGCAGGGCAATCTTGCGGGCCCAGTCTGTTGAACGCGCGGTTTTATGTAGGCGGAGCCGGGACCCGGCAGCGGTGTTCTAGCAAAGCTTTGGAGACCCCGCCGATCACGATGCGGTCCGGCCGCGGGCGCAGGGTGTCGCGCACAAGGTCGGTCATGATCACCGCCGCAGGTGCTGAGCGGTCCACGACAGCCCCCCAATCGGATCAATCCGCGAGGACTGCGGTCGAAATATTCGGAGGCGACCGCATAAAGCCTGAGGTGGCGCCGGTTCTCCGTACAGTTTGGCGATGAAACTCCACATAGAAGCGGACGGTCCCGAGCGGTTCAACCTCGTGCAGGATCGTCGGTTCCACAACGCCGGGGGGCGTATCGGACGTCAGGATGGTCTCGGATTTCGGGCGGCGGGTATCGACAATGCGGTAGGCCAGCTCACCTTCGAGCACGTGGATGAGCGCCCAGGTCCCATCCTTGGTCGTGTGCGCTTTGCGCAATCCGGCCGGGACGCTTTTTTCGGTGAACTCGTCCGTGCGGCCATAGGGCCGCGCCGCCTTGGGCAATGGCGTCGCACCCGCCGGCATTAAACACCAAGCCGTTCGGCGGCGGGCGGCAGCTCGCCACGGCTCACGGCGATGCCGAGTTGCAGACTCTGAGCGATTACCTCTGACTTCGACGCGAACAGCGTAAGCGGTGTGCTGGCCCCACCTTTCGCTGAGGCCGCGGTCCGGTGATGGTGACGATCCCCTTGGGTGGATCGTTTCATGTCTAGTTTTGACCCTACGCTTGACCCTAAGCCGGCGCCGTTCCGCCGGCTGGAAGTGCT
>JBBQTP010000117.1:0-12304 GCA_038213205.1 Caulobacterales bacterium
GCCGCTGGCTTTCGTCGACGACCGCGACCAGCAGTTCGGCCAGATCATCTACTTCCGCGTCCGCAAATATTTCGGCGGGTGATCCTCTCGGCTATTCCGCCGGGGCGACCGCAGGCTCCTGCGCCGGCAGGGCGGGCGGGCGGTCGTGGGCGAGCTTTTTCAGCCAGGGCGAGACGACCAGCATCACCACGCCGGCGCCCAGGCCCCAAAGCCCGATCACGCCGAACACGTGGCTGTAGGTGGCCAGCGCCTTGCCCGGGTCGAGCACCTCGCCGCCGATGGTGTCGGCCGCGGTGAGCCGCGCGATCCAGCCCGCCACCCCCTGGGCCCCGGCCGTGCCCAGGAACCATGTGGCCATCAGGGTGGAGATCAGCGCCGGTGGGGCGAGCTTGGTCATCTGTGACAGGCCGACGGGAGAGACGCACATCTCGCCGGTGGTCTGCATCAGGTAGGCGGCGGCCAGGAAGATCAGCGGCGCCTTGAAGTCCGGCCCGGCGAAGGTGCCGCCGAGGATCAGGACGTAGTAGCTGGCCCCGATCATCAGCAGGCCGAAGCCGAACTTGGCGACCGGGTTCGGGTCGCGGCCGAAGCGGCCGAGGAAGGTCCAGATCGCCGCCATCACCGGCGCCAGGATCAGGATCCAGCCGGACTGGAAGGACTGCGCCTGGGCCGGCTTCATCGCCTGGTCGCCATAGAGGTGCAGGTTGATGTTGCGCGAGGCGAACAGGTTGAGCGAGGAGCCGCCCTGTTCGTAGAGGGCCCAGAACACCACCGAGGCCAGGATCAGCGCGATGGCCAGCAGGATGCGCTCGCGCTCGGTCTTGTCGGCCTTGGTGATCATGTACCAGGCGAGGTAGCCCAGTACCGCCACCGCGCCGGCCAGCAGCAGGCCGTTCACAACGGCATAGCTCTGCACGACCACCCAGATCACGCCCACGCCGGCGATGGCGGCCAGGTAGATCAGCCATTCCTGACTGAGCGGGCCGACCCGCGGCTTGGCCAGCTCGGCGGGATTGGGCGGCTCGCCCTTGCCCTCCAGCATCGGCTTGCCGAGCACGAACACCAGCCAGCCCACCGCCATGCCGACCCCGGCCGCACCGAAGCCTGCCCACCAGCCGACGGTCTGGCCCAGCCATCCGCAGAGGATCGAGGCCAGGAACGAGCCCAGGTTGATGCCGTAGTAGTAGAGGGTGAAGCCGGGATCGCGCCGCGGATCGCCCTGCGGATAGAGTTGGCCGACGATCGCGGAGATGTTGGCCTTCAGGAAGCCGACACCCATGATGATCAGGCTGAGCGCCACATAGAGGATGTTCTTGAACAGCGGGTCCTGCTTCTTGACCGTGATCTCGTAGTCGCCCTTGGCCAGGTGGGCCGGCAGCGGGGCGGCGGCCGGCAGGGCCTTGATGTCCAGGCCGCCATCGGGCGACGGGGCGTAGGCGTAGGGCTGGCCGGCGACCAGCAGCTTCACGTCCCGCGCGTCCGCCCGGCCGGTGACCCGGAAGTCGTAGGTCGCGCCGTGCCAGGCGAGTTGCTGGGTCGAGGGCTGGCCCTCGATGGCCATGGTCATGTGGCCGGCGACCAGCAGCAGGGCGCCGAAGGCCACCGCCTTGCGCGCCCCCAGGTAGCGGTCGGCGAGGAAGCCGCCGATCACCGGCAGCAGGTAGACCAGCGAGGTGTAGGCCCCGTACTGGCCGGCCGCGGTCTTGTCGTCGAACAGGAAGTGCTGGGTCAGGTAGAAGATCAGCAGGCCGCGCATGCCGTAGTAGGAAAACCGCTCCCACATCTCGGCGAAGAACAGCACCGTCAGGCCGCGCGGATGCTGGCGCAGCTGCAGGATGACGGGGACGGAGGTCACCAGCGCGATGGCGATGCCGGCGACGATCACGATATCCATGAGGCGGAATTCCTGGGCTTCTTGCAGGCGCGCCGCGCCCGGGGCGCGCCATTGGCGATTTCAGGGCAGAAAATCACGCGGCCCCCCTGAGCACAAGCAAGCCTCGACCCTATGTGGAGCGCCAAGAGGGCCGCGCGGCGTCCGCGTCCGCGCTCAGTGAAGGACCACGCGATGAAGCTGCCCCGCCCCGACCATCCGATCACGCTGGAGCCCGCCACGACCCGCTGGCAGGCGCGGTTCGCCGGCCAGGTGATCGCTGACTCGACCCATGCCATCGTGCTGCGCGAGGCGGTCTATCCGGCGCGGATCTATTTCCCGCGCGCCGACGTGGCGATGGATCATCTGACCCGCACCGAGCGGACCAGCCATTGCCCGTACAAGGGCGACGCGGCCTACTACTCGGTAAGCGTCGGCGGCGAGACGGCGGAGAACGCGGTCTGGACCTATGAGCAGCCCTTCCCGGCCATGGCGCAGATCGGCGAGCAACTGTCGTTCTATCCGGACAAGGTCGAGGTGGTGGAGGTCGCCTAGGACGAATCGACATTCAACGATCGTCGCGCTTAACCCGCGTGGCCCCTCCCCCTTGCGGGGAGGGGTTGGGGTGAGGTGCAAGCGGTGAGCCCGGTGCTCCACCCCCTTAAACGCGGCGCTGACACCCCCACACCCTACCCTCTCCCCGCAAGGGGGAGAGGATGCCAAGAACCGACCGCGTAGGTTGGATTTCGATTGGTCCTAAGGCTCGCGCGGTCCGAGCCATTCAGCCCGCGCAGGACCGGTGAGGCTCATGCCCAGGCCGTCGGCTTCGCGGAACGGGACGCTGTCGGGATCGAAGCCCTCCAGGCAGGCGATATTGACGCCGAAGCGGTCGGGCGCGGCGCGCTTGCGGTGGAAGGTGTAGACGCCGCAGAGCCTGCAGAAGCGGTGCTGCGCGACGCCGGTGTTCCAGGTGTAGAGCGCCAGGTCATCTTCCCCGGCCAGGATCGTCAGTGCGGCCTCGTCGATCTGGGCCATGCGGGCGCCGCGCATGGCGCACAGCGAGCAGTCGCAGGTGATGGTCTCGACGATCTCGCCCTCGACGCGGAACCGCACCGTCCCGCAGTGACAGGCGCCTTCCCAGGTCCCCATGGCGGACTCCTTTCATCGGGATTCTATCGCAGAGATCGCGGAGATGCGCGGAGGCGGCCGGCGATCGGACCGATCTCGGCGCAATATCTTCCGCTCATCCCGGCGAACGCCGGGATGAGCGGTATCGGGTAAAGACCCTAGTAGGCGAAGCTCTCGAAGACCTTGCTGGCGTCGCCGGCCCAGGGGCCGTGGTAGAGTTCCAGCAGGCGCTCGGCCTGGGTGATCCCGCTGTCGGCGATCTCGTCCAGTTGCGAGAGGTAGTTGCTCTCATCGACCATGCCGGCGGAGAGCTGGTTGCGGCGCTTCAGGCCGCCGCGGGCGATGGCGATCATGTCCTTGGCCACGTCCTGCACGCTTCGCCCGGCGATCTGGGCCTTCAGGCCGAGCCTGGCGACATCCGCACGCAAACGCTCATGATCCTCGATCTTCCAGTGCTTGCAGAGGTCCCAGGCCTGAGCGAGCGCGGCGGAGTCATAGAAGATGCCCATCCACAGCGCCGGCAGGGCGCAGAGCGCGCTCCAGGGGCCGGAGTCAGCGCCGCGCATCTCCAGGTACTGCTTGAGGCGGACTTCGGGGAAGATGGTGGTGGTGTGGTCGGCCCAGTCCTTCATGGTCGGCCGTTCGCCGGGCAGTTCGGCCAGCTTGCCGTCCATGAAGTCCGTGAACGAGCGGCCGGCGAGATCGATGTAGCGGCCGTCGCGCTTGGCGAAATACATCGGCACGGCGAGCGCGTATTTCGCGTAGGTCTCGAAGCCGAAGCCGTCGCGGAACACGAAATCCAGCATGCCGGTGCGGTCGGGGTCGGTGTCGGTCCAGACGTTGGCGCGGGCCGAGACAAAGCCCGAGGGCTTGCCCTCGATGAACGGCGAATTGGCGAACAGGGCCGTACAGATCGGCTGCAGGGCGAGGCTGGTGCGGAACTTGGCCACCATGTCGGCCTCGGAGCCGAAGTCCAGGTTGGCCTGCACGGTGCAGGTGCGGAACATCATGTCGAGGCCGAGGGCGCCGACCTTGGGCATGTATTCGCGCATGATCTTGTAGCGGCCCTTGGGCATGACCGGGACCTGGTCGCGTCGCCAGATCGGGCTGTAGCCGAGGCCGAGGAAGCCGATGCCGAGCTCGTCGGCGACGGTCTTGACCTCCTGCAAATGCTGGCCGGTCTCCTCGCAGATGTCGTGGATGGTTTCCAGCGGCGCGCCGGAGAGTTCGAACTGACCGCCGGGCTCTAAGGAGACATTGGCCTTGCCGCGCTCCAAGGCGATGACGTTGTCGCCCTCCATGACCGGCGTCCAGCCGTAGCGAGTGAGGCCGTCCAGCAGCGCCTTGATGCCGGCTGGCGTGTACGGAACCGGCTCATGGGTGCCCAGCTTGAAGACGAACTTCTCGTGCTCGGCGCCCACGCGCCATTCCGACTTCGGCTTGGAGCCCTCGTCGAACCAGGCGACCAGGTCCTCGAAGGTCAACGGACGGTCGTCACAAGCGGCCTCGGCCATGGTTTTACGAACTCCCCACCCCAACCGGGACCGCAATCTTTCCGCGCGGTCGTGCTGTTTACGTTGTCAGTCTAGGTGGGCGCAATTCAGATAAGCTCAAGGGGCGATCAGGATAGTGGTGGGGTCGCCAGTCGCCTAAAGCGCTCTGCCAGAGGGTCAGCGCGCTGATCGCGGCGGTGTCGGCGCGCAGGATCCGGGGGCCAAGCGACACCGGAACAGCGTAGGGCAGCGCCCGCAGCATGGCGCGTTCTTTGGCCGAAAACCCACCTTCGGGACCGATCAGGATCGCCCAGGGCTCGCCGGGCCTGGCGCCGGAGAGGGCTTCCGGCACGGGCTTCGCGTCGCCGGCCTCGTCGCAGAACAGCAGTTTTCGCTCGGCGGGCCAACCGGCGATCAGCTTTTCCAGCTTCTGCGGCTCGGCGACCATCGGCACGTCCAGGCGGCCGGTCTGCTCGGCGGCTTCGGTGGCGATGGCGGTGAGGCGCTCGACACGGGTTCGCTCGGCGTTGGTGCGCTCGGTGGTCACCGGCAGGACACGCCGCGCGCCAAGTTCTGCGGCTTTCTCGACGATGGTCTCCAGCCGCGCGCGCTTGACCAGGGCGATGATCAGGTCGAGGTCGGCGCCCATCACCTGCGGCCGGGTCTGGGCCTCGGCGCGGACGCCGACGGCGCGCTTGCCGACCACGGTGATGGTCGCGCGCCACTCCCCGTCGCGGCCGTTGAACAGGGCGACCTCGTCGCCCACTGCCTGGCGCATCACCGCGGCGAGGTAGCGGCTCTGGCCGGCGTCGAGCGCCATCTCGGCGCCGGGGGCGAGGTCGTGGGGAATGAACAGACGGATCATCTCGCCCGTTGTAGCGCTCCGGGCTTCTTCCGGAATAGGGTCAAGGCATGTCCAAGTCAGACAACTACGACGACGAGCTCCGCAAGCTGCAGATCGCGCTGGTCCGCTTCCAGCAGGCGGCGATCGCCTCGGGCCAGAAGGACGTGGTGATCTTCGAAGGGCGCGACACGGCCGGCAAGGACGGCGCGATCAAGCGGATCACCGAGCATCTGTCGGTGCGCAACACCCGCGCCATCGCGCTGCCGAAACCCAACGAGCACGAGCGCGGCCAATGGTATTTCCAGCGCTATCTGGCGCGCCTGCCCTCGGCTGGCGAACTCGTGATCTTCAACCGCTCCTGGTACAACCGCGGCGGCGTCGAGCCGGTGATGGGCTTCTGCACGCCCGAGGAGCACGAGACCTTCCTGCGTGACGTACCCGGCCTGGAGCACATGCTGGTCGGCTCCGGCCTGAACATCGTCAAGCTGTGGCTGGACATCTCCCGCCAGGAGCAGGCTCAGCGGCTGAAGGCGCGCGAGACCGACCCGCTCAAGGCCCTCAAGGTCAGCCCGCTGGACGGCGCCGCCCAGAAGAAGTGGGACGACTACACCGACGCCCGCGACCAGATGCTGCGCCGAACTCATACGCCGGAGGCCCCCTGGATCGTCGTGCGCGCCGACCACAAGAAGACAGCCCGGCTGAACATCATCCGCCATCTGCTCAACGTCCTGGCCCCCGGGGCCATCGCCAAGAAGGTCCCCAAGCCTGACCCGGACGTCGTGTTCGAATTCGAGGCCGCCGCGCTCAACGATGGGCGGCTGGCGCGCTGAGCAAGCGCACCCTGATGAGCCTCGGTTCTGTTAATGTTCTGTTTACCAAGGCGGCGGGCCGATTCTGTTAACCATTCATTAGCAGATGATTGTTCTTTGTTTGTTCGATCGCTAGGCTGAGGCCGCGACTCGAATCGAGGGGCGGCCCGACCCGATGCCCAAGGAAAAGCTGACCGCGAGCGAGGCCCGCCGCATTGCGCTGGGCGCCCAGGGGTTCGCCACGCCCCGGCCCACCGGCCCGGTGACCAAGCGCCAGCTGGTGAAGCTCGTGGACCGCCTCGGCGTGGTGCAGATCGACAGCGTCAATGTGGTCAGCCGCACCCACTACCTGCCGGCCTTCTCGCGGCTGGGCGCCTATCCGCGGGCCATGCTGGAAGAGGTCGCCTGGGCCAGGAAGCGGCCGCTGTTCGAGTACTGGGCGCACGAGGCCTCGCTGCTGCCGCTGGCGTCGCAGCCCCTGTTCCGCTGGCGGATGCAGGACGCCCACGACGGGGTCGGGACCTGGAAGGGCGTCGGCCATTTCCTGCGTGAGCGGCGCGCGTTCGTCGACAAGGTGCTGGACGAGATATCCCGCCGTGGCCCGATCTCGGCCGGCGAGTTGGAGATGGGCCAGAAGGGCGCGGGCGGCTGGTGGGGCTGGAGCGAGAGCAAGCGCGCCGTCGAGTGCCTGTTCTGGACCGGCGAGCTGACCACGGCGACGCGGCGCGGGACCTTCGAGCGGGTCTATGGCTTGCCGGAAAAGGTGCTGCCGCGGGCCATCCTCAACACGCCGACGCCGAGCCGCCAGGACGCGCACCGCGCGCTCTACCGGCAGGCGATCCGGGCCATGGGCATCGCCACGTCGAAGGACCTGCGCGACTATTTCCGTATGCCGGTGGAAGGCGCCAAGGCGCGGATGGCCGAGCTGGTCGAGGACGGCTCGATGATCCCAGTCACGGTGAAGGGCTGGCGCGAACAGGCCTACCTCGACCCCGCCGCCAAGTGGCCGCGCAAGGTCAACGCCCAGGCCCTGCTCTCGCCGTTCGACAACCTGATCTGGTTCCGCGAGCGCACCGAGCGGATGTTCGGCGTCCGCTACCGGATCGAGATCTATACCCCGGCCGAGAAGCGCACCCACGGCTACTATGTGCTGCCCTTCCTGGAGGGGGACGCGCTGACCGCCAAGGTGGACCTGAAGTCCGACCGCAAGGCCGGGGTGCTGATCGTCCAGTCGAGCCACGCCGAACCCTGGGCCAGCGACGCCACGCCGGTGCGGCTCGCGCAGGAGCTGAAACTGATGGCCGGCTGGCTGGGCCTGGAGCGGGTGCGGGTGGAGCGGCGTGGCGATCTGGCGGGGGCGCTGGGCGAAGCTGTCGCCTGAAGACTTCCCCGCGAGCGGTCGTAGGCGACCTCAACGGCCTGTCATTTGACCGCGCGCAAACGCACGGCTCGGTTCCGTCTTCCGCCGCCGCCTTAGATCCCCGCGTACCAGGACCAGCCGTTCTGGATGTCGCCCTTCTTGCCGAAGTCGTCGAACTTGGCGACGACCTCGATGCGGCGGAGAAATTTCACGCTCTTATAGCCGAGCTGGGTCTCCACCCGGGCGCGCAGGGGCGCGCCGTGGCCGACCGGCAGATCCTTGCCGTTCATGCCGTAAGCCAGGATCGTCTGGGGGTGGAGGGCGTCGTAAAGGTCGATGCTGTCGACAAACTCATCGAACGCGCGGAAGTTCACATACCGCGCGGTGGGCAGCATGCCGGCGGCATGAAGCACGGCGGCCAGCGGCGTCCCCGTCCATGCGGCGATGGCCGACCAGCCCTCCTCGCAGGTGTGCCGCGTGATCTGGGTTCGCGCCGGCATGGCCTTGAGGTCGGCCAGCGTATAGGCGCCGGGCCGGGCGACTTCGCCGGCGATCTCCAGGCGCCAGTCGGCGAAGCCGCTCCTGTGCAGACGGTCGTAGGCCTCGCCGAAGTCGGCGCTGAAGGCGGGCTCCTTGGCGTTGCCGGGATTGGTGGTGCCAATGGCCGGCATGGAGGTGATGTCGGCGTGGTCGAACTGGCGCGCCAGTGCAGGGCGCGGCATGAGGATGCGCTGGGCCCGGTAGGTGAAGTCGTCGCCCATACGCAAGATGTTGCCGTAGGTCGGCGGGTTCTCGCCGGTGCAGGCGGCGAGCGCCAGGCCGCCTAGAGTCGCGAGACCGCCGACGAGGGCGCGACGCGGCAGCAGGAGATCGTTCCGGTCCATGGTCACTTGCCCCAGGTCATCGCCCGGATCTGCCGGCCAAATCCCGACAGCACCACCATCAGGAGGTGAGCGGCCAGGAAGAGGGCGATCAGGCACAGGAAGAGGAAATGGATCGTCCGCGCCGACTGGGTTCCGCCAAAGACGCTGGGCAGCCACGGCCAGGCGGCCGCCACCGCCGGCGACATCGACAGGCCGGTCAGCACCATGACCGGCAGGGCGGCGAAGATCACGCCCAGGTAGGCAAGCTTCTGCAGAATCCCGTAGGGCGGGCCCCCCTTGGCGGGCGTGATGCGCATGGCGAGGTGATCGCGGACATCCTGCAAAAAGGCCTTCGGCCCGAGCTCCTCGCCCCTCGGCAGCAGGTCGCGGCGCAGGTGGCCCGTGAGGAGGCTCGCGGCGCCGAAGACCGCCCAGGCCCCGACCAGCAGCCAGGCGACCAGGAAATGCAGGCTGCGGGCCCAGCCGTTCTGGTTGAAGATGTCGTAGGTGCGGACCTGACTGACCGGTCCCTTCGAGTCGCCGAAGAAGGGGATCGGAGCCTCCCAGCCGCCGTGGTGGTAGTTGCGGCCAAGCGGCAGCTCGATCAGCGGCCGCGTGAGATCATTGCCGGACCAGCCCCAGTAGAGGCGGGGGTGAGCCATCAAGATGACGATCCCCGAATAGGCCAAGGTGAGTACGACGGCCACGATCAGCCAGTGGACCAAGCGCACCCAAAGCGCGTGGCCGCGGCTGACCCCCTCGGCCAACGGATGCACTCCCTGCGCGGACATTCAGCCCCCCGAACCGCTCCCTGCCGGTCCGGAGCATAGGCGCACCTGGGTTGTCTTGCCCAGCCGATTCAGCCTCGATCCGATCCACTTGACCTCGGGACTGAACGCCTCAGGCCCAGCCCTCGGTCACCGCGTGGAGCCGCGCGTAGGCGCCGCCCTTCTTGACCAGGTCGGCGTGCTTGCCTTCCTCGACGATGCGGCCGTCCTCGAACACCAGGATGCGGTCGGCGCCGCGGATGGTCGACAGGCGGTGGGCGATGACGATAGTGGTGCGGCCGACCATCAGCTCCTCCATCGCCGCCTGCACCTGCCGCTCGGTCTCGACATCCAGCGAGGATGTGGCCTCGTCGAGCACCAGGATCGGCGCGTCGGCGAGGAAGGCGCGCGCGATCGCCACGCGCTGCCGCTCGCCACCCGACAGCTTCACCCCGCGCTCGCCGACCAGGGTGCGATAGCCGTGCGGCAGCTTGGCGATGAAGTCGTGGGCGCGGGCCCGCTTGGCGGCGAGCACGATCTCGTCCTCAGTGGCGTCCGGCCGCGCATAGGCGATGTTCTCGCTGAGCTGGCGGTGGAACAGCGCCGGGTCCTGCGGCACCACCGCGATGGCGCGCCGCAGCGAGCCCTGCGTGACGTGGGCGATGTCCTGCCCATCCACCAGGATCTGGCCCGCGTCCACGTCGTAGAGCCGCTGGATCAGCTTCACGAAGGTCGATTTGCCGGCGCCCGTCGGCCCGACCAACGCGACGCGCTCGCCCGGCGCGATGCGCAGGGTGAAGTTGTCGTAGAGCGGCTCTGTCGCGGACTTGTAGCGGAAGGTCACCCGGTCGAAGACGATCTCGCCGAGGTCGCTGCGGAAGGCCTTGGCGTCCGGCGCGTCGATCACCTGCGGGGGCAGGGTCGCGTAGCGCGCGACGTCCTCGATGTCGTCCAGGCCGCGTTGGGTCATGCGGATGTTCTCGCCGATGTTGCGCAGGTAGCCGGTCATCAGCATGAAGGCGGTGATCACGAAGGCGACGTCGCCGGCCCGGGCCTGGCCCTTCGCCCACAGCGAGACCAAGAGGCCGGTCATGCCGGCCTGCAGCACCATCAACAGCACATTGTGCAGCAGCCAAAGGTTGGTGAACCGGGTCCAGGTGACGTTGACGGACTTGCGCCACAGGTCGGTGATGCCGCCGATCCGCGCCGCCTCGCGCGGCTCCGCCCCGAACGATTTCACCGTCGCGCTCGACGAGACGCTGTCGGCCAACGCGCCGCCGATCCGGCTGTCGAGCGCCACCGACTTGAGGTTCGCCGGCCGCGCATAGAGCTCGGTCAGCCAGATGTTCGAGGCCACGAAGACGGCGACCACAATGCTGGCGAACAAGCCAACCATCGGCCAGCGAAGCGCCATCATCACGCACAGGCCCCCCAGCACCAGGAAGGCCGGCCCAAGCCAGATGACGGCCGCGTCGGAGACCGTATCGTAGCCCCACATGGCGCGGCTCAGCCGCCGCACCGTCGCGCCGGCGAAGTTGTCGGCGTGCCAGTCGGCCGAGAAGGCCTGCACCTTGCGGAACGCCTCGTCGACGATCTCCTTCATGTTTGCCGAGGCGAAGTAGATCCAAGGGCGCATGGCGACGTTCTTGATAATCAGGCTGGCGCCGTAGACCACGCCCAGCAGCGCCCAGGCGGCCCAGGCCTCGCGTGAGCGGCTGACGCCGGCGGCGACCTCGTCCACCAGCTTGCCCGCCGCATAGGGCACCGTCAGGTCGAAGCCGATGGAGGCCAGCGTCAGCACCGCGGTGAGCGACAGCAATCCGCCGCGGCGCAGCCAGTAGCCGCCCAGGAAGCCCAGCACCTGGCGATTGCTGAGCACGCGCTTCTGGTTCTCGTCGGCATCCTCGTAGTGGTCGGTCATTTTGGGTAACTCGAAACTCGGCGCCGGAGACGGACCGCGAAGGCGCCTGGATCAGGCGGCGGCGCGTCGGGCGCGATGGAAAGGACTTGGGTGAAGCAGGGGTTTGGAGAAACCCCGGTGGGCTCCGGGCGCGCGGAAGGGCTTCGAGACTCGGGCCCGGCAGGCCCTCAGACGAAGCAGTCCGGTTGAGTTAGAAGCGCGGCGGCGGCCCGGCGCACGGTCGCGGAGCGGTCGTGGCGAAAACTTGCATCGTTACGCACCCTCCTCTTCCCGTGGCTGAGGAGGCGGAAGCTAGGCGCGCGGGTTTTGAGCGTCAAGCCGGGTGGGCGAACGGGGGTTTCGGAAGCGCCATTTCAGCAACACCCCCACTTCTGCTAAGCCCATCGCGATGACGTCGACCGCCCCGCTTCCCGACGCGCAGCCCAGCAACTGGGTGGACCGCCTTGCGCCCAGTGGCCTGCGGCCGTGGCTGAAGCTTGGGCGGTTCGATCGACCGGCCGGCATCTGGCTGCTGATGCTGCCGGGCTGGCAGGGGATCGCGCTGGCCAATGCACTGGAGCATCGCCTGCCGCAGGTCAGCCTGCTCGCCGAAGTGTTCGTGGGCGCGGCGCTGATGCGCGCGGCCGGCTGCGCCTACAACGACATCGTCGACCGCGACATCGACGCCAAGGTGGCGCGCACGGCGCTGAGGCCCATCCCCGCCGGGGAGATCAGCGTCAAACAGGCCTGGGCCTTCGTGATCGCCTGCTGTCTGGCGGCTCTGGTGATCCTGCTCAGCCTGCCGCCGACCGCCGTGGGGCTGGGCGTGGCGTCGCTGGCGCTGGTGGCGGCCTATCCGTTCATGAAGCGGATCACCTGGTGGCCGCAGGCCTGGCTTGGGCTGACCTTCAACTGGGGCGCCCTGCTGGGCTTCGCCGCGGCGACCGGCGCGGGGCCCAGCTTCTGGCGCGGCATGGCGCCCTATGTGCTGACCAGTGGCGACAGCCGCTTCCTGATGCGCGCCGTCGGCGACAGCGCGCTGCAGCTTCCCGCCCTGCTGCTCTACGCCGCGGGCGTCTTCTGGACGCTGGGCTACGACACCATCTACGCGATCCAGGACATCGAGGACGACGCGCTGGCCGGGGTGAAATCCACCGCGCGGCGGTTTGGCGAACGGGCGCCGCTGGCGATCCTGGCCTTCTATCTGGCCAGCCTGGCGCTGCTGATGGCCATGGGTTGGACCGCCGGTCTGGGGTCGGTCTACTACCTC